>CAYPTJ010000054.1:0-5903 GCA_964413845.1 uncultured Candidatus Saccharibacteria bacterium | reverse complement strand
ACCCGGATCCGTACATTTGTTATCTCTCTACCATTTTTGATTTCCCTATTGATCTTTTTCATTTTTTATAAACTCCTAGGCCGGTGGAGGTTCAGGATAGTGGCATTTCTTCCACTTTTTCCCGGAACCACACCAGCAGGGATCGTTGCGGCCAATCTTCTTTCCCTTCCGAACAACAGTTCCAATCGTTCCCCTCTCCTGTTCCTGTGAGTACGTTGCAGCAGGACCTGTCCCAAGCGTTGCCGAAGGATGTTGCAAAACTACCTCTTGCTCCCTTTGCGCCAAGGGAATTTCCTCCCTCCGTTTGATTTCAACCCGTGTTAACCGGTCAGCAACAGTCCCCCAAATCTCATTAACAAGACGGTCAAACAGAAGCCGCGCTTCTTTCTTGTACTCAACCAGTGGATCCTGTCCCCCATAACCCCGAAGGCCAATCCCACTTCGAAGATCGGCCATCGTCTCGATATGTTCAAGCCACAAAAGATCAAAGGCTTGGAGGGTTAGCTGCTGGGCGATCTTACCCCAAACTTCCCCAAGCTTCTTCTCTCGCTCCTCCCAAATCTTTGTGATCTCTGAAGAAAATGGTGCGATTTTCTCTAAAAGCCACTGTTTCATCTCCCGCCTCGCGTCGACTCCATCTCGCGAGTCGAGGCGGGCCTCCCCGCCCTCCAGGATTTTGCGGCGCAGCGCATAGATGATCTCCCGATGCTTGTTCATCACGTCATCGTATTCCACCAGCTGCTTTCGAAGATCAAAGTTAAATCCCTCGACCTTTTTTTGGGCATTTTCAATCGCTTTGGAAACCAAACCGCTCTCCACCGGGACATCCTCCTCCAACCCGAACCGATCCATCAGCCGCTCAACTGTTTCTCCCCCAAAGATTCGCATCAGATCGTCCTGAAGAGAAACAAAGAAGCGGGAGGAACCGGGATCACCCTGACGGCCAGAGCGCCCTCGAAGCTGGTTATCAATCCGCCGCGCCTCATGCCGCTCGGTTCCAACAACATGCAGCCCTCCAAGCTCAACCACTCCCTCCTCAAGCTTAATGTCGACCCCTCGCCCAGCCATGTTGGTAGCAACCGTTACCGCCTCCCTCTTTCCTGCTTTGGCGAGGATATACGCCTCCTTCTCGTGATGCTTGGCATTTAAGACCTCGTGAGGAATCTCCTTTCGCTTTAAGAGTTTGGAGAGAAGCTCGTTCTTCACAATTGAAGTGGTTCCAACCAGAACCGGCTGGCCTTTCTCGTGGCATCTCTCAATCTCCTCAACCACCGCTTTAAACTTCCCTGCTATCGTTTTGTAAACCATATCGGGATGATCAGCCCTGATCATTGGTTCATTGGTGGGGACAACAACCACATCCAGACCGTAAACCTTGTGAAACTCCTCTGCCTCGGTTGCCGCGGTTCCCGTCATCCCGGCGAGCTTTTCGTACATCCGAAAGTAATTCTGGAAAGAGATTGTCGCTAAGGTTTTACTCTCCCTCTTGATCTCCACCCCCTCCTTCGCCTCAATCGCCTGATGCAGCCCCTCCGAGTAGCGTCGGCCGAACATCAACCGGCCGGTAAACTCATCAACAATAATCACTTCCCCGTCCTTGACGATGTAATCCTTATCACGGTGATAAAGAGCCCGTGCCCGAAGCGCCTGCTCAATATGGTGAATCGTCTCAAAGTCACGTTGATAAAGGTTGGGAACACCGAGCATCCGCTCTACTTTTCGAAGTCCTACCTCGGTGAGAGTCGCCGCTCTGGCTTTCTCATCGATCTCAAAATCAATCTGTGAAGTAAGTTTTTTTACCAGATCGGCAAACTGGTAATACTTTTGGGTCGCCTCCTCCTCCGGGGCAGAGATAATCAAGGGGGTCCGCGCCTCATCAATTAAAATTGAGTCCACCTCATCAACAATCGCGAAGTGGTGAACTCCTTCCTCCCCCTTGCGATTGACCTGAACAATTTGGGAGAGATCATAAACCATATTGTCGCGAAGATAATCAAAGCCAAACTCATTGTTGGTTCCATAGGTGATATCCGCCTGGTAAGCCTCCCTCCGAGGAACCTCCCGAAGATGCCGTCCTTGACCCAGCGCCATCTCCTCAGGAGTTTCCACCTCCTCCGGACCCCGGAGCACCTCCGCTCCCCCACTTTCCGGATCATAAAGGTAGGCTTTTTCGTGATTGAGACACCCGACCGTTAGGCCAAGAAGGTGATAAATCGGCCCCATCCACTCCGTATCACGACGGGCAAGATAATCGTTAACGGTAACAAGATGCGCTCCCCGACCGGTTAAGGCGTTAAGATAAAGGGCTAAGGTGGCGGATAAAGTTTTCCCCTCCCCCGTTTTCTGCTCCACTACTCTCCCTTGATGAAGGGCAACCCCTGCCGCAAGTTGCACATCAAAGTGGCGCATTCCGGTGGTGCGGCGCGAAGCCTTCCTTACTACTGCAAACGCTTCTGGAAGAATTTCATCAAGAGTCCTTCCCTTCTCCAACTGCTGCCGGAACTCCTCTGTTTTTTCTTTTAGCTTTGGGTCAGATAACTTCTTAATCTGCGGTTCAAAAGAGTTAATCCGCTCAACCGACGGTTGTAGTTTGTTGAGCTCGCGCTCGTTCGAATCCAGAAATTTGGCCAAAAACGAAAGCATTCTTTGTTAATAATAACACTGATAGGGTGGTATCATTAGTTTGATGTCCTACCGGTTTCTAGAAGAAATCGCTACTGCTGATGTCGCTTTTGAGGCAACGGGAAAAACCCCCGAAGAGTTGTTCATCAGCGCGGCCGAGGCTCTGGAAGAAACACAGGTCAATACAAAGCAATTAGCCAACAGCGAACAGCGAGCAGTAAATCTGGAGAATGAAACTTTAGATAAGCTTCTTTTTGATTTTCTTGATGAGTTAATCTACTACAAAGACGCCGAGCAGCTTGTATTCAACAAATTCGATATAGAAATACAAGCAAGCGAAGGCGGCTTTGCTAGCGATCGTGAGATCGCGTCCAAAGATATCAAATGGAGACTTAAGGGAGTAATCGCTGGGGAGAAGTTGGATCCTAATCGTCACGAACTGCGAACCGATGTAAAAGCAGTCACCAAACATCAGTTTGGAATCCAGAAGACAAAGGAAGGCTATAAAGCGACGGTTGTTCTTGACATTTGAGCGAAGTGAAAATGCGGATCTGAGCGAAGCAAAGATCGTATATCTAAATGTTTTTCCCTCTCTCTGACATCAATCCACGGCTCTCCCGCCCCCTTGTTACCGTTGCCTTAATTGCCATCAACATCCTTGTCTTCTTTTTCTCACTCCGAAACTTTGAGTCTTTCATCACAAACTTTGGCTTTATCCCCACCGCCGCAAGCGTTACCACTGTCTTTACCGCGATGTTTCTTCACGGAGGGTTTGATCATCTTTTTGGAAATATGTGGTACCTCTGGCTTTTTGGAGATAATGTTGAAGGAGTTTTCGGCCGGTTCCACTACCTTTTCTTCTACCTTCTCTCTGGAGTGTTTGCAACTGGAGCTCACTTCCTCACCAATTTGAATTCAACCATCCCTGCAATTGGTGCTTCAGGAGCAATCTCGGGGGTTTTGGGGGCTTATCTTGTCTTTTTCCCCAAAGTGAGAGTGAGAGCTTACGCCCGATATGCTGGGGTGATGGAGCTTTCCGCTTTTAGCCTCCTTGCCCTTTGGTTTTTGATGCAACTTCTTTTTAGCACTTTAAGCCTTGTTGGCGGTGTTGGGAGTGGAATCGCCTTTGGTGCCCACGCCGGTGGTTTTATCTTCGGTTATCTTTACGCTTACCTTTTCAAACGGCTCTTCCCTCAAAGAATACCGGAAGTTTCTCTTGGAGATTTAAGAGGTTAACTTGTCAGCTTGCTGACAACCTCGTGGAGACGCTCAATTTTATCTATTCTCTCCCAAGGCAGGTCCAACTCTGGACGGCCGAAATGCCCATAACAGGCTACTTGGCGATAAATCGGCTGGCGAAGCTTAAGATTTTTGATAATCATTCCTGGCCGAAAATCGAAGACCTTCCTCACTACTTCTGTCAAAAGTTCATCGCTCACCTTCCCTGTCCCAAAGGTATTGACACTCACCGCCAGTGGCTCAGGAACCCCAATGACATAAGATACCTGAAGCTCACACCTCTCCGCCAACTTGGCGGCAACCACATTCTTAGCAGCATATCGGGCCATATATTGGCCAGAGCAATCCACCTTTGTCGGATCCTTACCCGAAAGTGATCCCCCACCATGATGGGCGTAGCCACCGTAGGTATCAACCACATTCTTTCTCCCAGTAAGACCGGTATCCGCCCTCGGTCCTCCAGTCACAAATCGCCCAGTGGCGTTAATATGGTATTTTGTTCCTTGGTCGAGAAGGCCTTTGGGAATCACTACCCGAACGACATTCTCGATCAACTGTTTTTTCAACTGAGGAAGTCCCACATCTGGATCATGTTGAGCGGCTAAGACGATCGTGTCCACCCGTTTCGGCTTCCCACCGTTGTATTCAACTGTCACCTGCGACTTCCCATCGGGGCGAAGGCCTTTCACGATTCCCTTTTTCCTTACCTCAGCCAAACGCTGACAGAGACGATGGGCAAGAACGATCGGAAGAGGCATCAGCTCGGGGGTCTCTGTACAGGCGTAACCGATCATCAAACCCTGATCACCGGCTCCCAGCTCGGAAAGCCGCTCTCTCACAATCTTTCCTCCCACAGTTTCCTTATAACGATCAACTCCTCGGGCGATATCCGATGATTGGGCTTGGATTGCCATGATAATCCCGGCCGTATCATAGTGGAAGCCGTATTCGGCTTTGGTGTAACCGACCTCTTTAATCACCCGCCGCGCGATAGCGGGGATTTCAATGTAACAGTTGGTGGTAATCTCCCCGGCGATGAACATCACCCCATTGGTCACAAGTGCCTCAACTGCCACCCGCGCCTTGGGGTCTCCTCTTATAATTTCATCTAAAATAGCATCAGCAACTTGATCACAAAGCTTATCGGGGTGTCCTTCGGTAACTGATTCCGAGGTAAAAAAGTTCTTCACGAGGAAGAATATAACAAAAAAAGCTCCTGGTAGGAAAGACCAGGAGCAAAAAGTTAGACCGGCGTATCACCTCTTAGCATCTGAGGAAGGGAAACACCAAGTTCGGCAGCTGCTACAATCAGCCGGCCCGTACCGATACGTCCGGTTGAGTCGGATGGCCAAAGCTCATCAACCTCCGATGATTCCTTACCTGGCCACAAGACATCAACAACGCACTGGAGCTCTGGTAGGGTAATTTCCACTTCCCCCCTCAGCGCTGCTTCTGCCAGATCTGTTTTCTTGGAAAGATCCACCAGAGACATCCCTAACTCGGAAAGACGCCTTTGGACTACTTGGGCAAAGTTTTGCCGTATGAATTCCTTATCGCCAGAAACAAAAAGGCTCATCGTCTTCCTCCTTCTTTATTGTTCTGCTTGTATTATAGGACATCCCGCATCTTTAAAGCAAGAGTTGCTAAAATAAGCGGAGCTTGTTTTCTTCTGCTCCACAGTGCAAAAATGAGCACGTGGAGCACAAACCGCTAACCAAAATCTCTAACTATTTTCGAGCTTGCGAGAAAACAAGCTCGCCTTATATCTGGGAGATTTCTACTTCCTACAAGTCAGGGATGAAAGTTCCGGCAAGGATCTTCGCTTCAGAAAAACTCCTTAGGGAGATGGATGAGGGGGTGATTGATCAGTTAACCAACGTTGCCCAGCTTCCAGGGCTTGTCGGCTACGCTTTAGCAATGCCCGATGCCCACTGGGGCTACGGCTGTCCGATCGGCGGGGTTTTTGCTACCGACCCCAAACAAGGTGGAGTAATCTCCCCAGGATCGGTTGGGTTTGATATCAACTGCGGGGTAAGACTTTT
>CAYPTJ010000053.1:0-36117 GCA_964413845.1 uncultured Candidatus Saccharibacteria bacterium | reverse complement strand
ATTTTTCTCCAACCCTCTTTTTCTAACTCTTCCCTTCTTGACATCTCTCCTCCTTTCGTCCAAAGGACGGTAGGACTTTGTCCTATTTGGCTTGGGCATCAACTATAGATTAGCGCAAAACTAAAGTATTGACAAAGATATTGAAAAATCTTTATCCTGAACGAAGTGAAGAACAAGGTTGCGCAAGCGCCTTATCCGCCCGAGGCGGACAAGGTTGCTTTAGCGCCTTATCTTTAAGATAGAAAACGTGGGAGAAGACTTATCTTGCCCAGTACAAAACTATTTGGGGGTTCTCGAAAGCCCACACGAGGGCTCTTTTTATTAGTCGGGAGGGAGGTGATTGAGCGTGGCAAAGCGCAAAGGAGGAAAAAAGAAGAGAAAGAGGTAAGATAACTTGCCTCAAAACAGAAAACGGTGCTTCCTAAAGTGCCGTTTTCTCATCGAAATCCAAACGCTTTATCCGCCCGAGGCGGACAAGGTTGCTTTAGCACCTTACAGCAAATAGACATTAAGCTACTTTTCTGAAGAAAGATTGCTCTGCTACAAGATTGGTCTCAGAACCATGACCCGGATAGACAACCGTTTTGCCAGGAAGCTTGAACAGCTTCTGGAGTGATTTCATCAGATCTTTATAAGAGCAGTAGGAAAAGTCCGTTCTTCCTACTCCTTGACAGAAAAGGGTATCGCCGGAGAAGAGAATCCCTCCGTTTCCCTCACCTCCGAGGTGTGCCGCAGGCGCAACACCACCTCGGAGGTGTGATGTCGAACTATAGAGACAAATACCACCGGGAGTATGGCCGGGAGTTTCAATCACCTTCAGTTTCTCTTTCCCAAACATGATGCTCTCACCTTCTGTAAGATACCGATCAACTACAGGAGGCAGATCGGCCGGGTACCCAAGAAAATACTCCGCGGTTCTTTTTACCCGCTTCAGAAGAAAAAGGTCATCCTTATGCATCAGAAAGGGGATGTTAAAAGCGAGTTTTAGTTCCGTTACCGCCAAAATATGATCAAAGTGTCCGTGAGTTGCCAGGATTAGCTTCGGCTTAAGCTTAAGATCAAGAATTTTTTGGCTGATAAAATCTCCGGCATCACCGGGATCAATAATCACTGCTTCCTTTGTCTTTGGGCAAAAAACAAGGTAGCAGTTTGTTTCCAACTGCCCTACTCTTAAAGATTCAATCTCCATTACTACAGCCCCAGATCCGCTGCAATCTCCTGCATTGCGATAAGGCAGAGCTTGACGAATTCCGGTAAAGAAATACTCAACTGTCTCTCACACTTTTGAATCTGCTCTCGCTTCACGGCAGCGGCGAACGCCTTCTCGGGGAACTTCTTCAAAACCGACTCTACCGTCACGGAAGATAACTTCCTATCCGGACGAACGAGAGCAACAGCGACAATAAAACCGGTTAATTCATCACAACAATAAAGCGACCAATCCATCTTGGTTCGGGGAGAATTCTCCCCTGTGTAGTCAAAATTATGACTCAAAACGGCGGCGATAATCCTCTCGTCCTCTCCCGCTTCCTTCAGCCACCGCGCTGTTAAACGAGTGTGTTCCTCAGGATTATCTTTTGTTTTTTCATAATCAGCATCATGAATAAGGCCGACAATCCCCCACATCTTTTCATCTTCTCCAAATCGCCGGGCCAATGCACGCATACAAGCCTCAACGGCAAAACAGTGGCGAGCAAGATTTTGATTCTTAAGATTTTGTTGGAGGATTCTTAAAGCTTCTTCCCGCCTCATCTATCGCTTAAACCTTAAGGGGGACGCGCTTTTTAATCTTAAAGGCAAGATCTTTC
Organism: uncultured Candidatus Saccharibacteria bacterium; assembly: GCA_964413845.1. Taxonomy (GTDB): domain Bacteria; phylum Patescibacteriota; class WWE3; order 9FT-COMBO-53-11; family 9FT-COMBO-53-11; genus CAYPTJ01. The sequence continues at coordinate 34,309 of CAYPTJ010000053.1, read as the reverse complement.
CCAACAAGGTCAACCTCAACAGTGTCGCCCTCGCGATATTCACCCGAGATAATTCGGTTAGAGATCGGATTTTCCACCTCTCTTTGAATCAACCGCCTAAGTGGCCGAGCACCAAAGTTCGGATCAAAACCCTTTTCGGCGAGATAGTTCCTCGCCCGGGCTACCACCTCAAGTTGAATTCCCCGCTCAACCAGAAGCCGCCTACTCTTCTCCAAAAGAAGGTCAGCGATCTTCTGGACGTGTTTCTCTGTTAGGGGATGGAAGACGACAATCTCATCAACCCGGTTGAGGAACTCTGGGCGGAAGCTTTTTCGCAGATGCTCAAGAAGCTCCCCCTTCAGCTCTTCGTAGCTTTTTCGTACCTCTTTTTCATCCCCAAAACCGAATTTCTTCTCAGAGATGGTGCTTGTCCCAACATTGGAGGTCATAATCAAAACGGTGTTTTTGAAATCGACTGTTTTCCCATGACCGTCAGTCAACCGCCCATCCTCAAGAATCTGAAGAAGAAGATTAAAAACATCCGGGTGAGCCTTTTCGATCTCATCCAAAAGAATAATCGAGAACGGTTTGCGCCGAACAATCTCCGTAAGTTGCCCTCCTTCCTCAAATCCGACATACCCTGGAGGAGAACCGATCAACCGCGAAACGGTGTGTCGCTCCCCATACTCCGACATATCAAGACAAACCATCAGCTCCTCATCTCCATAAAGAACTTCTGCCAGTGCCTTTGCCGTTTCGGTTTTCCCTACTCCAGTTGGGCCAAGAAAGATAAAAGAACCAATTGGACGGTTGGGATCTTTTAAGCCAGCGCGGGAGCGCCGAATAGCCTCAGAGACAACTTTTACGGCTTCCTCCTGACCAACGATTCTTTGATGTAACCGCTCTTCAAGGTGACTGAGCTTTTTGCGCTCATCCTCCGCCAGATCCTCAACGGGAATCCCAGTAGCTTGGGCAACGATTCGCGCAATATCCCTTCCGATAACCTCGGGAATACTTTCAACTTTTTCCAACTGCCATTTTCCAACCTTGTGCTCAAGTGCAAGCTCTAACTCCTCAAGCCGTTCCATATCAACAACCGTCTTTCGCGGCGTGGCTCTTAACTTCTCAATCTCCTCAGTAACCGTGCGAGGCACGACCACCTCTACCTTTCCTGGTCTTCTTATCTCTACCTTCGTCGTTTGAATCTGTGCTAACCGTACTTGGGCACAAGCTTCATCTAAAAGATCGATCGCTTTATCCGGGAGAAAACGATCAGCAATGTAACGATCAGAAAGTTCCGCTGCGGCTTTGATCGCATCCGGCGAAACCCGAACCTTATGATGCTCTTCGTAACGTGACTTCAACCCGTCAAGGATTTCAATCGTCTCCTCAACTGAAGGTTCATTGATGATCAGTGGCTGGAACCGGCGTTCCAACGCTCCGTCTTTCTCTACGTATTTCCGATACTCATCAAGGGTGGTTGCTCCCACACATTGCAGCTCTCCGCGCGCTAAAGCGGGTTTTAACATATTTGAGGCATCAATCGCTCCTTGAGCAGCCCCAGCTCCAACAACGGTGTGAAGCTCATCGATAAAAAGAATAATCTGGCCTTCCGCCTCAACTACCTCTTCAATCGTCTTCTTCAACCGCTCTTCAAACTCACCTCGGTGAGAGGCACCGGCAAGCATCGAAGCCAAATCTAGGGCAACGATCCGCTTCTCTTGAAGCGTTTCGGGGGCATCTCCATCAACAATCCGCTGCGCCAAACCCTCAACGATCGCCGTCTTCCCTACCCCCGGATCTCCAATCAAGACAGGATTATTCTTTTTTCTACGGGATAAGATATGGATAATTCGCTCAATCTCGTTCTCCCTTCCGATTACAGGATCAAGCTTCCCTTCTTCAGCCAAACGGGTAAGATCACGCCCATAGCGATCAAGATAGGTTGTTTGCTGCGCCCCTTCTTGTAGCTCCTGAGCGCAAACCTCACAAAGATAGACAATCGATGGTTGACCATCAACGATCTGATGCATCTGGAAAATGGCTTGTCTTTCACCACAGCGTTGGCAAATCATTTCAATTTAATTTTAGTTTACCACACTAGCAGTGTCAACTAGTGATTGCTAAATCCTGCCGCTAATATATATTTTATACCCTATACCCTACACGCTATACGCTATACCCTGTCTTTAATGCTCCCAGCTGTCGGAGACAGCAATATCCACCCTAACTGGAACTTCTTTTAAAAGCTCCTTTCCCGCCCGCTCCATCTCCTCTTTAACAAGCGTTGCCACTTTTTCTGCTTGATCCTCCTTTGCCTCAACCACAAGTTCGTCATGGACAGTGTGAATTGGGGCGGCATCGAAACCTTCCTTTTTAATTCTCTCATAAATGTAAACCATCGCCAACTTTGTCATATCGGCAGAGGTTCCCTGGATGGGGGTATTCTTCCCTTGGCGCTCCACGTATGCCTGTTGTCGTTCATAACCCGGATCCTCTGGATTGAGATCTCGATAGTAGCGTTTCCTCCCGGCGATTGTGAGACTGTACCCTTTCTTCACCGCTTCGCGGCCAGTTCGGTCTAGCCAGGCCTTCACTTTTTTATAGGCGGAAAAATATTTCTGTAAAAGCTGTTGTGCTTCTTCCTCAGAAATTTCCAGTTGGACAGCGAGTGACTTTGCCCCTCGCCCATACATCAACCCAAAGTTAATTGATTTTGCCTGAAAACGCCTTTCTTTCGTTACCTGCTCCAGTGGAACCCCAAACATTTGTGAAGCTGTTAAAGCATGAAGATCCACTTCCTCTTTAAATGCTTTTAAGAAGGCTGGGTCTTTAGAAAGCTCCGCCATGATTCTAAGCTCAATCTGCGAATAGTCCGCAACAACAAGCTTGTAACCTTTCTCAGCGATGAAACACTGGCGGAAAAGCAAATCCGTTGGGATTTGTTGGAGATTAGGATTGGAACAGGAAAACCTTCCGGTATCAGCTCCAATCTGCATGTAATCTGGATGGATTCGCCCCGTTTTGGGATTAATCTTCGCGATCAAATTTTCTCCAAAAGCGGTGATGATCTTTTCATACCCACGATATTCCAAAAGGAGCTTCGCTAAGGGGTGGTTATGGCGTTGTAAAACTTCCTCCCCAGTTGAGGGAAGATCCAACCCTACTTTCCGAAAAGCTTCCAAAACTTGGGCGGGGGAGTTTAAATTGACTACCTCTGCTCTTCTACCAAAAAAGTCAACTTGGGTATGGCGAAAATAAGGTCGCAGTTCATCCTGAATCCTCACTGCTACTTCACCCCGCCGCTTCTCATACTCTTTGATAATCTGTCGCCACTTTTTCATATCAATTAAAAACCCTTTAAGTTCCATCTCCGCGACAACAGGAATCAAACGAAATTCCAAAGCGGCGATTTTATCTAAAACCTCACTCACGAGTGTCTGCTTCTGCACTTCCCAGATCGGAAAAAGAATCAGAACATCAGTTGCGGCATATTCCAACTGCTCCAGCGTAAATTCTTTCTTATGGTTAACAAATGTCTCCCAAACTCCCTTCTCCAACTTAATCCCCAGATACTTTTTAGCAATCGCTTCAAGGGAATTTTCACGCGTGTAACCGGTTGTTAAAATTCGCTCCGCAAGCATTGTGTCAAAGAAGGGTCTCGCTTCAATCCCCAACTTTGCTTTTAGAAGACGATAATCAAATCCTGCATTCTGGGCGATTTTTAAAATCTTGGAATCCTCAAGAACCTCTTTGAGGAGAGTAAGATCAAGCTTGCGCACATCAAAAAGATAAGCTTTTTCAGGAGTGGCAAGCTGAACAAGAAGGAGCGTAGCAGAGTAGGGATCAAGACTCGTCCCCTCCACGTCCAGTGCAATCACTCTTTGATGCTTCAAGTCGGTAATCACTTCTTTAAGGGCAGAAGCTTCCTCGATAAGTGTGTAATTTAATCCTTGTTTAAGTGTTACTTCAGTCATCAGCTAACTCTTTAAGCCTTTTTCAAGAAGATCTTTTGCTTTGGCAGGGGCAACCTTCCCTCTGGTTACATGCACCAGTGCTCCGAGAAGAAAATGAAAGGCAACCTCTTTGCCCGCTTTATAATCGCTGACTGCTTTTGGATTGTCAAGGATAATCTTTTCGATGTATCGGGCAACTTCAGCCTCTGGTAACTGAACCTTCTTTTTACTCATTTTTAATGCTCGGGCAAGCCCTTCAACTCCAAGTTTCTTGGGGTCACCAAACCGGCGATTGACAACTACATTTGCAATCTCTTTGGGCGTAAATTCTGCTGCAGCTTTCACCGTTTCCTCAAAAAGATCTGCTAATTCCGGATTAGCCATCAAAGTTTCGATGTATTGCAAGGGAAGGTGATAGTTCTTCTCAAGCCTTTGGCGCTGCACCTCAGGAAGAATAAATTTTTCCCGATAGGTAAGAATCCTTGCGGTCAATGGAGGAAGGTCAGGCTCAGGAAAATAACGGTAGTCGGCAACTTCTTCTTTCCTTCTCTGGGAGAAGGTTTCGCCTGTTTTTTCACTGTAACCACGTGTTTCTTGGACGATCTTCCTTCCCATCTGAAGAAGAATTTGCTGTCGGGCGATCTCCTTCTCCAAAGCGCGCACAAGAAAGTTAAACGAGTTGATGTTTTTTAACTCCACTTTATACGGCGGTAAGCCTGCCCCTTCTTTTCTTAAGGAAACATTCGCTTCAAGCCGCATTGATCCCTTCTCCATGTCAGCGTCGGAAACTTTTAAATAACGAAGGAGGGAACGCAACTCTTTAAGAACCGCTTTTACTTGAGAAGATGTTGCCAAATCTGGTTCAGTTACGATCTCCAAAAGGGGGATACCAGCGCGGTTAAAATCGATAAGGGTTTGGCCTGACTCGTGAATCAGCTTTGCCGCATCCTCCTCCAAATGCACCCTTCGTATCTTGACCTCTTCAAACTTTCCCTCCGTCCCAACCGCAGTCTGGTATTGGCTGATCTGGTACCCCTTGGGGAGATCTGGGTAGAAATAATTCTTCCGCTCAAAGCGGCATTCCTCAGCGAGTTTACAGTTTAATGCCAAAGCGGCAAGAACCGCCTTTTTGATCGCTTCTTTATTTGGAGGAGCAGGGATTGCTCCCGGCAAACCAAGGCAAACAGGACAAACCTGAGTGTTCGGCCTCTTTCCGAAGGAGGTGGCAGAGCAGCTGCAGAAAAGTTTGCTTTTTGTATTCAGCTGCACGTGGATTTCAAGACCAATAACTGGAACAAACTTCATAGCTTTGCACCTAGAGTTACAAACGCTGCCTTAAACTTTGCTAAAGTATCTCGCGCCATAAGTTGGGTCAGATCAAAATGAGAATCATGGACAAAGGCATTGCGTACCTTATGTGCCTCCCAAAGGTCTTGGTAGATCATTTTGGGAAAAGCCTCCCTGGCATTTTTCAACCGCTCCCCCGTCGTTTCTCCATAAGAGATCTGAGACAATGCATAATCTAAAAGTTTATCGCCAATGATCACTGCCTCCTTAAGGGCACTGGGCTTTCCCACCCGTATCAGCTGTTCAATCTGATCCCAATCCCCCTGGATCTTCCCTAAATCATACGGTTTCAATACCCCAACAGTAAGACGTTTTTTATGCTCTATCTGTCTTTTTAAAAAGTTAAAAAACATTATCTTTTCACTAATTGCTCAATCATCTCCCCTACTCCAAAAAGAAGCGGTTCGGTGAATCTTGGTCCAATAAGTTGCACTCCAACCGGCAATCCACCCCCAAAGCCAACAGGAACATTCAACGCCGGTATCCCCGCTAGACTAGAAGGGATTGTAAAGATATCGGCAAGATACATCGAAAGCGGATCCTCCTTCTCCCCAATTTTGAAGGCAACAGTTGGGGCTGTTGGAGTAAGAAGGAGATCAACTTTCTTAAATGCTTTGGCAAAATCTTGAACAATTAATGTCCTCACCTTTGCTGCTTTAAGGTAGTATGCCTCAAAATAACCACTGGAAAGAGCGAATGTTCCAAGGACGATTCGTCGCTTCACCTCCGGTCCAAATCCTCTCCCTCGTGTTTTAAAATAGATAGAAGTAAGATCTTTATCCCTTATGGAAAGGCCATAGCGGATCCCATCATAACGAGCAAGATTCGCGGAGACCTCTGAAGGAACAATCAGGTAATAAGCAGGGATCCCATACTGAGTATGAGGAAGGGAAACTGATGCTACCTTAACCCCCACTTCCTCAAGAGAGGAAACTACCTCATCAATCTTCTGTCTTACCCCTCTCTCCAACCCTGGTCCAAAATATTCCTTGGGAAGCCCAATCACCTTGGGTTTCTTTACCCTCGCTTGAAAATTAACCGCGACCGTAGTGGCATCAAAAGAATCTTGGCCGCAGATAGCCTCAAAAAGAAGACGAGTGTCCCCAACATCTCGCGCCATCGGACCAATCTGATCCAAGGAGGAAGCCATTGCAATTAAGCCGTAACGGGATACAGTCCCGTAGGTGGGACGAAGACCAACAATCCCGCAAAAGGCTGCCGGTTGTCGCACTGAGCCTCCTGTATCTGAACCTAAAGCAGCAGGGGCTAAACGAGCAGCAACCGCTGCCGCTGATCCTCCTGATGAACCACCGGGAACGCGAGAGAGATCAAACGGGTTGTGGGTCGGGCCAAAGGCGGATCTTTCGGTGGAAGAGCCCATCGCAAACTCATCCATATTTGTCTTCCCCAAAATAATCGCTCCCTCCCCAAGAAGCTTTTGAGTAACCGTGGCGTTATAGGGAGGAATAAATCCCTTAAGAATCATCGAACCGGCAGTGGTTTGAAGACCCTTGGTAATAATGTTGTCTTTAATGGCAATTGGAACGCCCCCGAGCTTTCCTCGCTTTTTCCCTTGGTCGAACTTTTTTGCTTCTCTAAGTGCTTCCTCAGCGGAAACTGTGATAAAGGCGTTAAGCTTGCTCTCAAGCCTATCAATCCTCCTTAAGAAAGCAGTAACAACTTCCTTTGCCGAAATTTCCTTCCGCGTTATTCCCCGTCTTAACTGTTTGAGAGAGAGTTCCGTAATCTCCATCCTAAACCTCCCAAATTTTTGGAACCTTGAAAAATCCCTTCCTTTTGGAAGGAGTATTGGCAAGCGCTTCTTTTTGATGCAACTTTTGTTTTGACCCTACCTGATCTTCCCGAACCGCATCTTTAACCTCAATCGTTTGAAAGGTGGGAGGAATATTCTCCGTCTTCAATTCCGAGATCTTCTCCACATAAGAGAGGATAGACTTCAACTGGGGGCTAAGACGCTTCTTCTCAGCGGAATTTAAATACAGACGAGCAAGATCGGCGATGTAGGAGATATCAAACTTCATCGAAAAACCACCACCTGATTTCTTCTCTTCTTCGCCTCATACACAACCCTATCAGCCGCTTCAAGAAGTGCCTTTACGGTTTTGGCGTGATCTGGAAAAGTAGCAACCCCAATTGACAATGTAATTCCCGCAAAACTTTTCCCGTGCGAGAATTGGAATTTGTAACCGCTAATCTTACCACACAACCGTTCGGCTAAGATCTTTGCTCCTTTGCTTCCTGTTTCCGGCAGAATGAGGATAAATTCATCGCCCCCCTTGCGGGCAAAGGTATCAATCGCTCGGATCTCCTCCAGAGTAAGACGAACAAACCCCTTTAAAATAGCGTCGCCTGCAGCATGACCAAACCTGTCGTTCGCTTCTTTAAAATAATCCAAATCGATCATCAAAATAGAAAAGAATCTCCCAAACCGTTTAGCTCTTTGGAACTCGTAATCCAGTACCTCCGTTAAACCCCGGGGGTTTAAAACACCAGTGAGAAAATCCGTCCGTGCTTCTTTTTTATAGCGCTCAACCTGCTGGCGGGAATATAGTAAAGCAGAGAGAACTCCAACAAAAAAACCAAAAATCGCCCGAAACTTCCCTTTTAAAGCGGTCAAACCTTCGCGCACTCTCACCCTGCTTAAAGATTATCACAAGCACACCACCACTAGCGATCCCTACACCTTCTGACAAAGGATGGTTATATTTGCCTCACTCTTCACCCCATCAAGTTGTCCGGTTCTCCAAGGAATGGCCAAAAGCCTCCCCAAAAAAGCATAACCGCGGATCAAAAAGACTCGAAAACGACTTGGGACCGGCAAGCCAAACTGGTATTGGCGAAGAGGCGGATTAGCCAGTTTTGAGAGTACCCAAACGAAAAACGGAATCTTGTGGATGTGTTTTAAGAGATTCTGTCCCTGGAATTTAACCACCCGAAAGCGATCCTCCTCTAAAATCCTATTCAACTCGGCCGCCTCATAACGACGGAGATGTCCTACTGCTGCATCCCAAGGACCGAAGTAATTTTTCTTCAGGGGAACAGAAAAGAGAAAGTACCCACCAAATTTTAGAACCCGGGAAACCTCGGCGAATGCTTTCTGATCATCAGGGACGTGCTCCATCACATCCCAAGCAACAACCAGATCGAAGAAGTTATCTTCAAAGGGAAGCTTCTCCGCCGTTCCCAGATAGGCATTTAGGCCTTTAGCTTTCAGGTTTTGGACAGCCGACTCGCTTATATCGAGAAAGTAACTGTTTTCTAAAGGAATCCTGGGATAATTTCCGCAACCGATCTCTAAACATCTCCTACCAACAAAATCTCTACAGATCTCCCAACTCGGCCAAATCTCGGGACTCTGGATTGGCATCTGTTTCCAAAGCCAGTTATAGCGTCGCTTCGCTCCTTGTAATTCCTCACTTCGGTCGGAATTATAGCGCTCGCGATTTTTATCTTCCATTACACTGTCTGCAACGAACGCCCGAGCATAACGAAAACGCTATGCCAACTGCAAATGTTTAACCCGCTCCTTTGTCTAGGAAATGAGGCTAGAGCTTAACTTCAATGTCTTCCCGCTCCTTCTCCTCGGCTTCGAAGAAGTGCGCCTGGGTAAAGCCAAACAAAGATGCCACTAAAACCGCCGGGAAAAGTTTAACCCTCGTGTTATAATCAGCGGCGTTGGCGTTGTAAAACTGGCGAGCGTAGGCGATCTTATCCTCGATGTCAAAAACATTGGTCATCAATTTTGATAACTCCTGGTGGGCCTTAATCTCGGGATAAGCCTCGATCTGTACCTTAACATCGCGCATCAAGGCGGAGAGTCTTCCCTCAATCACCCCCCGCTCTGCTGGATCTGACCCCATCTTTGCTGCTTTCATTCCCTCCGAGCGAAGCCGCGTTACCTCCGTTAGGATCTCTTTATCCAAAGCGGCTGCTTTCTTGGCAGTGGTTACCAGATCAGGAAGAAGATCGTATCGTTTTTTAAGCTGGACATCAATATCCTTCCAACTCTGGGTGACCCGAACTTTTGTTGCCACAAGGGAGTTGTAGGTAAACCAAGCATAAATCCCGACTAAGACAATTATTCCAATAACGATCAATAAAGTGTCAATCAAATTTAGCTCACCTCCCCACCCCTAATGCTTTGGCGAATTCAGCTGTACTAAGCGCGTTAATGATATCACTTTTTCCGCACCAACCGCGCCGAGCAACCGCCACCCCAAAGCGCATGTTATCAAGCTGGGAAGAATGGTGGGCATCGGTGTTGATGACAAATTTGATTCCCCTCTTCTTTGCCTCCCTTACGAGCGTATCCGGCAGGTCAAGACGGGTGGGGAAGGCGTTGATCTCGAGAAACTTTCCCTCAGCGGCGGCAACCTCAAAAACCTGGTCCCAGTCAACTTCATAAGCCTCACGCTTTCCCAGAAGCCGTCCCGTGGGGTGACCAATGACATCTACATACGGGTGTTTCAAGGCATTGATCAGCCGCTGTGTCATCTGCTCTTTTGACTGACTAAAACTTGAATGAATCGAGGCGGTAGTGTAGTCGTAAAGTGCTATCAGTTCAGGAGGAAGCTCAACCTCAGCAGCGGCGGTGATATCAACCTCCGCGCTGAAAAAGATTTCGATTTTTCCTCTATATTTTTTTCGCAACTCTTCAATCTCCTTCTTCTGCCGCAGAATCTCCTCCCTTGCTCCTTTCTTCCCGAGTGCTTGGGCCGAGGGAGCATGGTCCGCAATTCCGTAATACTCAAGCCCCTCCTCAATCGCCGCTTGAACCATTTCCTCCGGAGTTTCCTCCCCGTCAGAATTGGTTGTATGGGTGTGAGTATCACCTTTAATATTCTTCAACTCCACCAACTCCGGCAACTCTCCTTCCTGCGCGGCTTCGATCTCTCCCGTATCCTCTCTTAGTTCTGGGGGGATCCAATCCATCCCCAACATCCGATAAAACTCCTCCTCAGTTGCCACCGGAAGCGGATTCCCAACGATCTTCTCTTTTCTAAACTTTGAGATCCCATGCTCAGAAAGAGATAGACCCTTTTGATTAGCAATCTTCCGCAAATGAATATTGTGTTGCTTTGAGCCAGTGAAATACTGAATAAGCGATCCGTATCGTTTAGGATCGAAGGCATAGATATCAGCTTGCTTCCCTGTTTTAAGAACAATCGTCGCCTTCACCTCCCCGGCGACCAAAACCCGAGCCACATCAGGAAATTTGGTGAGGGCATCGATCACTTTCTTCGGCTTATCTGTCGCAACTCCAATATCAACATCCCCAATTGTCGCCACCATCCTCCGAAGCGATCCTAAAGGATCAGCTCGTCTCACTCCCGACACCTTCATAATCTCGGCGATCAGCTTTTCTGCTGTGGCGTAAGCAATCGGCAAAATCATCCTCCCCTCCCCAACTTTTCGCTCAGAGATTGCCTTTAGGATTAGTTTGGCTGTTTTTTCTTTGAAACCGGGCAGTTCAGCAATCCTCCCCGACTCAGCCGCCCTTTTCAGATCGTTGATGGTCCTAAGGTTAAGCTCTTTTGCCAATCGATAAGCGGTCTTCGCTCCTACTCCCTCCAATCCTAGAAATTCAAACATCCCAGGGGGGAGGCCACGCTTTGCCTCCTCAAAATGTCTCACCTTGCCAGTCCGGAAATATTCATCGAGGTGGCCGGCAATACTCGCTCCAATTCCCGGAATGTCCTCAAGTCTCTCCTCCTCCCAAAGATCCTTCACTTCCGAAGTAGCGTGCTCAACAGAATCCGCCGCCGTATCGTAAGCCCTAACCCGAAAGCGATCCTCGCCCCTAACCTCATAGGCAGCGGCAACCTCCCGAAGCATCTTAGTGATGTAACGATTGGAAAGCTTAGAGAATTCCATCAGGTTTTATCTTAACAGTTTCCAAATTCACGGTTCTTTGTTAAAATAGGGTTGGGGTCGTGGTCTCGTGGTGTAGTCTGGTCTAACACGCCTGCCGAGTCGGCAGGAGATCGCCCGCCGAGTCGGCGGGTCGGGACCGTAACAAACTTAACAACAGAATTTATGTTTTACATCTACGTCCTACACAGCAAAAAGGATGATAAGCTTTATACTGGGTTCACTACTGATCTAGAGAAAAGATTAAAATATCATAATAGAGGGTTAAACAAATCAACCAGAGATCGGAGGCCATTTGAGCTTATCTACGCTGAGATGTATCTAAACGAAAAAGACGCGAGAAAGCGAGAGCGATTTCTCAAAAGTGGAAGAGGACGGGAAATACTCAGAGAACAACTTAAACATACTCTTGGCTCCGTAGTGTAGTCCGGCCTAACACGCTTCCTTGTCAAGGAAGAGATCGCCGGTTCAAATCCGGTCGGAGCCGCCAAATTATACCTAAGAGATCGCCCGCCAAATCGGCGGGTCGGAGCCGCCAAATTATACCTAAGAGATCGCCCGCCGAATCGGCGGGTCGGGACCGCCAGTTTGCGAGTGGACGCGATTTTGTTAAAATCGCTAGCATCCGCTCGCTACGCTCGCGGGTGTAGTTGAGTGGTTCAACGCCACCTTCCCAAGGTGGTAACGGGGGTTCGATTCCCCTCACCCGCTCCATCAACAACCGTAAATGGGTCAAAATGAGCCAAGAACAGTTGAGAAGTGGCTAAACCAAGTTAAAACTTGTTGGGAGAAGATCCCCTCCTACAAAGTTGATCCGAGGAAATTGAATCACTTAGCAGTCCTCTGTGATGGGAACCGCCGTGCGGCGATTGCAAGAGGATTTTCAAATCCTCTTGAAGGTCACCATGCTGGGCGAGAAGTTTTAAAGGGTATTGCCGAGGCAACTCGCCGCTGGGGGATAAAAACGGTTACCTTCTGGGTTTTCTCAACTGAAAATTGGAAGCGTAAGGATGGAACCGTTCCCTTCCTGATGAAATTTTTCCTTGAAACCCTAAAAGAGATTGATCTTGAGGAACTTCAAGAAAAGGGAGTTCGCTTTCGGCATTTGGGGCGAAAAGATAGGATCAATTGGGCACTTCGGCGAGGCCTTGAACAGCTGGAGACCAAAACCGCTAGAAACACCAAATTCAACCTCAATCTTGCTCTTGATTACGGCGGCGAGGATGAGCTCATCCGCGCAATTCAAAAGATAATCGCTGCTAGGATCCCTCCAAAGCGGATAAACGTGAAACTTATCTCTTCTTACTTTGATACCGCCGGCTTGCCTAACCCAGATTTAATCATCCGCACCGGTGGGGAACTGCGCACCAGCGGGTTTATGCCCTTTCAATCGGCATACGCGGAGTGGTACTTCACCCCGATCTATTTCCCTGATCTCACCCCAAAAGATCTTCTTGCTGCCATCTGCGATTTTGAAAAACGAGAGAGACGGTTTGGTGGGGATAGTTTTGTACCCGAAAAACAAAGGGTTAGCCCTTCCTAAAAGCTAACCCTTGCTCACTCTTTCCTCCCCCATCGCTCTAAAACCTCAATCGTCACCAAGGGGCGAGGGGTGATCCCATCCAAAGTCCCCACCCACTTCTTCCGATCCACATATCTGACTATGATCCAAAAATCGTTGCGAAGACGCACTCCGGAGTTTAAAGTGATCTTAATGCTCCCCTGCATCCGCCCTAGATCAGAGATCCGGATAAAGATCTTCTCGCCTGTCTCAAACTGTGGTTCCGGAAATCCTGGAAGTGGGGTACTGGTGAAAACCCACCGGTAAAGCTCAAGCTGGTGCTCAAAGATGAGAACAGTTGCCTTCTTTCCCTCAAAAACCACTTCCAAAACCGCGACCGGTTTATTCCGCGCTCTTCGCACCTTCCCTCCTTTCCTTGAAGAATTGTTAACCTTAATCTTACCACTAAAAGAAACGGCCTTAACCCTAACGGCTAAGGCCGAACAATCGTTGTCGCTACTCTCCTCGGGGCGCTAACCGCTCCTCCTTAGGGATTTTGTTGATCTCAGTCCCCCGCATCGCCTCTCCCAACCCTTTGGAAACTTTGGCAAGGATCGCAGGATCGTTGTAGTAAGTCACTGCCTCAACGATCGCTTTGGCTCGCTTGGCGGGGTCCTCTGCTTTGAAGATTCCAGAGCCAACAAAGATCCCATCCATCCCCAGTTGCATCATCAACGCGGCATCGGCGGGGGTGGCGATTCCTCCGGCGGCAAAATTCACCACCGGAAGCTTTCCAGTCTCGGCTACTTCCAGAACCAACTCGTAGGGGGCTTCCATCTCCTTGGCCGCTTCCATAAGCTCATCTTTACGCTTTGCTTGAAGCTGACGAATACCACCTAAGACGGAGCGTGCATGACGCACCGCCTCAACGACATTCCCTGTCCCCGCTTCGCCTTTGGTACGGATCATTGCCGCTCCCTCAGCGATCCGACGCAGTGCCTCTCCTAAATTACGGCAACCGCAAACAAAGGGAACTTTGAAAACGTGCTTATCAATATGATGCTCCTCATCTGCGGGCGTAAGGACCTCGGATTCATCAATGAAATCTACCCCTAACGCTTCCGCAATTTGAGCTTCCACAAAATGGCCGATCCTCACCTTGGCCATTACCGGGATAGAAACCATCTCCATAATCTTTAAGATCAACTCTGGATCGCTCATCCGCGCTACCCCACCTTGGGCGCGAATATCAGCGGGAACGCGTTCCAAAGCCATTACCGCCACCGCCCCCGCCTCCTCAGCGATCTTCGCTTGATCGGGATTAACCACATCCATAATCACCCCACCTTTGAGCATCTGGGCTAACCCTCTCTTCACTCTCCAAGTCGCCTTCTCTTTCATCTCCCCTCCCTTTACTTCCACTTTTGACGTGCTATAGTTTCATCATAAACGCTCTTTTGAAAAATCGCAAGAAAGGAGGGGATGTGGCCAAACTTTTTGTAGCAGTTGCAGGAAACATCGGCGTTGGCAAGACGGAACTTGTTAATTGCCTACGCAAAAGGCTTGGTTGGGAACCTTTCTTTGAGCCGGTGGAGGAGAACCCGTATCTTTCTGATTTTTACAAAGATATGGCACGTTGGGCATTTCACTCTCAGATTTTCTTTCTTGCCCAACGGTGTGGAATTCTTCGTCAGATCGCAAGCTTCCCAGGTGAGGCAGTTCAGGATCGAACCATTTATGAGGATGCAGAAATCTTCGCCTGCAACCTGCAAGAGGTAATGGGAGTGCGCGAATACCAACTTTATGAAAACCTGTACAAAACCTTAACCGTGATCCTCCCCACCCCAAATCTGATTCTTTACTTGCAAGCGTCGATGGGGACACTTGTTAGGCAGATCAAATCTCGCGGAAGAGAGTACGAAAAAAGGATCAGTCGTGAATATTTGGAACAGCTCAATCACCGTTACGACGAATGGGCGGGTGTTTTTTTGCGATGCCCAATCTTGGTTATTCAACGCGACGAGCTTGATTTCATCAACAATCAAGCCCACTTAGAATTTATTATCGCCAAGATTTCGGAGTCACTGAAAGTCCAGGAATAAAGAAGGCCGCTGAAAACCTTTTATCAGCGGCCTTTTTACCTCAAAGTGAAAGCGCTGGCCGTCATGGATCACATCAGTCGGTCAGCGCAGAAGAGAACAAAGCCCTGATCACCAATCGAAATTGAGGGTCAGGATCATTCTCTGGATGACAGGTGACGAGGGTAATCACCGGTGTTTCTGAAGCTTGGTAAAAATTGGTTTCTACTTCAACGGGAATAATCCTCCACGAAACGACCTGTGCCTCGTAAGAGACTTCGTAGAAACCCCTTTCTTCAGAATGGTTGATGGTGAAAAAGAGGATCTTATCACCTATCCCAAGCTCCGGCCATCTTGAAGCCCAATCGGCACGGTGGGCCCAGACGACGTAATTTCGTCCACCCCATCCGTAAGCCTGTACCAAAGGGTTGGAAAGATCCAAACCCCACACAGTGTCCATAGCTGGTTCCGTGGTAACTACCCCTTCCTCTGTCTGCTCTAAACCGACTGGAAAGACTGAGCTCACAAAACCAATCTTTGGAATCTCCAATCGGATCAGAACAGTTCCTGGAGGCGGTGGACCAGCAACCAAAACGTCTGGGTGTCGGGAGCCACCGATAGGGGTAGGCGTGTAGGTAGGAACCAGCGTTTTAGTTGGGTTTGGAGTTGCCTCCTCTGGTGCTGCCCTTTCAGAGATCGCCCCTGCCACCCAACCAGCAACTTGAAGAAAGATCATTCCCATTAAGACAAAAAGAACAAGAGCTGATCTTCCCCACCTCATCTCTCTCCTCCTCTATTATTTTCTTAAGGAGAGAATATCACATCTTCTTCAGAAAAGCAAATTCTATAGGATAGACAACATCTTTCAATTTCCATTCATTTCCATTAAAATATACCTTGAACCTGCCGATGGACGCGATTCTTCGAATCACTAGCACCAACGCGCTTCGCTCGCCGGTGTACGAGTTTCGGCTTTGCCGAAAGCTCCGCAACCGGCTCATAACGCTCGCCGGTGTAGCTCAGTGGTAGAGCGATCCCTTCGTAAGGGATGGGTCAGAGGTTCGAATCCTCTCACCGGCTCCAAGATGACATTTCTTAAGAAGGTAAAACCAACCAAAAGATATCTAATCACCAAACAGCGAGCACTTAAAAAGCATTGGCGCGGTCTTCCTAAAGAAGAAAAGACCGAACTTCGACGGCTGGTGAAAATCTTAGCGACATCTCTTCTGGCCTTGGTGGTTCTTTACTATATAGGGATCAACCTTCTCACAAATGTCGGTAGCTTTTGGGCAGTCCTTCGGGGGCGAAGCGGAGAATTCTTCCAAAAAGATACGATTGCACCCCCACCACCTTACCTTTCCCCCCTTCCCCTCTACACTAACAAAGAGAAGGTCAAGATTGAGGGTTATGCAGAAGCCGGGTCAGAGGTTACACTTTTTGTTAACGACAACGAAGCAGGAAAGACAGTTGCCGAAAAAGGTGGACAGCTCACCTTTCCTGCGGTTCCTCTAAATGAAGGGGAGAACCAAATCACCGCTACCGCTAAGGATGGGGCAGGAAATGTCAGTCTTAAATCATCAGTTTTAAAGATTATCTTTGATGACACACCACCAAAACTGACGGTTAACAAGCCAAAAGAGAAGCAACAGTTTTCGGGAGAAAATAACAAGATCCGAGTTTCAGGAAAAACTGAACCGGGGGTGATCGTTAGGGTAAATGATCTTCAAGCTACTGTTCTTGCTGACGGGAACTTTACCTTTGTGATGCTTGCTGCACGGGAAGGGGAGGTAAAACTCATCATCACTGCTACCGATCGAACCGGAAATGAAACAAAAAAGGAGATAACCGTTATTTATTCGGCTCAGTAACCAAGGCCTTCCAACTTGCTACCCCCAAAAGAATAAGAATTAACCCCTCAGTTACAAGAACTAATACTGCCGAAGCTTGGTAAGAAAATTTGGGAATAAAAATAAGATTAAGAAAGATATTAAATACTGCTGCTACCCCATAAATACAAGGGAGAATTCGCTCTTTCCCCACAGTAACTAAAAACCACTGTAGAGGCGAGGTGAGGAAAAATAAAGGGAGTCCCAAAAGAAGGATTCTCAGAGCGGTTGCGGAATGCTCAAATCCCTCCCCGGCAATAATTCTGATTGCCCAAGGAGCGAAGGTAAAACCAACTCCCAAACCTAAAATCGAAACTCCAAAAAGAAACGCTATTGCTCTACGACATCTTTGGATAAACCTTAACCAATCTTCTTTAAAATCAACCACCATCACTGGAAAGAACGCATTCATAAAGAACGTTGGAAAGATGATCGCATTATTAAAGATTTGATAGGCAAGGCTGTAGACCCCAACCGTCTCACTTTGCCCAAGACCCAATCGTTTTGGAAGGGGAAGAAGCGAAAGGAGAAAAAGATCCGCCTTCGCGTTGATTTCGGAAAAGATCAACATCAATCCAAGAGGGAGAGTTAGTAAAAGTAGTCTTCTCCAAAGCTTCCAATCGCCGCCAAAAGAAAGGGTAACCCCAAATCTCCCAACCAAATTGAAAGCAACCACTACTAAAATAATGTGTCCAACCAAACCTGCCCCAAGGAAAAAGAGCAAGCCCCACCCTTTTAAAAACCCTAGATAAACAAGAATTAAGGTAGCCAGCTGCCCTAAGACAAGGGCAAACGTTGAAAGACCGTAACGAAGATTGGCTTGAAAGATTGTATTTACCGTTGCCTGAAGGCTCCAAGGGATAAGAATCAAAAGGGTGATTAAGATTCCCCACTTAACCGCAGTGGGGTAAGGAAAAAGAGGAAGCAACAGCGCACCTAAAATGATGAAGAAAGAAGCAATCAGAAGGCGTAAAGAAAGAAGGTTCGCAAAATATCGCTGAGTAGTACCTTTTTGGCGTGTAATCTCCCTCACTGTAACCGCGTTTAAGCCAAAATCTACCCCGAGAGTAAAAAGAAGCATAAAGTTGCGCGCAAGCGAATAATCACCATAACTAGCTCGTCCCAAGCTACGCGTGACCAAAGCGGTTATAAAAAGAGTAATGGTTAAGACAGCAAATCTACCTGATAGCTGAGCAAAGGTATTCAAGGCAATTTTTTCCGAAATTGGGGAGATAAATCTTACCACCACGTTTGAGGTTTTATCTTGCTTCTGGTGGGTCCGTCTGGATTTGAACCAGAGACCTTTCGGATGTGAACCGAACGCTCTTACCACTGAGCTACGGACCCTCCTTTACACAATTTTATATAATACACTTGTGATTTTAAACTTTATCCGCGCGCTCCTCAACTTTATCGTCGAAACTTTCGAAACAACCGCATTGGCGATTATCTTCTTTCTTGTCCTTTATCTTTTTTTGGTCAGGCCACACCAAATTCATGGTGACTCCATGCTTCCTAACTACCATGATAGGGACTACCTTCTTACCGAGGTGGTAAGCTTTAAGTTTTTGGGAAGGGAACTTGAAAGAGGAGATGCGATTGTCTTTCACGCTCCTGAGCAACCAAGCCTTGACTTCATCAAACGGATCATTGCTCTACCTGGAGAGAAAATAAAGATCCAAAATGGGAGGATCTTTATCGTGAACCGTGACCACCCCCAAGGATTTCTCCTCCAAGAACCCTATCTCGCTACTGGAGTAACAACTCAACCGGGAAAATTGATTCGAGAAGGAGAATTATTTGAGGTTGGCCAAGGATATGTGGTAATGGGTGATAACCGTCCTCGCTCCTCAGATTCACGCGATTGGGGAGTAGTTAAAAAAGAGGCAATTGTTGGCCATGCTTGGCTTAGATACTGGCCACCACCAACCTTGGCTGTCATCTCTACTCCTAAATACCCCGACTAAATCACCGAGATTTGCTTTACTCCTTTTTTGGTGGAACTAAATTGCACCTTACCCTCCTTTTGAGCAAACAAGGTATGGTCCCTTCCCAGTCCAACGTTCTTTCCGGGTTTCATTTTTGTTCCTCGCTGCCGAACAAGAATCCGTCCCGTAAAAACGGTTTGACCAGAAGCTACTTTTAACCCAAGCCGCTTCCCTTTTACCCTTGGTTTTTGTCTTGCCTTTGCCCCTCCTGCTTTTTTCTTTGCCATCTTTCTTTATGTAGTAATCTTTTCTACCTGAACCTTGGTGATCGGTTGCCGACAACTAGTCTTTCTTCTGTATCTCGATTTTGCGCGAAATTTCCGCACCTCAATCTTCTCCCCCTTGGTATGTGCCAAGATCTTAAAAGTTACCTCCGCACCAGCAATAAATGGTGTTCCAATCTTTAACTTATCAGCGGTGGTTACCAGAAGTATATCTCTCATCTTAAACTTACTTCCTTCCTTGCCAAAAACTTGTGGAATTTCTAAAATATCCCCCCCCTTTACAAGCTCTTGGCTACCACCAACCTTTACCACGGCGAAAATCTTCTCTTTTATGTTTTTCCTCTTCTCCATCATCGATGAAACTTTACTCCACGGTAAATCCTAAATCAAGTTGGTTTCACTTGACGGATCATAAGTTTTCTCCCTGGTTTAAGTGAGGTTGCTAATGTCTGCTGCCGAATAAATTCTCCTGCTTTGGCAACTGCGCTCTTGTTCTCCACCGCCTCTGGATAGACAACCTCGATCCGATCGTCAAACTCTAGCTTCTTCTCTTTTCGTAGGTCCTGAATCTCCCGTATAAGCTCTCGCGCTCGCCCTTCCGCCTGAAGCTCATCTGTTAGTCGGGTATCAAATTCAACAATCAATTTCCCCTTTCCCTCCTTTAAGGTTACTGTCTTGACATTCAACTCATCGGCGATCAATGCGCAGAGCCCTTTTTGATAGTTTGACCGAAAACCGGGAAATCCCTTAACTATAAGCTCAGGAAGTGGTTGGCGCAGTGACAGCTTTCTGGCTTTGCGAAACGAGTGCCCCTTTTCTACAATCTCGCGAACAAGAAGCATATCCCCAAGTAGTTTTTGATCAATAAGATAATCGTGATAATCAGGCCAACTAACCAGATGAACTGACGCCTCCGCTCCCGTAACTGTTCCCCTCCCCCCTTGGTAACCTTTTTGCCCCTGGGCTAGGTTTCGATAGACCTCATCTGCAATAAAAGGTGTGAAGGGTGCCAACAGTTTGGAGAGGGTAAATAGTACTCTATACAAGGTTACGTAGGCAGCACGTTTGTCTTCCCCCCCAGGGGTGGTTGGGCCGACTCGGTCACGGGAGCGCCGGATGTACCATTGTGAGAGGTCTCGGACAACAAACTCTTCAATTGCAAAAGTAGCAGTCATCACATCAAAACGGTCAAGCGCTTCTCCCACTTCCTTCACAAGCACATTCAACCTCGAAAGAATCCACCGATCCAAAACTGAATGTTTGCAGCTTTCAAATGTAAATTTCTTACCTTTAGGATCAAGCTCTTTAGCGGGATTAAACCGATCAACATTGGCGTAATCAACAAAGAATTTGTAGCAGTTCCACAGGATTAGGAAGAACCGCCGCCGGATCACATCCGCAGGACCATAACCAAAGTTGATATTTGTCTCCGGATCATGGGTAAAATACATCCAGCGCATGATATCCGCCCCCATCCTCTCTACCCCCTCATCAAAATCAATTGCATTCCCCCAAGATTTATGCATCTCCCTCCCTATCTCATCTCTAACTAAAGCATGGCCCAAAACATTCTTGAAAGGCACTCTCCCCTCAAGAACCGTTGCCATCGCCAAAAGCGAATAGAACCAATTTCGAAACTGCCCTGGGAAAGATTCGGTGATAAAGTCAAAGGGGAACCATTCTCTCCAGTACTTTTTGTCGGTAAGGTAACTCACCTTCTTTGTTTGGGGGTCAATTAAAGTGGAAAAAGAGACAATTCCGGCGTCCAACCAGGGATTGCCCACATCAGGAATACGGGAAACTGGTTCTCCACATTTCAGACAGGCAATCTTCACCTTATCCACCCAAGGACGGTGAGGAGAGTGGCCTTCAAACTCCTTCCACCCTGAAATTGCCCTTTCTTTTAACTCCTCTTTGCTCCCAATAACCTCAAAGGTATTGCACTTTTTGCACTTGTAGAACGGAAGAGCGAGTCCCCAATAGCGCTTTTTTGAGATCAGCCAATCTCCCATATTTTCCAACCAATCAAGCTCACGCTCTAACCCCCAAGAAGGAATCCAGTTGATGCTTTGGACAACCTTCTTCACCGGCTCCCGAAGTTCATCCATCTCGATATACCACTCATCAACCAACCGAAAGAGAAGCTCCGTGCCACAGCGCCAACAAACAGGGTAACGGTGTGTATAATCCTCAACCTTGTAAAGAAAGCCCCTCTCCTTTAAATCCTTGATAATCTCCTCTTCAACCTCAGTTGCCCTCCTCCCTGAATATTTCCCAAATCCCTGAAGATACTTCCCTTCCTCATCTAATGATTCAATTACCGGAAGATCTCTCTCTTTGGCAAGTTGGAAGTCCTCTTTTCCGCTTCCGGGAGCAAGGTGAACGACACCTGTCCCCTCCTCAGTAGCAACAAAATCGGCTAAAACAACTCGATGGGTTACCCCCTCTTGAATTGGCAGATCATCAAAAGGTCCCATGTAGGCGAGGCCGGCAAACTCCTTCCCACCAACCTTTTCCTGAACTTTTCCCGCGATACCTGCGGCAACTTCTCGACCATCAGCAAGAATAAAGAGCTCGTCACCTTGTTGCACCGTAACATATGCGGTCTCATCTCCTACCGCCAAAGTTGTGTTAGCAGGAAGAGTCCAAGGAGTAGTTGTCCAGACAAGAAAGTAAGTTTTGGGTTTTCCCGTGACGGGAAATTTCAAGAATAAGCCTTTGTGGGTTAATTCTCGGTAACCCTCAGTAACAATCTCGTGTTCAGAGATTGCTGTACCACAGCGCGGACACCAAGGAACTACGTCCTTTCCCTCATAGATCCATCCTCTCTCATGACACTTTTTGAGAAAGTACCAGATAGTATAATTATTTTCATCCGAGAGAGTATAATAAGACCCCCTCACCTTGTTCGCGAGTCTTGTTTCCTTCGCGGTACCTCGGAAATAAGAACCTTTATCCCAATCCATAAAGTAGCCAAGCCGCTTAGACTGCTTTGTTTGAATCTTGGCGTATTTGAAAACCCTCTCTTTGCAACGCTTTACAAACTTTCCAATCCCGTATTTCTCGATATCCTTTTTCGATTTGAACCCCAACTCTTTCTCAACCTCAACCTCAACCCACAATCCTTGGGCATCAAACCCATTCTGAAAACGCTGGCGAAAACCCTGCATATTCTTGTACCTTTGAAAAAGATCTTTATAGCTTCTCCCCCAAGCATGATGTACTCCCATCGGGTTGTTCGCCGTAATTGGTCCATCCAAAAAACCAAACCTTTCTTTCACGTTGAGGTTCTTGCACAGGTACTTCTTAAGAATTCCCCGCTTCTCCCAATCTTTAAGAATCCGCCGTTCAAGTTTTGGAAAATCAACTTTTGCGTCAACTTTTTTGAACCTCATATCAGGGATAAGTGTAACACAACCGCCAGAGGCGGGCTGCAGAGCTTTCGGTCGAGCCGAAACTCGTACAACCACAAATTGAACTAAGATTAATACTCAAGGCCAGGTCGGGCTTTGTAACCAGCTTTATGAGGGTGTTTTATCTCACGCATCTCCGTTACCAAATCTGCCCCCTCAATCAAACTCTCGGAGGCGTTTCTTCCTGTTAAAATCACATTTAGACCCTTTGGTCTCTTTCGCAAAAACTGCCGCACCTCTCCCTCTTTAAGAAGACCCAGGCTGATTGCGACCACTACCTCATCTAAAATTAAAAGATTGTAGCCTCCGCCACCCACTTTCTCCTTGGCAAAGGCGAAAGCCTGCTGGGCAGCTTTTTGATGTTTCTTAAAAGAACTCTTATCTTTTGAGACACCAACAAAACCCAACCCCATTGGAAAGATGTCAATCCCAAGCTTCTTTAACGGTTCTACCTCACCAGAGGGAATTTTTTTTATAAACTGAATGATTAAAACCTTCCACCCACGCCCACGTGCCCGAAGTGCTTGGCCTAATGCGGCCGTCGTTTTCCCCTTGCCATCACCTGTAAAAACGTAAACGAAGAAATCTTTAGCATTCACTGAAGCCGCAAGAAGAACACTTCCGGCAACCTTCGTCAAAAACCAAAGTTGCCCGGCCACACTCTGGACAAAGATCAGAAACCTTTTCCACCTTTCCAATTTTAAGCGGCAACTGTGATCGCTTTTCGAACCGTTGACGTTGCTTCCAACCCAAATATTCCGCCAAAACATGGGCGATCCCATCAGCCAACGAGCGAACCCTCGCTGCCCCAAATCCTACCGAACGAGAACCGCCAATCCCTTGAAGTTGATCAATAATCACTGCCACCCGTTCGCGTGGTTTCATTAACGGATCTACCCGAAGAACAAGTGAGGAAAGTCTCCCGATTGCTTCCGCATCTGCCGCAATGTCAGAACCTGCCCTACCGACATTCACGAAAACCTCAAGCGGGTTGGCTTCACCATTTTCGTTGACGGTAATAAAAGCAGTTCCAACAGGAGTATCAACCCGATAAGTACATCCAGTAACACGGCGTGGCCGCGGTTTTATTGCCAACTCTCCTTCCCGTCTCCGACGTGTTTCCTCCGTCTCGAGAACAACTTCCTTCCTCGTCCCTGTGACATAAACGGTTAAACCTTTACAACCAAGCTTCCATGCTTCAAAATAAGCATCTTTAATGTCACTTATCGTGGCGGTGCTGGGAAAGTTACACGTCTTGGAGATCGAATTATCAACAAACCGCTGAAGCGCTGCCTGAATGATAATGTGCTCCCGGGGGGTAATATCTTGAGAAACCACAAAAACCCGCCGAATCTCTTTCGGGACCTCTTTAATCTCTTGTACTGAGCCTTTCCGTCGCACTTCTTCAAAGATCTTTTCCTTAGTTTTTTTATTCACTCCAACCTTTGCTAACGCCCTCTCAAAAAGAGGGCTGCTGTAATAAAGTTCCCGCTTCTGCTCCTCACCTGCCGCCTGATAAAGCTGTCTCATATAAGAGAGGGCAAACACCGGTTCACAACCATAACCCTCGCAACCAGCAACAGTAGCAATTGTTCCAGTTGGAGCGATCACTTGTTGGGCACCGTTTCGAATTCCCCATCTTTTCACTCCCTCAACCACCCTCTTCCAATCAATTCTTGGACGTCCAAAATCGTGCTTATATGGATAAAGAGGGTGTGGTGGCTCCCACTTAAGATCCTCCTGGTCATAGATGGAACCCTTGATTGCGGGGAAGGGCTTTCTCTCTCTTGCACGCTCGATTGAAGCAAGCATCGTGTGGTAACGGATAAATTCCATCAATTGGGATGTAAGCTCCACCCCATCCTCATCACCGTACCTCACACCAAGAGTGTACATTACATCCGCCAACCCCATGATCCCTACCCCAATCCTCCTTACCGCCATTGCCGCTTCACGCAGCTGTGGTATCTCGGAAATATATTTATTGGCATCAACAACATTGTCCAAGAAAAAGGTGGCAAAACGGGTTGTTTGGGCAAGCTTTCGCCAATCAATCTTTCCGCTTTTAGTTAAGTGGCGAGCAAGATTGATGCTTCCCAAACAACAATTTTCGTAAGGCCCAAGCCACTGCTCCCCACAAGGATTGGTTGCCTCAAGCTCGTAAAGATGGGGAACGGGGTTTTCTCGGTTGGCGGTATCGAGAAAAAGAATTCCTGGCTCGCCAGTTTGATGAGCTGCCGTTACCATCTCATCAAAAAGATCACGCGCATCGATTTCCCCCCAAATTCTCCCATCCTTGGGATTGATCAACGGAACTCTTTCTTCTGCTTCAACGGCACGCATAAACTTGTCAGTCACCACCACCGAGATATTAAAATTGGAAATCTCTCCCTCCTTCTCCTTGCAGTGGATGAAGGACTTAACGTCAGGATGATCTACCCGAAGAACGGCCATGCTTGCCCCACGTCTTACTCCTCCCTGGGCAATCACGCCAATTGAAGTATCATACGCACGAAGAAAACCAATAGGGCCGGTGGAGCGCCCCCCAGAGCGTGAGACGTAATTCCCTCGTGGACGAAGTCGAGAAAAGGAAAAACCGATCCCCCCTCCTGTTTGCTGAATGAGAATGGCCATCCGCAGCGTGGAAAATATCCCCTCAGGATCCCGCCCTAAATCATCTTTAATTGGGAGGACAAAGCAAGCCGATAGCTGTCCAAGCGGTGTGCCGGCCCCTGTCCAAGTAGGAGAATTAGGAACGAAAAGAAAGTTCGCAAGGAGGTGAAAGAAGGTTCTTTCACTTGCTTTGGATGATCGCCCATACTTCTGGTCAGGTGCAGCTACAGTGTGGGCTATCCTCCGGAATGTATCAACGGGAGCCTCCGCAGGGTTTCCATCTTCTCCTTTTCTCACGTATCGCCTAACAAAAACCTCAGCAGCATTATCCGACATTTTAAACTGTTTTTTTGCCTGAGAAATCGCTGCACCGAAAGTTAAAGAGGTTGATTTTGACATGTGAAACCTCAAACGATCTGCCAGTTCCTCCTTAACACAATTGAGGAATGGGTGACAAGAGGATCACTTAGGTCTGCGAAGAAATGCGGGGGCATCATACTCATTCTCCCCCGGCTCCTCTACCACCTTCTTCTCTGGTGAAATAGTTGATTCAGATGCTCCCATTGAGAACCCAGTCGCAATTACTGTCACCTTCATCTGATCCTTCATCGAATCCTCAATCGTTGCGCCAAAGATAATATTGGCGTTGGGGTCGGCTGATTGGGAAATCATCCGCGCTGCCTCGTCAACCTCATGCATCGAAAGATCTGGACCTCCAACAATGTTAAAAAGAATTCCTGTTGCCCCATCAATTGAAACCTCCAATAAAGGTGAGGTGATTGCGGCTTTCGCTGCAGCAGCTGCCTTCTCCTCCCCACTTCCCTCCCCAATTCCCATAAGAGCGGAACCAGCATCAGTCATAACCGTCCTAACATCGGCAAAATCAACATTGATCAGACCCGGCATCACGATTAAATCAGAGATTCCCTGAACCCCTTGTCCCAAAACCGAATCAGCTACCTTAAAGGCATCCAAAACAGACATCGTTCGCTCCACAATCTCTAAAAGTCGTTGGTTTGGAATCACGATCAAAGCATCAAGCTTATCACGAAGATTTTCAATCCCCCGAATCGCATTCTCCATCCGTCTTGCCCCTTCAAATTCAAAAGGCTTGGTCACCACTCCAATCGTCAGTGTTCCTAGACTTTTGCTGATTTCGGCGACAATTGGACTAGCACCAGTACCGGTCCCACCACCCATCCCCGCGGTAATAAAAGTCATATCGGCACCCTCAATCTGCTCTTGAATCGCATCTTTTGACTCCTCCGCCGCTTTTGACCCCACCTCAGGATTTCCTCCTGATCCTAGTCCTCCGGTAACTTTTTCCCCAATTTGGAGTTTTATTGGAGCTTGCGAGGTGGAGAGAGCTTGGGCATCGGTGTTGATTGCGATAAACTCCACCCCTTGAATTTTCTGGAAATTGATCATCGAGTTTAAAGTGTTGCAACCTGCGCCACCTAAGCCCAAAACTTTTATGTTGGCAACTTTTTCAATCTCTGGCTTAACAAGCATCTGGTTTCTGAACTAAACTAGGGTAGGAAAGATCGCCCCCATTCTACCACCTTCCCAAAAAATCTTGTGAATTTTTGAGTATTGATAAATGGCATACGGATCTTCTCCCCCGGCTCGATGTAAGACCCGTAGATAACCAACCCGATTGAAGAGGCATACGCAGGAGTTGACACCTCATCAATTAAACCAGTAACACCAGTAGGTTGACCGACGCGAAGCGGCAAGCGGAGAACCTTCTTTGCAACCTCATCCAACCCCAGTGTCCCCGCTCCGCCGCCCGTGACGACCAAGCCAGCAGGGAGATTACCTTGTTGTCCAGAATTTTTGATCTCCAACCCTACCATGCTAAAGATCTCTGACAAGCGAGCTTCAATAATGTTTTGGACCAAACTTTTAGGAATTGATTTGACTTCCAGGCCTAAATCGGAGATATCAATCTCGTCTTTCTTCTCTTCGCTTTCCTTCAACCCTCTCTCCGCCAACCGGATCTTAATCCTTTCTGCATCTTCCAAAGAGGCACGCAGACCAACTGCGAGATCGTTGGTGATGTTGCCTCCCCCAATGGGAAGGACTGCAGAGTAGACCGGGCTTCCATTGGTAAAAACCACAATCTGGGTGGTTCCTCCACCGATATCCACCAAAACTGTCCCCAACTCCTTCTCGGTATCCGAAAGGACTGCCTCTGAGGCAGCAAGACCACAGAAAACAAGATCCTCCACATCCACCCCCACCTGCTGAACACACTTGACAAGGTTTCGCATCACCGTTGTTGATCCCGAGATGATGTCTGTTTCTACCTCCAGCCGCACACCACTCATCCCTATCGGATCTTTTACGCCATCTTGAGAATCAACAACAAATCCGCGAGGGAGGACATGGATGATCTCGCGTGAATTAGGAATGGAGATTGCCCGCGCTGCCTCAGTCACCCGCTCTACATCCTCCTCGCTGATCTCTGAACTCTCTGCCGAAACCGCAACCACCCCATGCGAATTTAGCGAGGAGATGTGTTTCCCATCAACAGAAACATAGGCGGAGGAAACCGCACAACCAGCCATCCGTTCGGCAGCTTCTAGTCCCTCTGCGATCGCCTCAACCGCTTCATCGATGTCAACCACAACCCCTTTCTTGATTCCACGGGAGGGAACGCTTGATACACCGATAACCGAAATCCTCTCCTCAGGGATAACAGAGGCAATAATAACCGCAATCTTGGAGGAACCGACATCAACGCCAGTGATGATTCTTTCCTTGGGCATCAGTCTAACTATAGATGATCACAAAACAACGTGTCAATCTGCCAACTCCTAAAACCTCACTACGGGTCGGGAAAAACGAAGATCAACCTGCTTTGGGGTCCGACCTGTTAACTTATAACGCTTAAGGATTTGGGCTAAAAGTTCTACCTGATCCGCAACAGGGCTCTTAACCGAAAGAAAGACGGTCGGCCCTGCTTTAAGCTTTAGTTCTACCATCCCAGGCTTAAGTGTAATTGCCGAGGCTGCTAAACCTTTTTCCTTAACGACATTAAGTGCTTCAAGATATGCACCCACCTCCTCTCCCCCAATTATCTCCCCCAGCGATCCTGTAATTGATTCACTAAGATCAATTACCGGAAGATTCTCACCTGAGGCTTCGCGGAAAAGAAGACCTTCAGCATCAACCAACAACAGCTTTCCCTCCCTTACCTTAACTTGTGCAAGGGGAACCCTTACTGAAACGTTGATGAATACTTTATCGGGGAGTTTTTTTGCGATCTCAAGTGTTTTCACTGTGAGAAACGCCTTCTTGAGTTTTGCCTCTACATCCTTATCATCAAGAAAGAAGATGCTCCTCCCCAACACCTCCTCAGCAATCCGCTGCCTCACAAGCGCCTCATCGGTGATTTTGGTACCTTTGGCCAATCCTCCAAACTCAAACATCAGCGTCCTTACTTGAAAAATGTCGGAGCGAAGGAAAAAAAACACAGTGGTTGAGAAGAAGAAAAGAATTAGAAGCAAACTAAGCGGTTTAAAAGGGACAACGAGTTGACGGTTTGAGGGAGCAGGAATAAAGATCTTTGGTGAACGGCGAAGTATACTTAACCGCCGCGATCGCTTGGGCAGGAACATCCTAAGATAAGTTTACCAGATAATCAGCATTTGTAGAGCCTTAGGGGCTGGGAACAAAGAGGAAGTTAGGGCTTGATTTGAATTACCTTGATGATCTCCTCCGCAATCTTTTTGGCGGCGAGGGGGTCGACAAGCTTCTTCGCTTCCTCTCCTCTTTCCTGGTAAAACTTAAGATTTTTAACCATCCATTCCACTTCTTTAAGAAGAGGGCTTGGGGAGAGTTTCTCCTGGGGGAGAATCCTCGCCGATCCAATTCTCTCCAACAGCTTTGCATTCTCCATCTGTTCATTATGAGAGGCCCAAGGAATGGGAATAAAGATTGCTGGTTTGCCTAGTGCAGCAGCCTCCACAACCGTGTTTGCCCCTGCCCGGGCAACCACCAAATCTGCCGCTTTGTAAACTGCCCCGATTTCCTCATCCCCAAAAAACTCCTGAACAAGATATCGTCGGGAAAGTTTTTTTGGCAATTGGCGGCGAAGAACCAGAATCTTCTGGTAATCTGGGTACACCTCCGAAAAGCCCGTTTGGTGAATCACGTTGTAGGAACTTAAGAATTCAGAAAGGGCTTCCCTCACCACTTCATTGATTACATGTGCTCCTTGTTTCCCACCGGTGATATAAATCGTAGGAAGATTTTCAGGAAATCGAAAACGGTTTGTTTTAACCTCAAAGATTGCTTCCCGCACTGGATTTCCCGTAACTACTGTCTTTCCTCTTGGGAAAAACTGTCTCGACCGCTCCCAAGAGACAAAAACCTTTTTTGCAAAAAACCCGATGAAACGATTTGCCCAACCAGAAACAACGGTCTGCTCATGGGTAACCGCAGGAATCCTTAAAAGGAATCCCGCCAAAACCACCGGAGCGGCCAAATATCCTCCAAAAGAGATGATTAATCTTGGTCGTATCTTTATCAAGAGATAAAAAGCATGGAAAAAACCAAGCGGAATTTTAAAAATCTGTCCCACAGAGGCAGTTCGATAAAGTTTCCCCGCCTGGAGATTGAAAAGCGGGATGTCAAGCTTCTTTATCACCCTGTACTCCGCTTGGGTTGCCCACCCTACCCAAAAGAAACAGAAATTACCACGCTTTGTAAGCTCCTCCATTACTGCCAAGGCTGGAGTATGATGTCCCCCCGTAACAATGATGCGCATTGGTTTATAGTTCATGGTATATTGTGTATAGTTCTCCGCTTAACCATTCACTATTCACCATTTACCTATTTTCTCACCGTCTGCTTGCTGATATTAAGAAGAATCCCCAAAGCGGCCATCGTCACCACAAGCGATGACCCTCCGTAAGAGATAAGAGGAAGGGTTACTCCCGTTAAAGGAGTGATCCCTACCATCGCTCCCAAGTTAACAAGCGTTTGCAAAGCAAACCAGAAGGAGATTCCTGCCGCCAGTACTCGCCCGAATTGATCGGGAGCATGTTGAGCTACTCTAAATCCTCGGTAGATCACTAAGAAAAGAAGAAGAATCAAAGCTACCGCCCCCACAAACCCGAACTCCTCTCCCACAACCGCGAAGATCGAATCAGTGTTTACCCCCGGGAGATAAGCGTATTTTTGTCTCCCCTCACCAATTCCCAACCCAAAAAGCCCACCCGAACCTAATGCGATGAGAATCTGCTTAATCTGATAACCGGCCCGTTCAGGATCTGCCAAAGAAGGGTAAAGGTAGGTTAACAATCGCTCTTTCCGATAAGGAGAGCTAAGGATAAGAGCAGCGCCTGCAGCCAGAAGGAGGGGGAAAAATAAAACAAGTTGCAAAAGCGACCCGCCTCCAACAAAATAAACCGCTCCTCCTATCCCTGTAAGAATAACTGCAGTCCCAAAGTCAGGCTCAAGAAGAACAGGAGCCACCACCAACGCAAGGAAAGGTAAAAGTAACCGCAGGTCAAACTTTTTCCTGCGGGTGTAAAGAACGGCCAACCAAAGGATTAGACTGAGCTTCGCCAATTCTGATGGCTGAAACCGCAATCGCCCTAACAAGGGAATCTCCGGCATTGGGGAGGGATTGAAAAAGATCCATCTTTGTGCACCGAGAATCTCGGGATTAAAGGAGGTGGGAAGAAGAACAAATACAAGAGAGAGAACTGAAAAAACGAAAAGAGGTAAGGCCAAAAACCGAAGCTTCTTATAATCAAAGAGAAAGAGAAACACCGCTGGGGCAGCCCCGAGAAGGACCCATATGGCCTGAAGGATGAGGTAATGATATTGACCGCCGAAAAGCTCAAGAGAAGTTACAACCGAAGCATCGTAAACCATCAAAACTCCAAAAACTAAAAGAAGGGAAACAGTTACAAGAAGAACAAGATCAGGCTTGTGGCTTCCGCGAAGATAGTGTTTTTGAACCATCTTTAAAGAAGTGTGAGATAGAGACCTAGAATAGAAAGGAAAGCACCTGCCAGCCAAAACCGCATTGTCACTTTTGTTTCCGCCCACCCCTTCATCTCAAAGTGATGGTGGATTGGCGCCATCAAAAAGATTCTCCCACGGCCAAGCTTAACCGAAGCAACCTGGAGAAGCACAGACAATCCTTCGATCACAAAAACCCCTCCAACTACCGGAAGAAGTATTTCCCGCTTAAGAATAAAGGCAGTCGAGACAAAGACACCCGCAAGAAAAAGCGCTCCAATATTTCCCATAAAGACTCGCGCTGGATAGATGTTAAAGTAAAGAAAGGCCAAAAGTGCTCCAACTAAGATTGAAGAAGTTACCGCCAACTCTTCTTCCCCCAAAACAAGTGCTACTGCCATAAGGGCAACGAAATTCATCGCCAAAAGTCCCCCTACCAATCCGTCCAAACCATCGGTAATGCTGATGCTGTTGATAAAAAAGAGAAAGACAGCAATCACAAAAGGGATATAAAGATAACCAAGGGCAACCTCACCCAAAACAGGAAGCCAGAGCTTCGTCCCTTGTGTAAAACTCAACCAAACCGCAAAGGCTGCCGCAACCGCCGTTTGCGCAAGGACTTTCTGATAAGGAGCGATCCCTCCGACACTGGTGGAACCCAAAGCCCGAAAGACCTCTTTAAAAGCATTCCAAGGAAAAAGTGCTAATTTATAAAGATCCCAAGAGAGATCGGAAAGAGTGACAATTGGAGTAATTGTTCGGCGGATCACCAAGCGCAATCTTGAGCGATGATAAATCTTAAAGAAATCCTCCAGCAACCCTAACCCCCCTAGTGCAAACGCAACAAGGAGGATAGGCACAGTGGATGAAGTACGATTGAAGAAACTGTTTAAGAAGAGGAAAACCACAAGCATTAAGATTCCCGCGGCGGTTGGGGTTCCACGCTTGGCAAAATGGGTTCGCGGAACCTCTGGATTGATCTCCTCTCTTAGCTGAAAACGGTAAAGAAAGTTGATCACCAACGGATAGAGAGAGAATGTTGCGAGAGTCGAAATGATGAGAAAAAGCAGTACGCGTGCCATCTGGTTGTATAAATCTTAACAGATCCACTGCGGATCTTGTCGTACCAAAAGTTTGGCGGCTTTGGCTTCATCTTCAAGAAGCTTTTTCGCGATCCGCTCCATCCGCATTCCCTGCGAGCCCTTAACCAGAACAACATCGCCCTTTTTAAGTCTTAATCGGTCAATAGTAACCAACTTCGTTCTATCAGCCAATATAGTATGGAGATACTGATTAAGGGCGTGATTCATCCGCTCCCCTACCAAAACAACAATGTCTGCAACCTCAAAAGCATATGCCAAGACAGTAAGATGGGCTTGCTCCTCAAGCTTACCAAGCTCTAACATATCCCCTAAAATTGCAATCCTCCGTTTAGCCGGAAAGTTTTTTAAAACTTCAAGTGCTGCCTCCATTGATCGGGGACCAGCGTTATAGGTATCATCAATAATCATCGAACCATTTTTGCCAGGAAGAGGGTTCAATCTTCCCTTCTGGGGTCTTAAGCTCTCTAACGCCTTTATGATCTCAACTTCAGGAATTTTAAAAAGACGCCCAACCGCATAAGCTGCCAAAGCGGCGTATCTCCTTCCCTCCCCCAAAGGCCTAAACCTTAGATCCTTGATGCGAAAATAACTGACATCCGCTTTGGGCGATGATCCATACCAGATTTTCCTCCCACTAAATCTCTTTGCAATCTCCCTCACATTTCCATCATCGCCGTTCAATATTGCTACACCATTATAAGGGAGCAATTCTAGAAGTTCTGATTTCGCCTTTTTAATGTTTTTTAGTGTGTTTAGCTTCTCCAAATGCATCTCCCCTACTGACGTGATTACTCCCACTTGAGGTTTGATAAGCTCGCAGCTTTCCCTAATTTCCCCTAAATGATCCATCCCTACTTCAGCCACAAAGATCTGATGCCCTGGTTTAAAGTTGTTCACCACCTCAATCGCTACCCCAAGTGGGGTGTTAAGATTTCCCTCTGTTTTCGAAACATTAAACCGGCACTTTAGCACTTTGGAAATTGCCTCTTTGGTACCTGTTTTCCCGTAACTCCCTGTAATCGCAATCACTTTTGGCTTTAGCTTTTTTATCTTTTGTTTCGCTAATGCATAAAGCCCCGCAACTTCCAAAACGCCTGCTGCTCTCTTCTTTAAAGCCTCTGGGATGAACCGATGACCATCATAGTGCTCCCCCTTAACAGGAACAAACCATTCCCCAGGTTTTATTGTCCTTGTATCCTGACTAACCTTCATCTTCCTCAAGCGCAAAATTGATAATCATCTCCAAAAGCTGAGGAAACGTGATCCCCACTGCCCTTGCTTCTTTAGGCAAAAGGGAGTTTTTAGTAAGACCAGGGATAGTATTTACCTCAGAAACATAAATTCTTCCCCCCTCTTCTAAAAACATATCCACCCGCGCAAACCCACGACAACTCAAAGCCTGATAAGCCTTAATCGCAGGCTCCTGCATCTTCCTTGTTGTTTCCCTATCAAGCAGGGCAGGGGTAATCTCCTTTGCCAACGCGGGGTCGTATTTTGCCTGATAGTCAAAAAACTCCTTTTCCGGGATAATCTCAATCAAAGGAAGGGCGTACGGCTTTTTATTACCCAAAATCCCACAATTAATCTCCCTTCCTTTAATATACCGCTCTATAATCACCCGCCCATCAAACTTAATCGCTGTATCAAACGCCTTTTTGAAGTCCTTCTTCCCTCTGACAATAGCAACACCGATGCTTGATCCTTGAGAGGAGGGCTTAACGACGCAAGGAAGACCAATTATCTTTAATATTTTTATCCCTTGTTCAACCTTCCAGGTAACCCGATAATCCGGGGTAGGGATATTCGCGGTGCGAAAAAGGAGCTTGGAGGCTACTTTGTCCATCCCAAGCCGTGAGGCAATAACACCCGAACCTGTATAAGGAATACCCAAAAGCTCAAAAAACGCCTGAACCGTCCCATCCTCCCCAAAGGAACCGTGCATCGCAATAAACACCAGATCAAACTTTCTTAATTCCTCAGAACTTAAGGGAGGGGTATCGTCTTTTCCCCAAACAACCAATTCCGGCACAAACTTCGCACGGTCTAAGGCACCAAAGATATTCATTCCAGAGGCAAGAGAAACCTCATGCTCTGGAGAAGGACCACCACAAAGAACTGCAATCTTTAGTTTATCCATGGTTTTCCCGTGACGGGAAGACAAAAGGTAGTCCATTATCGGACAATCCTAGTAAACTCTTCTCTTACCACCTGATGATCACTCCAAGGATACTCCACCTCTCCAATCGCCATGGTCGTTTCGTGACCTTTTCCCAAGATAAGGAGATAGTCTCCTTCTCTTACCTGCCCAAGCGCAAACCGGATCGCTTCCCTTCGATCAGGAATACGAACA
>CAYPTJ010000052.1:0-2213 GCA_964413845.1 uncultured Candidatus Saccharibacteria bacterium | reverse complement strand
AACCAAGACATGGCGCGCCTGACAGGAGTCGAACCCGCAACCTTGTGGTCCGAAGCCACACGCTCTATCCATTAAGCTACGGGCGCAGTTAGATAGGAAACTATAATTAAGAGTATCAGAAGTTCTTCTCCTGAGCAAGGGGCTTTAGGAGCTTTACGGTGAGGGAGGCTTTATGTTGCAATATCCCTTTTTATAAATGCTATTAATCCAGCCAGAGTGCAGGTCAAACTCACCCCAAGAAACACTGCAACCGCAAGAGCGCTGATGTGATTATCAATCAAAGCCGCACTATGATCAAAATAATGGAAGAAAGAGAGGTATTTAAGATTATCCACCGACACCTTAAATTTTGAAATTATGTTAAGGACGTACATAACAATCAGCACTCCGCCCGCAAGCGAGGCAGCCTTTGCTCGAGAAGAAAACAAACTGGAAAGCATGGTGGTGACACTAAAAACCGAAAGGGAAAAAAGAAATCCTAAGGCGGAAATGGTAAGAAGAGCTTGCCACTGAAACTTTACATGGTAAAGCATAGTGAAAGGAACAACGGAAAAGTTGGAAAGAAAAACGAAGGCGAGGATAAGAATAACTCCGGCTAAATATTTTGCCCAGTAGATTTTAGTCCGCGATATTGGTTGGGCTAACAGAACCTCAATTGTGCCTCGGTCAATTTCTCCCGCAATAGTGAAGCTTCCATACGTTAAGACAAAAATAACCATCAGGATGGGCCAAACAATGCTGTAGTATTCGATCGATAAAAAACCTTCTAAATTGGTGAACATAACATCCATGTTGATACTGAAAGCCTTAAAGAAGGACTCGGGGTAACTTTTGAATGCTTCCTGAAGTTGAGCAGCGTTTTCCGACACCGAGGGGAAAAAGGCAACGTACATCCAGATAAAAAGTACCCAGATAAAGGCATTCGCAATAAAAAATGTTCGGTTATCTTTAATCACCCTTGTTACCAAAGCCAACATAGCTACTTATGAAGCGTCATGTGACATCTTCCATTCTCGCTACGCTCAAATGTAAAATTCCATAAAAACCTCTTCCAAACTTGCATGGGTAATCTCGAGATCTTTCAGGTTTAATTTACTTAACTTTGCAAGCACCGGTTTTATCTCACCTCTGACACTTAGGACAAGCCCGTTTGAGAGCTCTTTAATGATTTCAACATCAAGGGCAGCTAACTTCTTTCTTTCAGGAACCTCTCCATCAAAGTAGATGTAGATTGTATACAGCTTCTTCTTTTTGATATCGCTAATACTCTCAATTGCCACAACCTTACCTGCTTTAAGAACACAAACACGGTCACAGGTCTTTTCTACTTCGGAGAGATTATGGGAGGACATAAAGATGCTTGTGTTTCTCTCCTTAACTTCGGTTTGGAGAATCTCGTGGACTGTGTGTTGTAGTAAGGGATCAAGCCCTTTTGTTGGCTCATCAAGGATCAAAACCTTTGGTTGATGCATCAGGGCAAGGATCAATCCCAGCTTTTGCTTATTTCCTGAGGAGAGGGTTTTAACTTTCTTGTTTGGGTCGAAGTCAAGCTTCGTGATTAATTCAGATTCGCGGGTTTTACCACCGCGGATCCTTTTGATCAGGTTGATATGCTCCTGCCCTGTCCAATCTTGGTAGAGATTATCTTCTTCCGATAAAAATCCGATCTCTTGTTTCAACTTTGCCGATTGGGCTTGGGCATCAAGACCTAAGATCTCTATCATACCTTCATCTGGCCGCAAAAAGTCCATCATACAGCGGATGGTGGTGGTCTTCCCTGCCCCATTTGGCCCAAGATACCCAAAGATTTCCCCTTCTTTAATTTCAAATGAGATGCCGTCAACGGCGCGGGTTTCTCCAAAGTATTTTTTTAGATTTTTAACGTGAATAGCACACATAATTAAATGGGGTGCTCGACCGGACTCGAACCGGCAACCGCTTGCTCCACAGGCAAGCGCTCTACCCTTGAGCTACGAGCACCACGAACGACTCCTTTCTGACTCATTCTGCTATGCAGATATCTCGTCAGAAGCGTCGCATACATGGCAAGCCACGTTCAGGAAGCAACGAAATCCACTATAAGTTTAGCAAATTCGCGAGGTTTTTCCATCATTATCCCGTGGCGTGTTTTGGGGATGACAAAAAGCTTGGCGTTAGGTAAGAGACTCTGTAACGCTTTGCAATCAGAGACTCTGGAGGTAGGGTCAAGCTCC
>CAYPTJ010000051.1:0-4576 GCA_964413845.1 uncultured Candidatus Saccharibacteria bacterium | reverse complement strand
CGGTATGTCGTATCGATACGAAGATCTCACGGCAATCCACGGCCAAAAGTATTGGTACTGGCTGGAGGATATCGGGGCGGACGGCTTTAACGGCATCCATCCCATGGGCTGGATCAGGGTTGACCTACCACCCGTGAACGTGTCGATCGAGCCCACCTCGGGGGACTTCAAGACCTGGACGTGGCACGAATTCGTCGTTGAATTCCAAGATCCGGATGGTTGGCAGGACATTAAGTACGCTGACCTTCGGATCGGAGAGAAGATTATAGTGAGGTATCGGCGAACCCCCCTTGGTGTTACCAGGTTCCTTCTTTGGAACCCCGACACCTCCAAATGGGCAAGTTTGGCTGGTGACCCTCTCACTCGACAGAATCCTTACGGATACGCGCGAGTGGCTGGCATTTCTCAAGAAGGAGAAACCCTTCGGATCACCTACCAGCTGAAATTCAAGGGCCCAGTGATGCTCGGAGCTCGGTTGATCTCCCTCCAAGCAATGGACTTTCCGGGAATGAGGGTCACTTCGGAGATGGGTAGCATCAACATCGTCAGATAACTTTTCACGTTCGGTTCGTAGCCCTCTGTCAATTCCCTAATAAGGAATTTGATCAGAGGGCTTTATTTTCGCAAAAAATAAAGCTCGCGAAGGTGATTAGTTTCCCTAGCGAGCTTTTGTTTTTCTGGCTTTGATAGTTAACGACTGGCAAAATAAGCCCGGATCGCTTCTTTGTCTTTTTCCGTAAACTGCGATTCTGGAACGGTTCCCGCGAAAGTTCTGATAAACTCCTCTCCCCCATCACCAAAAGCGCATTTCCCCCAATCCCTCGGTTGGTATCTTTTCCAATCTCCGCCCTGAATAAGCATCGTGTTTAGATAAAGGTCAACCGGATCATATAACCAGCTGGAACCATAGGTGAAAATCGCGCTAGTAGATATCTGATCAAGGCGGGCGCGTGATTGTTTGCGGCAAAAGCAGTTAGCGAAAATGATCAGATTCGCATCATCAAGTCCAGGAAGAAGGGTTGTAATGACGGGGTAAACGCCCGCAATCGTGCTCGCCGTCGCTAGGCCATATTCAAAAACAACCACAATCCAATCCTTCCAGTCCTTGTTAGGAAGATGTCTCAGAGTTTGAAAATATACCTCGGCTGGTAAAGACAACGAATCCTTTCCTCGTGAAGCCCCAATAGAGGCCATCCACACCCGCGTCCCACGCAAAGTGTTCTGCCAGTAATCCAAGGCTGGCCCACCGCAAACGGCTAGGCCGGTCCTGGCAATCGGGATAAGCAATACTCCCTGCAACCCCGTCCGCCCGCCAAAATCCCTGATTACTTTTGTCTGCGGAAGAATGTCTTCAATAATCTGGGCGGAAGCAACCAGTCCCGTTCTTCGGAAGTTTTCCCGAGTTTTTCTTTCGGTTTCGTGATCCCCCAAATAAAACTCTCTCGCTAGCCCTTCAAGCGCGCCCCCGTTTTCTCCCCTTCCTAACTGAACGTATTTCATCTTCTCCCCTTTCCCTGATAGTTTAACCCAAGAGGGATTATATACCTCGATTCAGCAAAGTGCCAAATAATAAGGGGGTGTTATTAATTAAAATTAATTTCTGGGGGAGTTACTTTCTAATCTTTTTAATGACGAAAAGAATAACCAAGATAGGCACCCAAATCACCGAGAAAACCGCCACCCAGATCAAGATAGAAACAACATCTCGAGTCGCCTGGACAAGGGCACGGACGGCTGTCTTAAAAATCACGCTTGGTCTCCAGAGCTGGGCTGGGGCGTAAGGCAAAGCTAGTTCATCAGTTGAGAGGTAAACGGTCACCTTGGCCATTTCGGCATTCTTTTCCAAATAAAGCTGCTGACCTTTCAAAGAATCAATCTGCTCCTGAAGGGAAACAAGCTCCCGCTCCACCGTCAGGATGTCCTCGATCTCCGTCGCCTTAGTCATAATCTCCTCAAACTTCGCTTTGGTTTTATTTAAAGTTGCAAGACGCGCCTCAAGATCAACGTACTGATCAGTCACATCATAACCAATCAAATTTTCGGAAACGACCCGCACCCCAAGCCCCCTAACCACGACTAAAAATTCATCCAGTTTTTTGGCGGGCACTCGCACAGAAACAGTGGCGCTATCAACCCCCTCGGGAGAATCAAGGCTACTTTCAACCATATATCCCCCCAACTCTTCCGCTTTCTTGATAATACCTTCGGAAGCCACGCGGACGCCTTTTACCAAAAGGGAAAGGTAGGAATTTTGAACAACGAGACGATCTTTAACGTCGGGCGCGGGCGCTGCTTCGGGAACGGGATAAGGAAGCGACATTGACGAATCAAGACCAACCCCGCCAATTTCTGCTATTTGAGATGTTTTTGAATTTGAAGATCGGTAAGAAAGAGGAGTAACGGCTGATTTCTTAACTAGAAGAAACCCCAGCACCAAAATTGCCAGCGGTTGCCAGTGTTGCTTTAGAAAGTTAAGCGCTTTTGACATCTTGGAACGATTATCACAAAGAAAAAATAAAATTGCAAGATCAAAAAGAAAAAGGCCGGAAGATCTGTACAAGCATCTTCTGGCCTTTCTGGGGTCAATGCTAAATATTACTTAACAGGCCCCAAAAACTTACTCTCTATCCATCCTTTCTTTGTTCCGTCTCCGTAAACGATTTTCGTCCACTTACCCGACTCGCTTGCGAAGACGACACCCACACCAGCGCCTTCGGGGAGGCAGATGAGATCCTTCCCCGCTCCCCCATCCTTCGCATACACGGGAACACACTTCGCGCTCCCAATGTTTGCGACAACCATGGAGGACACCACCACCAACCGCTCCTGCTGGGTGGGTTTCGGATCTCCGGCAAGAAGACCTCGGGCAACCCCCAAGGGTTCCGCACCGATAAGCTTGAGAAGGCCTGACGCCCCTATCAGAAAAAGGGCGAGCAAGACAACAAAGATCCAGAAGCCACAACTTGGCTTCCAGCCCTTTTTCTGCGCTGGGGCGGCGGGGGCTGCCGCTGGATGCGGTGCTGACGCTGCTGCCGGAGCCGCGGGCGTTGGGGGTGCGGAAGATCCGGAGTTTCTTCCAAGAGCGGCGGCCGCCAAATTCAAAGCGGCTGCCGCTAGGGCCAGGGGATCCGTCGCTGGCGTCGGCGGGGTTGCCGTGGGTGGCTGGGCGGAAGGTTGAACAGCCGGATGGTCTGCCGCGTACGCAGCAAGAGCATCCTTAACTGCCTGGTCCAACTCCGCCTGTGAGAAAGTCGTTCCACCGGTGGTCGTTGGGGCCACGGCGGTGGGATCAGTCGGATCATTCGCGCTCATCTTTCCTCCTCAAGTTCAGTATTTGATCTTCTTCACTACATCAATTATACCATTTTTGGGCCGATTTGTCAATATTATGGGGTCTTAACTTTTTCCCTATCTTGTACCTGTGTTCTAGAAGACAGGTACATTACTTACATAACATTACTCATCACCTTACTTGTTACCTTAAAAGGTATCTCCCTGATCGAATCTCCCAAAAAAGAACTCACTCCGGCGCTACCCGGGCTTTACTCAAAACACCTTCATCTCAATTTGCTCCCCGTCAAAGGCATAGAAAAAAGCAACCGGACGGCCAAGATTATTGGTAATATAAAGATTTTGTTTTTGCCCGACAGTTGAGCCAGGAAGAACATAGATGCTTGTTCCATACTCCCTAGGAACCCCAGGAACCGGATAAAAGTCATGGTTAACTTTGGCAGTAACCGCAAGACCGGCGTCGCTCGACACCCAGTTCATAAAGGAAGCCAGGTAACAAACTCCGTTTCCGGAGAGTCCACCATAGGATTTAAAACCTTGATTCCAGCCAAAAGTGGCTTCCGTAGCGATAACCTTGCCATTTTGGAATTCCGGCAAAAGATCGGAATGAAAGGCATAGGTTTCTCCCTCGTTAAGAATAAAATAGCCAGAAAAAGGCTTCCTTAAAGCCCCCCAGTCAAGGTCATCGGGAGAATTAACTTCGCCCTTTTTGGAAAACGATAAAACATCACCCTTAATATAGTGAAGTTGCAAAATGATATTATCACGCAAAACCGAGCCAACGTCCGCCTCTCTTACCCAAATTTTTTGATTGGCTAGAGCGGGAGCGGATTTGACAGCTTGTTTCTGGATTTTTGTGAGGGTCCTGGCCTCGGGGTTAAAAGTGAGCGTTAGAGCGCCCAAAAGGCCAAGAGTAGAGATAATGCCTTCCATAAGGTTAGAAAAAAGAAACCGTAGCTAACAGGCTACGGGATTGATTTTCGAACAGGAATATTATAACATACCTTAAGGCTAAAAAGCAAATCGGAAGAGGGAGGTCTTGAGATGGCAACAAAGCTCAACGAAATGGAACGGCTTTGCCTGATAACCGAAGCACTTGCTGTTTTGAAGGCGAGGTTTACGGAGGGAGAAATCGGCGCAACAGATCTTTCCTTCTGCATGGTCATTCAGGAACCAGGAAACTCGCAAATACTAAGGCAGTGGTTTCTTGGAGGAAAGCTCCCAGGGTGCGTTCTCGAACATCTTAAAGTCTGCCCAACTTGCGCTATGGAAATTTCCTTCCCAG
>CAYPTJ010000050.1:0-3025 GCA_964413845.1 uncultured Candidatus Saccharibacteria bacterium | reverse complement strand
AAGATTACCCGTCCGATGCCCGAAAACTGGCCACTTTGGAAGAAGGTCTGGGCCTATCTTGAGGGACCGCTGGTAATCATCAACCTTTTAACCTATACCTTCATCCCTTATCTTGATGCCGAAACACGACTGATGCTGGGGAAGCGACTGGAGTTTCGCTTTACCCCCAAGATAAAAGCTAAAGAAAATGCCCTCGCTACTACCTAATCTTCGAAAATCTCTGCCCCTAAGCCTTCTTTTTGTTGGCTCGCTAACAGTTACCCTCGCCTCCTTGACCGCTCTTTTGGTCACCTTTTCCTCCCTTCCACCGGAGGTACCACTTTTATTTACAGCGGGAGAAGCACTAACCACGAAAACGCTTCTTTTCCTTATCCCTCTTTTAGCTCTTCTTTTCCTTGCGGTTGATGCTTTTTTTACCGATCAGCTTCTTGGAAAAGCTGAGCCGGCAGCGGCAATCTTTCCCACTTTTTTGGCAGCTTTTGTCAGCCTTCTTCTCACCTTTTCCCTTTTTCGAATCGTGAAGCTCTTCCCCACCGCATCTCTCCCCTTCGAGGAGATCTTTTACCCTCTTCTTGCTCCTTTCATTCTCGCCGTTGCCCTTGCCCTTCTTGCCACCTTCGCCACTGTAAAGGTAGCTACCAGGCTGCATCTTTTTGACAAACCCCACGGCCCGTATCCCCAGGTGCGGCCGATTCCGCGGCTGGGAGCAATTCCCCTATACCTCACCTTTGCCGCCGTCTCCCTCGCTTTTCTTCCCTTGGATAAACACCTTCTGGCGCTTCTTTTGGGTGGGGCTTTAATTACCTTGATCCAATCAATTGATGATCTTCGCCCTATTCCCTTTTGGATTCAAGGGGGAGGCCATCTCCTTGCTGCTTTGGTCCTTATCTTGGGAGGGGTGGGGATTGAGTACATCCGCAATCCTCTTTTTCCACTGATAGGGGAGAAGTTGGTCTATCTTAACCGCTGGGAGATCCCGTTTCTCTGGCAAGGGATTACCTATCACTTCACCGTCTTAGCGGATCTTTTTACAGTTATCTGGGTGTTTGCCTTAATTAATATTGTTGACTGGCTGGATGGGTTGGACGGCCTCGCCGCTGGGGTGGGAGTGATCGCTACTTTGGCGATTATTATCATCTCCGTTGTCTTTGAAACTCCAATGACCGCTTTTTTGGGGGTAATTTTGGTAGGGGCACTTTTTGGAATTCTCCCCTTAAACTTCTTCCCGGCCCAGATTTACCTTGGAGGGGGGGCGTTTCTTTTAGGTTATCTTTTGGCGGTTCTTTCGATCTTCTCCGGTGCCAAAACGGGAACCGCCCTTTTGGTTTTGGCCCTTCCCACGATTGATGCTTTCTACGTCATCTATCGGCGGATTAGGCGGGGGCGCTCCCCGTTTTTAGGGGATACCACCCATCTTCACCACCGCCTTTTGGCAAAAGGTTTCAGCCAACCGCAGATCGTCTTTTTGGAATGGGGGATCATTACTACCCTCGCGGTGGCGGCGGTTCTTCTTGAAGGATTCTACAAACTTCTTGGGGTTATGGCAGTGTTTGCCGGAGCGCTATTAGCAAACCGATGGCTATTACGACGGCCTGTGGCAAAAGTCCCCAAAAAAGTGGAAGGGGGGTAGTGTGATAGATACGGTGAAATCTCCTCCAGCGACGCACCCAACCCCACCGTTTCCCGAAAAGCAACGGTAGAGCCAACCCGTCAGGGACGTTAGCCAAAAAAGCCGCTCCAAAGATTGTTCCCGCCAAAACGGTGTTGGGCATCACCCGCCAAATAAAGAAAAGGCCAAAAGTAAGGGCGATCAGAAAGTCGCAGAAGATAAAAAGGAAAACCTCTTTACCTGCTCTAATCGGTACTTTTGCGTTCAAACACTTTACAAGTAGCGGAGGATCCCAATGGGGAATATAATCCAGAACAAAGTGAGAGGCAAAAGCCAAAAGGAGGGCAAGCTCCGGTTGCTTAACAAGAGAAGCGATCGCAATTGCCGCAACGGTATGAGGAGTCAAAAGCATCGGCTTAGTATTATAACCTAATAACTTAGGGTAAGGAGCGATAAGGAAAAATTTTGTCAATCCTTATCAATCACTACTGAGCTCGGCGTTATAACGTGTTACAACGTGTTATAACACGCAACCAGAGAAAGTCAGACTAAAGATTATTAGATGGGACAATGGAGGGATTCATAGGGGTCATTGCTCTTGCCCTACCGTAGCTTTAGCGAAGGGGGGTTGGCGAGGGTTGAGAAAAAGAGTTCCACAGTGGTTTTGGCTATCCTTGTTTTAGATCCGCAAGATGGGCTTTGAGGAAGCGGGTAATTTCCTGAACTACGGCATCCTTTGATTCGGGGAGACTTTCGGCGACCCAAACGGCAAATTGATAGAGCTTGTAATCATTGACCTTTAGCCATGTTTTATTCAGGTAGAGAAAGCAAAAAAGAGTGGTCATGGCAATCCTCTTGTTTCCGTTTTGGAACGGGTGGTTTTTGATCATAAAGTAAAAAAGAACCGCCGCTCTTCCAACTAACCCTTTATAAAGCGGCTTTTTGTTAAACATCTGGAAGGGGGATAAGAGACAGCTTTCCAAGATATTGGGAAAGCGGGTGGCAAAATCTGGGATTGGTTCATCAAAAGTATAAGACTCCCGGGCTAACCTGAAAGCGATAAACTCAGCTTCAGCAAGGGTTATCGTTCTTATCATTCCTTACCAAGAAGCCGCAATGTTTCCCCATATTCTTTAACGGTTTTCTTGACGGCGTAGGTTAGCTCTTTTTTAATCTGCTTACTTACTGTCTCTCCAAAAACATCACCTAGATCTTTTTTAGCAATGACATAATTGCGGCCAACTTTCGCCGCCTTGATCTCGCCCTTTTTGATCTTTTTGAATACAGCCACTCGGCTGATGCCAAGGATCTCCGCTAATTCAGCTGTGGAAAGAAACTCTTTGTTGCTCATGTTAACCAACTGTAACTAAGTTAACACATAGTAACCCGCAAGTCAAGGGTTAACAAAACGGCGGG
>CAYPTJ010000049.1:0-7519 GCA_964413845.1 uncultured Candidatus Saccharibacteria bacterium | reverse complement strand
GCCACAACAGGACAATCACCAGCATCTGGCAGAGGGGTAAAAGTGATGGCAAAATCGCAGGAATTTTCGATGAAACCGGCGAAGACCACCTTCCCGTTGAGGGTCGAGTGGAGCCAAACCTCACCTGAGTTGTCGGCGGCGATATCCATTCCTCGGTGGAGAAGAGTTCTCACCTCAACAACCGGATAGTATGGATTCTCGCTAAAGCGTGGATCATCCTCCTCGGTAACGGGAATCCCAACA
The DNA here is from genome assembly GCA_964413845.1 of uncultured Candidatus Saccharibacteria bacterium. Classification (GTDB taxonomy): domain Bacteria; phylum Patescibacteriota; class WWE3; order 9FT-COMBO-53-11; family 9FT-COMBO-53-11; genus CAYPTJ01. The sequence goes on along the minus strand of CAYPTJ010000049.1, from coordinate 7,276 downwards.
GGAGCATTAGGATCAGTCTTTTGAGCCAGCTCGGCGGTTAAGTCCTCATAAAAGTACTGCACCCGAGCCGCCCAAGCACCGCGAGGAGGATCAATCTGGCTAGCGTACTTCTCCTCAAGGGCCTGGAAAGTAAGACGGCCCTCGTCGAAGTAATACTGTGCCAGAAGCTGGGAGATGTAGCGAGCACCGTCTTGAAGCGATCCAAGATCGCTTAAGCTCGCATCGGTTCCCGATTTATCAATCCCCCAGAGGTTCCCTCGTTCATAAGCCGAGGAATAAGCTCCAAGATGAGATTCATGGGCAGCAATCGCCGCAGTCCAAAGGGGATTGACATCCTCCAACTGATTTTCCTTAACGATCATCAACCACTCCTCAAGCGTCACCGGCGAGTACCACATATAAGTGGCGTACTCCTGGATCACCTCGGCGATAACCGCTGCAGGAATATCCTCAGGATAATTGGTTGAATAGAAAGCGCCCAACGGCTCTGGGCGGAGGGCGACAGCTTCCTCCTCCCTAATGGGCGCAACCTGAATTATCACCTCCGGCTCTCCTCGGTATCCCCAAAGCCACCATGAAAAAAGATAGGCGGCGATGAGAAGAGCCAGAAAAAGTTTCGAATTCCCTCTCCGGGTCTCCGTCATCGTCGCCTCCTTCCTATCTCTTAAGTTTGGCTTCTGCCTGGACAAAGATGGCATTGACGATCACCACCAACCAGACAAGCCAGACGCAAAATCTGAGGGCGTTGGCCGGATCCCCCCAACCAATGAACTGTTGAAAGGTCCGGTTGGCGAAGATTAGATAGTCAAGGCCGGCAGGAAAGACTGAAGCCTTGAATAGGGACCAGCGCCACTGCCAACCACGCTCGAGACTTCGCATCACCGCGATCATATTCAAGACCGCGTAAATCAGCCCCAGAACAAAGGGCATCGCCAGTCCTGTCCCAATGCGATCGATAAACGCCATCGTCTCCCCGCTCGGGAAGAGATAGACGAAGAGAAAGATGATCGCCAAGGCCAGTTCGAAAAACATCGGGGGAGTAACGCTGAAGAGGCGGAGCGTGGTTTCCACTTCCTCAAGAAACCAACCGACTGCCACCCCCAGGCCGCGCAGCAACACCCCGACGAGGTCAAGAACCCTCTGTCCTACAGTTTTTCTCTCTTCCACTTCTCTCCTCCTTTTTTAAGTTTTTGAGTTCAAGGGGTTATACCCTATAGGATAGCACGGGGAGTGTCTTTTGTCAAAATTTCTAATGCGGCGGAAAGCGAACGCCGTTTCCGAGAAAACACTATCCGAGCTTCAAACCCGCTCAACGTACTTTCCGGTTTCGGTGTTGACACAGATCACATCCCCTACTTTAATAAACATCGGGACTTGGAGTTTGTAACCGGTTTCAAGAACCGCCTCCTTCGTTCCCGCCGAGCGGGTATCTCCTTTCTCTGATGGTCCTGTTTCGGTCACTTTTAGCGTCACTTTAAGAGGGAGTTCCACCGAGAGCGGCTCTTCCTCAAAATAAAGAATAGTAGTTTCAGTTCCCTCCGGCAGGAATTTTGTCACCCCCTCCGCAATTGCAAAGGGGATGGAAAACTGCTCAAAGCTTTGAAGATCCATAAAATAGCCGCTTTTCCCATCTGAGTACAAAAATTGTCCTTTCTTGCGAGCGATCTCTGCTTCCTCAATTGTCGCTCCAGAGATAAAGCTTTTTTCAACAATTGCCCCGGTTTTTAGGTTACGGACCTTAGTTTTGATATTTGCCGCTCCCCGCCCCATTTTGGTGTGGGTGTAATCCAAAACAAGGAAGGGTACCCCTCCTTCGGCAAAAACGGTTCCTTTTCGAAGTTCGGTTACTGACAACATCGTTTGAAACTTTAAGCTAAGCTTAATTTATCAGAAACTGTAAAAATTGTCAGCCGCGATGGCTGCAAGGATCTCTCACTTCACAAACACACCATAGATAAGGCCTGAGATCGTACAGAATACCATTATCAGAAAAACATAAGCCAAAGTCCTTTTTGTCCCCATCAATCTTCTTACAACAAGGATGCTTGGCAACGAAATTACCGGATCAGCTAAAAGGTAGGCAAGTAAGGGACCTTTCCCCATCCCCAAACCAAGAAACATCTTAGCCATTGGGACCTCCACCAGTGTAGGAAAGTACATAAAAACTCCAAATGAGACAGCAGTGAGGTTGGCAAGAATTGAATTACCGCCAAGATAATTTGCTAAAGCATTCTCCGGAATTAAAGAAGTTAAGACACCGGCTCCAAATATCCCAACCAGTAGCAGGGGAAAGATTACCCTAAAAAATACCCAAGTTTCTCTTAACCAGCTTCCGATTTCTCCTCTCTTAAAACCGGCTTTAAGTTCAACGAGCAGTAGAGCAATTAAACTGGTTAATCCTATTATTTTTACTTCTCCCCCTACCTTTGATGCCCCAAAAATCAGGACCGCAAACAATGTGGCAAAAAGGGTTAACAAACGATAGTGAAGAAATTTTTTAAGAACGTCATCCTTGAAGTTTTCAAGAATACTACCTTTGGTTGACGCCTTCCCGATCCCATCTAACCCCTCCTCCTCCCTAATCAACTCTGATACCAACTTCTTATCCTCAACCCCCTCCTCTTTAAACATTTTGGAGATCAGCAAGCCGATGACGATCGCAAAAGTAATTGATAAAACTATTCTGGAAAGGGCAAAATCCCAACCAATAACACTTCCTGTGAATACAATTGCCAAGATATTGGTAGCAGGAGCGGTATACAAAAATGCAATAGCTGGGCCTATTCCGGCACCTTTCTTTTTTATTCCCGCAAAAAGTGGCAAGATGGTACAGGAACAAACCGCTAATAAAAGTCCCGCGATTACCGACAGTGGATAGGCTTTGTATTTTGGTACATCTCTCCCAAGATATTTTGTTACCTTTTCTTTTGGCAAAAGTGCAGAGATAGCTCCCGCAATGAAGAAGGCAGGAACCAAACAAGTTAAAACATGCGCCCTCAAATAGTCAAAAAGGGTATAAAATCCACCCGAAATTGCCTCCAAGATTAAGTCCTGAGTCATAAGAAAACTACTGCTTGAGCCACTTTTTTATCTCTTCAACCTCTGGAATTCCTCCCTGAGAAATTAACCTTCCATCAATTGCTAAACCAGGACTCATCATCATTCCCATCTCAATCATTTTGCTCACGTCAAAAATGTGCTCAATTTCTGCCTCAATCCCTAGCTCCTCAACGGCTTTTTTGACATTTTCCTCAAGCGCAAAACATTTTGGACAACCAGGACCTAAAATCTGAATTTTCATATGGCACCTCCTCTCCCTAGTAACCCAAGAATAGGTTTTATTATTTTTCTCCCTTCAGGCGTTAAAGAATAATAAATTCGCCTCCCTTTTCTCTCGTTAGTTACCAGCCTTGTTTTCTCTAAAACACGCAAGTGATGCGAGGTAAGGTTCTGGGGAAGATCAAGCTTCTCGATCATTTCACAAACGCAAAGTCTATCTTTCTGCAAAAGGCAAAGTATCTTTAAGCGGTTTACCTCACTGAATATTTTAAATAACTGAGAAATCCTCTTCATTTCTCTATTTTTTAGTGATAGGGTATAGCAACACTCGGAACTCATAATATTAACTACAACCAATTATATCAACCGATATTGATATATTATACGGGGACGTTTGACTTGTCAAGACTAAAAATGGTGGGCGAGAGAGGAGTCGAACCTCCATGGGGTTGCCCCCACGCGCTTTTGAGGCGCGCGCGTCTACCATTCCGCCACTCGCCCAACACCCTCTATTATACAATGAAGGTTGAGGTGTTTGAACTGAAGGCGGGTTTTTCTCCAACCGGAGATCAACCACAGGCGATCAAAAAACTTGTTGCCGGAGTAAAAGCCGGTCTCAAAAACCAGGTTCTTCTGGGAGTGACCGGCTCAGGAAAAACCTTTACGATGGCAAATATCATCAAGCACCTCCAGATGCCGGCTCTGGTCATCTCCCACAACAAAACCCTCGCCGGCCAGCTTTACCAGGAGATGCGCGACTTTTTCCCTAAAAACGCCGTCTCCTACTTTGTCTCCTACTACGATTACTACCAGCCCGAGGCTTATATTCCCACAACCGACACTTATATTGAGAAAGAAGCGCAGATCAACGAACTGATCGATAAGCTGCGCCTGCAAGCAACCGCCAACATCATGTCCCGGAAGGATGTCGTGGTTGTCGCCTCCGTCTCCTGTATCTACAACATCGGCTCTCCTGTTGAGTGGGGGCGCTTTATCCTTGATGTGAAAGCGGGGGGTAAAAGCGATCAAGCCAAAATCATCGCCCGTCTTGTCCAGCTCCAGTATGAGCGCCGTGAGTTTGAGTTTACGCGGGGGACCTTTCGGGTTCGCGGCAGTTACCTTGACATCTATCCCGCTTATGAGGATGCTGCTTACCGGATAAAGCTTAAAGATGGAAAAGTTGAGAAGATCCTCAAGTTTGAACCGGTTTCAGGAAGAACACTGGAGACGGTCCCCCACCTCCTCATCTATCCCGCCAAACACTATTTGACCGATCCCCAAACGTTTGCGCAGGTGGAGGGGCAGATCAGAGCTGATCTCAAGATGGAATATCGCACTCTTAAAAAACAGGGGAAGTTAGTTGAGGCACAGCGGCTCCTGCGGCGGGTCAACTACGATTTAGAGATGATTAGGGAGGTTGGTTATGTCAACGGGATCGAAAACTACTCCCGCTATTTTGATGGAAGGAAAACCGGCGAGCCCCCTTATACCCTTTTGGACTACTTCCAAAGCTCCTACGGTGACCGTTTCTTGGTCTTTATCGATGAATCCCATATGAGTCTTCCTCAGCTTCGCGGGATGTTAAACGGCGATCATTCCCGAAAAAGGACGCTAATAGAGTTTGGTTTTCGCCTCAAAGCGGCTTTTGACAACCGGCCCTTGACTTTCCCTGAGTTTTACAAGATCCCTCCTCACCTAATCTATGTCTCCGCCACTCCTGATGAATGGGAGATTAAAAAGTCACAAGAGGAGGTTGGGAGGAAGCGGTTTACCCCCCACGGCGGCGTTGTTGACCAGCTGGTTCGGCCAACAGGAATTGCTGATCCGCAGGTTATTGTCCGACCGGCGAGGAATGAGGTTCAGGATCTTATCGGCGAGATCAAGAGGCGAGTGGAAAAGAAACAACGGGTCCTTGTCACCACCTTAACCAAGCGTACTGCCGAGGATTTAGCCGATTATCTTTCCGAGCGGCAGATCAAGGTCGCTTATCTTCACAGCGATATTGAGACCCTTGAGCGCTCCGACATCCTTGATCATCTTCGCCTGGGGAAGTTTGATGTTTTAATCGGAGTCAATCTTCTTCGGGAGGGGTTGGACCTGCCAGAGGTCGCCCTGGTGGCGGTTTTGGATGCCGATCGGGAGGGGTTCTTGCGCTCCAAAACCTCCCTCATCCAAACGATGGGCCGCGCCGCCCGCAATGTCGCCGGGCAGGTAATCCTTTATGCTGATACAATCACCCGCTCGATCAAGCAGGCAATCACTGAGATTGAAAGGCGTCGAAAGTTTCAGCTGGAATACAACAAAAAACACAGGATCACCCCCCAAACGATCATTAAGCCAATTCGGGAAAAGATCATTGTGGCAAAGGAGGATATCCTCCATATCGAAAAACCCAAAGGAGCCTACACCGAAGATTTTCTGGAGGCAATCAAACCCGAGGCTTTAACCCCCTATGACAAAAAAAAGCTGATTGGGCGTCTTGAGGGGGAAATGCGCCACCAAGCAAATGACCTCAACTTTGAGCTGGCGATCAAGATTAGGGATAAAGTCCGCGAATTAAAATCGGCCTAACACTTTCTGCGTCACGAGAAAGAAAATCTCGTCTGACCTCCTTTTCACTCCTGTAGGTCACCATCACGGGAAAATATTTCTCGGCAGCGCGAGTCTTGCTATTGCCCAGCTTTGGCAAAAGACCAAACTCCCAAAAGGACAAAGAGAAAGGCAAAGAAGGAGACAATAATTAAGTCTTCAACAACTCCAAGTTTTACACCAAAAATTGTGATCTTGAAGGTCTCGGCTATCGCCGAAGGAACAGCCAAAAAGTGAAAGGTAACCTGCCGAATAAGATCAACGCCGTAAGTAGCAGGATTCACCTTACTTAAAATCTCCATCCACCGAGGGACATTCACTAAAGGAAAAAGAGCACCGGAGAGGAAAAACATTGGCATCATAAAAAGGTTCATCACCATCTGGAATCCTTCGGTCGAGCGAAGACGAGAAGCAACCACCATCCCCAACGAAGCTAAGGCAAAGGAAACAAGGAAAATGGCAGGAGGAAGCGCCAAAACCATCCCTACCCCAAGGCGGACATTCACCAACGGCGCCAAAACAAGCATCAAAAGTCCCTGAAGCATCGCCACCGTTGCTCCACCCAAAATTTTTCCCAAGGCAATACTTGCCCGCGATACCGGCGCAACCAAGATTTCTCTCAAGAAGCCAAACTCACGATCGCGCACGATTGAAATAGAAGAGAAGAGCGAGGTCATGAGCACCGTCATCCCAATCACCCCCGGAAAAAGAAACTGGATAAAATCGAAACCTTCCTGAGCTCCAAACAGCTGAAATGTTCCTCGCATTCCCGATCCGAACATCACCAACCATAAGAACGGCATCGCTAAAGAGGAGATGATCCTTGGCTTGTTGTGCCAAAAGCGCAGAACCTCTCGATACCAGATGATGTAGATATCATTTAAAGTCTGCATCAGTGAAACCTCCCCCTCATTCGGGATTTCATCTTCTCCAAACGAGTGGCACCCTCATCCCTGATATCCCGACCGGTGAGCTCCAAAAACACGTCGTTCATCGTCTTGGCTTTGGTTTTTTCCTTTAGCTGCTTTGGAGTTCCCGTGGCCACGATCTTTCCGTAGTCGATGATCGCTACCCGATCGCAGTATTCGGCCTCATCCATATAGTGGGTTGTCAAAAAGATGGTGATCTTCTCCCTCTTATGCAGATCAAGAACATAATCCCAAATTTTATTTCTGGTTTGAGGGTCAAGTCCTAAAGTCGGTTCGTCCATAAACAAAATCCTGGGATGGTGCAGAAGGCCCCGAGCCACCTCCAGTCTCCTCTGCATTCCTCCTGAGTAGTTCTTGACCAGCTCCCCCCGGCGGTTCCAAAGCTCAACCATCTTAAGCATCTCTTGAGACCGCTTTTGATAGAGATCCCCAGAAAGATGATAAAGCGCAGCGTGGATCTTCAAGTTTTCCAAAGCGGT
>CAYPTJ010000048.1:0-8376 GCA_964413845.1 uncultured Candidatus Saccharibacteria bacterium | reverse complement strand
AGCGCGCGGCACCGCCGCCGCCAATCGCGTTTTTCCCTCATGTTCAACTTCCATAACCGTTAGCTTCCCGGCATTCTTTTCCGCCAAAGTGACAAGCTCATCGGCAGTTTCCACCTTCTCCCCCTCAAAACTTAAGATGTGATCTCCCGCAACAATCCCCACCAGCTCTGCAGGAGAGTTCAGCTTTACCTCATCCACATAAACCTTCCCGGCTGGGGTAGGATTACCTACCACAAAAAGGGTCACAAAAAGAACCCACGCCAAAACAAAATTCCCAAGAACCCCGCCAGCGGTGATGGCAACCCGTTTCCACATTGGTTGAACAGCAAACGAGTCAGCATCCCCAACCCCAGAGTATTCCCCTTCCGTCCCTTTGATTCGAGCAAAACCCCCAAAAGGAATAAGGTTGATCGAATAAAGCGTTCCTTTGATCCTCTTCCCCCAAATCCGCGGAGGGTAACCAAAACCAAACTCCGTAACTTTAACCCCAAAAAGCTTTGACAGAAGAAAGTGACCACCTTCGTGGACAAAAACCAGAAGGGAAAATAGGATTAGGAATGGAATAATAGCCATGGTAATCGACTAATGTTACTTAGGCAACTTAGGTGACTTAAGTAACTTAGGACCTAAGTAACCCAAGCAACCTAAGCCACTACAGCTCCAGTTGTTTCTTCTTCTCCTGCGCTAACTGCTCAATTTGACGGTTTGCCTCCTTGACCTCCTCCTCAATCTCACCTTTGCGGGAGAAGGCTTCATCCTCCGAGATCTGTTTCTTCCTCTGTCGTTGCTCCACCTCCTCCATCATCTCCCGCCTAACACCTCTGACTTTAATCTTTGCTTCCTCCGCCTTCTCTCCCACCTGCCGCATCAGACGTTGTCGATCCTCTCCAGTTAACGGAGGGAAAGTAAGACGAAGAACTGTGCCCTCAACAATAGGGTTAAACCCCGCTATTTGCAAAGTTTTTGTAACCACCTCCAGAACAGTTTTGTCCCAAGGGGTGATCAAAATCTGCCTCGCTTCAGGAACCGCAATCGCGGCAAGCTCTTTCAACTTCATCTTTGTTCCGTAGGCCTCAACCTGAAGATCTTCAACCAAGGCAGAGGAAGCACGACCGGTACGAACCGCTGCTAAAGTGGATTTCAACTCCTCAATGATCTGGTCAAATATCATAACGGATAAAACGGGCCACCTCAATCTTCTCCCCAACCGTCCCCACCGCCTCATTCACCAGATCAGCGACTGTTTTTGTTTGATCTCTGATGTACTCCTTTTCAAGAAGCTCTGCTATATCTTTGGGATCCATCGAGGCGATCTGCATCGCCAACTCCTTTCCTAACTTTCGAAAAAGCTCATTTTTGGCAACAAAATCTGTTTCGCAACGAAGCTCTAACAGCACCCCGATCTTTCCATTGGAATGGACATAGGAAAAGAGATAACCATTGCCGGCCTCCCGTCCCTTCTTCTTCTCGGCTCGGACCAAGGCCTTCTCGGCAAGGATCTTTTTAGCCGCGGCTTCATCCCCCCCGGCTTCTTCCAACGCTCGTTTGACCTCCATTACCGGAGCCTGTGTTTCCTTACGAAGTTTTTTGATCTGATCAATTTTAGTCATTAGGCATTAGTATCTCACTCCTGGCTATTTTGCATAGGCAAAAGACGAGCGAACATAGTGAGCCGTCACTGACTACTGGCTCCCGACTTCCCTGCCGCTGCCGCATCGGCAAGCGTCTTTATTATTATCGCAATTGAAGCGGCGGCATCATCATTGCTGGGGATAACGTAATCCACCAAGCCAGGATCGGCATTAGTATCGGCAAGGGCAACAACAGGAATTTCCATCTGCTTTGCCTCATGGGCGGCAATCGCCTCATTGCGCGCTGAGGCTAAGACTAAAGCCGCAGGAAGCTCCTTTAACCCTCGAAGCCCACCGATATCCCTTTCAAGTTTGGCGATCTTGCGCTCGATTAAAAGCTTTTCCTTTTTCGTGTAATGTTTAAACTCTCCTCCCTTCATTTTTGAAGATAACTCCTCCATCTTTTCGATGTTTTTCTTCACTGAATCAAAGTTGGTTAAAAGCCCTCCAATCCAACGTTCAGTTAAAAAATAAGCTCCAACGCGCTGCGCTTCACCCCCCACAATCTCCTTTGCCTGTCGTTTTGTTCCCACAAAAAGAATCGAACCGCTTTTGGTGGTTACTTCTTTTAAGAAACGTGCTGCCTTCTCAAGTTGCTCACGAGTTTTATAAAGATCAAAGACGTGTACCCCCCCGCGCTCGCTGTAGATGAAGGGTTTCATCTTGGGATGCCATCGGCGCTTCAGATGTCCAAAGTGGACTCCTGCCTCAAGAAGCTCCTCCGCGGTAGGGATCTTTAAACTCTTGCCCCGTAGCAAAGCTTCACGGGGTTTCGCCTTCTTTTCCACCATCGGCTACCATATTATCATAAGAAAAAGGGTACCAACCTAAAAGCTGGTACCCTATGAAGACATTAGCTGGGTCTAACGAAACAGTCCGAACATCTCGCCTCGTACCCCTCTTCCTCACCACCAACTAAGATGATCGGGTCATCGCGGCGAGCTGGCCTACCATCAACCATCCGCTGGCTGTATTCCGCATCTTCACCACAGATAACGCAGAGCGCTCTTAGTTTTACCACTTCAGTGGCGATGGCTAAAATCTGCGGCATCAAGCCGAATGGCCCACCCCGAAAGTCCATGTCTAAACCGGCAACGATAACTTCTCTGTCTTTCATCAACTCCTGGCAAACCTCGACCAAACCTGAGTCAGAATCAAAGAACTGAGCCTCATCGATCGCTACCAAGTCAGTATCTTCCTCGACTAGCTCCTGAATCTCGCAGGCATTGTTAACCTTCTTGGCGGGAAAAGCTCGTCCGCTATTAGAAGTAATCGTGCCCTCATGCGTCCTAGTGTCACGAGCGGGATAAAAAGCCTGAGCCTTCTGCCCCCCGACAGTGGTGCGATTCTCAAGCTTTAAGATCAGACGGTCGCTCTTCCCAGAGAACATACCGCCAGTGAATACAAGTAGCCCTCGTCTCCGCCTTCTCCCCATCCCCCACCTCCTCAACGATCGCGGACTGCCTGAACCATCCTTAAGAGAATAGCCAGCATACTGTAAAGCCATTTTCCATTGATAGTCGTAAAGATGAGCTCCCTTGCTGTAGACAAACAAAGGTCCAGGTTGGCAGCCAACTTCGCTGCTGATAAACTCATTGAGCAGCTGCAGCCCTCCCAAGTCGAAGGGCAGACCTGCCCAAATATCCCAGGAGCGAAAGTAAGCATGGGCCGACAGAATCCCACTCCGAAGCTTGTAGTCGATGAGCCGTAAACACGGAGAATTCTTCAAGTCGATATCTTCCGGCCGCCCCACTTCAATACAGGCCTGGTTAGTGCCCGGAGTTTCCCTCAACATCTTAATTAAGGGAGGGAGCTGGGGATGAATCCGCTCCCCATGGGTGTACTCTTCGTTCTCAGCTTTATCGGGGCTGAGCCAATACTGCTCGAAGTGCCTCCGAATTGATTCGTCATCGGCAACGGGAGGCATCCCACGTGGCAAAACGGGACTGAAAGGTCTTGTTCCGGGAGCTTCTATCGCCAGAACTAAACTCTCCAACTCCCGCCGTTGGTGGCCAACAAAGCTTCCCCGGGTTATCGGATAATCACTCCCGACCTCAAGAGCAGCTCTGACTACCTGGAACCAAGCGTCACTGATGGAATGAGCTGAAACTCGACAAACCCTGCTTCCCATCTTCTCCCCTTTGAATTTGAGAATTAAAGAACAAGAAGAGGATACCACGCCAACCTAAAACCAACAAGTCCCACTACTAACTGTCCGGTTTGTTGTACTTTGTGTATCAATGAATTGCTATCTTAATTCATTAATACAATGAGCAGAATGATCACCAAGTCTCAAACTAACAGCGGTAAAAAGAAAAGCGCTCCTTGAATAAGAAGCGCCTGGTCCTAAATCTCAATCTCAAGGTGGGATCGTACAACCTCAAGAACGTCGTGGTGGATCTCTTCGATTGGTCTGATACCACCTCTCCCGTTGGTACAATCAATCAATACCCAGTTGTCCCGTCCTTTTGCCAACCTCAGATACATCCTTGAGGCTTTTTTGAGGTAGTTTCGATCTCTCTCATGGATATCCTGTTTAGCTCCTTTGAGCCATGGGCGATCTCCCTTCTTGCTAACAAGCTTCTGACCAATCGCCGGCGGGACGTAGAGAAAGATCGTTAAATCCTCCAGAGGGATACCAAATACCTCATACTCAAGTTCATCAACCCAGCTGAGAAAAGCCTGCTGCTCCCTCACCGGTAATTTAACCGCCTGATGGGCATCGTTGGACCCTTTGTAACGATTGGCGATAACGATCTTTCCTTCCTCAAGCCACCTAAGGATTTTAGGCGCTGCCTGCCAACGATCCCCCGCAAACGGCAAGGCTGAAAGATAAGGGCTTATCTCGTAAACCTTCCCGAACTCTCCAGCAAGGTAACGTCCAACCAGCTTGCCAAAAAAGGTGCTCTTGTATTGAGGAAAGTCGGCGGTTTCAATCGGCAACCCTGCCTCTTTAAGCTTTTTGACTAGCAGCTCGAGTTGAGTCGCCTTGCCGGAACCATCCGTCCCCTCGAGAACGATGAATTTACCCTTGTGGGGGTTCTTTTTCATCTTCCTCCCCCTCCTTTTCTGGTTTCCTCCACGAGGCCCACTGACACTTAGGGTACCTTGAGCACCCATAGAAAATCTTACCACGGCGCGTGCGTTTGACAATCACCTCCCCCTCGCCACAACCTGGACATTTCATCCCAATTGTTTCGATAAATGGCTTGGTGAATTTACACTCGGGAAAACCAGAGCAAGAATAAAACCTCCCATACTTCCCCAACTTGACAACTAAGGGCTTGCCGCACTCTGGGCAACTCTCTGCCGTTTCCTCAAGGGTAGTCACCGATGACTTATCAATATTCTGCTGCGCCTTCTCCAAATCCTTGGCGAAAGGTTCGTAAAACTCGGCAACCACCGGGACCCATTGCCTTTCCCCTTTGGCGATCTCATCCAACTCTTCCTCCATCCTTGCGGTAAAGGAGAGATCAACAACCTTGGGAAAGTACGCGACCAAAAGATCACTAACCACAATCCCCACATCCTCTGGCCGAAGCTGATTCCCCTCCTTGGAGACGTAACCACGCCCTTGAATGGTGGAGATAATTGGGGCATAGGTTGAGGGCCGGCCGATCCCTTCCTCCTCAAGGGCTTTTACCAAGGTCGCCTCGGTATAACGCGGAGGTGGTTCGGTAAAGTGTTGGGAAGGAAGAAGCTCCACCAAGCTAAGTTTGTCCCCAACTTTTTGCTCTGGCAAACCCTTATCTTCCCCTGCTCCTCCTGTAACCCTCGTAAATCCATCAAACAACAACTTTGAGCCAACCACCTTGAAAAGATAACCGTCCGCCTTAATCTCCACATTCACCTGCTCATAAACTGCCGGGACCACCTGGCAGGCAACCGCCTGCCGCCAGATTAACTCGTAGAGCTTCTTCTCGTCCCCACCAGCCTCTAAGCTCTCAGCTCTCAGCTCTACTTTTGTAGGGCGGATCGCCTCATGGGCTTCCTGCGCCAATCGCACTCTTGTCTTGTATCTGTTAGCAATCTCAGGGAGGTAACTGCTACCATATTCCTTCCTGATAAATCCACGAATCCCTTTTAGCGCTTTCTCGGAGAGGGTGACAGAATCGGTTCGGTGGTAAGTGATCAAACCAGCCTCATAAAGGTTCTGGGCGACGCGCATCGTGCGAGCGGCGGAGAAGCCTAAAACATTCACTGCGGCCTGCTGCAGAGTTGAGGTCGTAAACGGTGGGTAAGGGTACCGCCGCCGTTCCTTTTTTTCAACTTTTACAACCTCATAATCCGCCTCTTTAAGCTCTGCAACAACCTGATCTGCCTCCTCCTTACCCCCGAGAGTAATCTTCTTTCCTCCCTTTTCCACTAATTTTGCTGTAAAGGTTTGCTGCTCGCCTTTTTGAAGCCTTGCTTCAATTTCCCAGTACTCTTGGGGCTTGAACGCTTCTCTCTCCCTTTCCCGCTCCACAATCAACCGCACCGCCACCGACTGGACCCTCCCCGCGGAAAGGCCGGCACGTACCTTCCTCCAAAGAAGAGGAGAAAGTTGATACCCCACCAAACGATCCAAGATACGCCGCGCTTGTTGGGAATCAACGAGCTTAAGGTCAAGTTCCCGAGGATGAGCGAACGCTTCGGCAATCGCCTCTTCAGTGATCTCATGGAAGACTACTCGCTGGGCTTTGGGTGCTTTCGTTACTTCCAAAATATGCCAAGCGATCGCTTCCCCCTCCCGGTCAGGATCAGTTGCTAGAAACAGGAGATCCGCTTCCCTTGCGGCTTTTTTAAGCATGGTTGTGGTCTTTTTCTTCCCCTTGGCGATAAGATAGTGAGGTTGAAAGTCATGTTCAACATCCACCCCTAACTCTGATTTCGGCAGATCCCGCACATGCCCCATCGAGGAGACAACTTTAAACTCCTCTCCCAGGAACTTGCCTAGCGTTCTCGCTTTAGTTGGGGATTCAACAACAACCAGTTTGTTCATTTCACGGCGATCATACCACATTTTCCGCGTGGTTTTGCGTCACCATCCGCGTCCCTTCGCGCACTTGACATTCGCTGCGCAAATCTGCTAACTTCAAGCTGAATTAACTAAATCTACCAAATCCCACAGTTGTGGGGAAATTTGGTAGAGGAACCTGCCAACAGGCAGGACTGCCCAAATGAGTAACGCACTGCCCAACAATTCAAGCGCTAGCGAAGAATTGCGGAGCCGAAGCGAAAGCCAAGGCTCGTACAATCAAATACCCGAAACAACGCCGCCGCTCTACTCCATCTCCGAGGCGGCTAAACTTTTAGGTGTCTCCCCCTCAACTCTTCGCCGTTGGGAGGAAGAAGGTCGTTTAGTTCCCGTCAGAACCGCGGGAGGCAACCATCGTCGCTATTCTCAAGAAGATGTTAAGCGACTCCTTACCTCTTTTCGCCAAGAAACCGATCCCCGCCGCGCTTACGGAACTAAAGTTCTGGTGGAGATACCACCTCATCCCCTTGGGGTTGATGGCCGTCTCCCCCCCAAAATTCCGGTGCGAACGCTTGAGGAGATTCGTCAACCTTTCCACCTTCAAAAACGTCTCCCCCACCGCCTCGCTGATGTTGTCCTTCTCCTTATCCTCTTCACCCTCCTTTTCGCCGTCGTCACTCCTTTAACCCAAGAGCGGATTGGACGAGCTTTTTATGGTGAGCTTGGTCGAACCATCGCCGGTCCCCTTCAAAATCTAATCTATTCCACCGTTCGCGTGGTTTCCCCTCAAAAAGCGGAGTTGATCAAACCAGGGCCTTTAAACCCGATCGTTGATGTTAACGATGTCTTTGAATATACGCAGATACACGCGGAGGGCGACGCAGAAGGACGCGGAACAACCGGACTGCGAGCCAAACTCACCCTCATCGGCTCGGAGATAATTACCCAAACCCTTCGGGTTGTCAAGGATGGAATCTTCAACACTACCCGCTTCTTAGGAACACTGTTTTTTGGTGAGGGGAAGAAATATCTTATTACTCCCCTAGCCGATGCTTTCTTAAGAAGCTTGACCCTTTCCGATAAGGCAACTATTCCCAAATTGGAAGCAAGTTCAATTAAGGCGGGAGAGATTCAAGCCGATTCAATCGATGCTAACCTTGATTGGAAGAACCTCACCGGAAGACCCGCTATCGTCTCCTCAGTCGATGGGGTGGTTAATGACGGAGGAGATATCAATCTAATAGCAGGAACAAATCTCTCCATCACCCCTAATGATGTTACCAACACCATCACCCTGAGCGTAACAGGAACGGTTGGTAATGCCGATACCTTGGATTTCTTAGACTCCACCCAGTTCTTGAGGTCAGACACTTCCGATCAATACACCTCAGGAACGTTAAGCTTCCTTGCCGGAACAACTTTAGATGTCCAAGGACAGATCCTCAACGCGACCGGGAATCTAACGATTGCTGATACCCTAAGCCAAACCGGCGGGGGTCAGGTAACCTTCAGCGGCAATGTTGATGCCAATGCTGGACTTGATGTCGCGGGAATTACCACCTTAGGAGACGGAGGAATAAGTAACTTTGCCCAATTTAGCACAACAGGTGATCTCACCCTTTACGGGAGTGCAGATACTATCAGCTCAGAAAGTAGCTTGCTAATTAACCCGACTGGTGATCTTTACTTTCAGGATACAAACTACTCTCTTTCCGAAACCGGAGATCTTGCAATCGGTGGCAGGTTGACATTTGAAAATGGGGAATATCTTGCAAATGAGACCGA
>CAYPTJ010000047.1:0-21160 GCA_964413845.1 uncultured Candidatus Saccharibacteria bacterium | reverse complement strand
ATTAGCGGTTGTGATATCCGCTCGTTTCCTCCTTTAATGCCAAAGCTTGAGGGGGTGCAATTTGCGCTTCTTGATTGCACCAGGCTTAGGAAGGAGGATTTGGAGGGGTACGACGCCGTTATCCATCTTGCGGCTGTTTCCAGCCATGCCGATGCGAATGCGAATCCTAGACTGACGCAACGCTTGAATGTTTGGGGAACAGCGAACCTCGCCAAGGTTGCAAGGGAGGCAGGTGTGAAGTGCTTCATTTTCCCCTCCACCTCCGCTGTTTACCAGCAACCGTTGGGTCACGAAGGGTTTCCCAATGAGGAAATTGAAGTTCAGCCCGTTGACCTTTACTCGCATACCAAGCTTCAGGCTGAAGAAAAGATCCAGGCCCTATCCTCCGAGAACTTTAGGGTGGTTATCCTGAGGTTCGGGACGGTTTACGGGTATTCGCCCCGGATGCGCTGGGACATTCTGGTTAACATCTTTACCAAACAGGCGATGTTGGAGGGAGTGCTTACTCTGTACGACGGTGGGGAAGCATACCGCCCGCTTGTGTTTATCGCCGATGTAGCCCGGTCGTATGAGTGGGCGCTTAATACGCCTATCCAAGGCGTCTTCAACATTTCGGAGGGGGACTACACCGTCAAGCAGGTGGCGGAGATCTTCTGTAGCCATGTTACAGCTAAGGAGATCGCCTTAAACGTGTTGCCCAACACTAAACCTCAGGAGGTGATGAGCTACAAGCTGGACACTTCCAAGGCAGAGGCACACGGTTTTGGGTGTCGCTACCGACTTAACGAAGTTCTGCCAGAGGAACTTCGGAAGTTCAGCAGGAGAGTAGCACTGAGAATTGATGATTAGATCAAGGAGGTTTCGATTCAAATATCGGGACCTCCTTTTGTTTTGGACAAAGTGGCACTGGGGTAATCTAGTCTGCCAAAGTCCTCTTTTTGGTTTTCCTCAGTTTTGGGATATAATTGCAAGAGAGATGTCTAAAGTGCCGAAAATCTCCGTTATCGTTCCCTGCCACAATTACGGCCGGTATCTTGGCCAGTGTTTAACCTCAATTTTCAATCAAACGCTTCCTCCAGATGAGGTGATTGTCGTTGATGATGCCAGTGAGGATAACACTCCTGAGGTTGTCAAGAATTTTTCTAAGAAGTTTCCGAACCTCAAATACTATCGAGTTGATTTCCATAACGGAAATAAAACAAGAAACTTTGGTTTTAAGAAAAGCTCCGGTAACTACCTTGTTTTCTTTGACGCTGACAATTATATGCGCAAGGAATTTTTGGAAAAACTTTATGAGGTTTTGGAAGGCGATCCTGCTGCCGCCTTTGCTTATTGTGACCGATACAACGTTCCTGAGGGAGATGTCAGTTGGTACCCACCACCGGTGGGGCTTTGGCGTTCAAAGGATTTCGACCCCCATCTTCTGAAACTTAATAATTACATTGATCTTGCTTCTCTCGTTAGGCGTTCGGCTTTCCCAGGGTTTGATGAAAAGTTAAAAAGACTTCAGGATTGGGATTTTTGGTTAAATCTTGTTCTTCTGAAAGGCGGACGTGGTTTATATCTGCCAGAACCACTCTTCTTCTACCGGGTTCATAAGAGAGGGATTACTGCTCGTGAAGATCTTGCGGTAGCCAAGTCCTATATCCGTCAAAAGTACGGGAGGGAGCTTTTCCCTTACAACCAACCGTATTATTGGCGGTTAAAAGACGTGTTTTTGAAGATTGGTTACATCACTGGGACTGATGCGCTCTTGCGGCGGGTGAAACGTTTCCTCTTTGACCGCAATCGCCGTGGCTAAGGTAGTTTCTGCTGTTATTGTTACTTGGAACTCCCGAGAGACAGTTGGAGAATGTTTGAAATCACTTTTACCCCAGGTTAGTGAAATTTTGGTCGTGGATAATTCCTCAAAAGATGGGACAGCGGAGTTCATCGCTAAAAATTTTCCCAAGATCAAATTAGTCGAAAATAAAAAGAACATCGGCTTTGCGAAAGCCGTTAACCAGGGGATGAGGAGGGCCAGAAGCAAATACATTTTAATGCTCAATCCAGATACGGTTTTGAAAGAGGGGGCTTTAGAAAAGATGGTTGCCTTTGCCGATTCCGATCCCAAGATTGGGATCGTCGGGCCGAAGCTTGTTTTTCCTGACGGGACTGTTCAAAAAGAGGTGCAACGGTTTCCTACCCTTTGGCCAATGGTTTTTTGGCTCTTCCGCCTCCATCGGATTCCACCGTTTCCCAATCTTCCCCCCCTTCGGGGGTTTTTACTTCGCGATTTTGATTATGAAAAAACCCAGGAGGTGGAACATCTGATGGGAGCAGCGCTACTTTTACGGTGGAAGATGTTGGATGAGATCGGGCTTTCGTCCCAAGGACGATGGGCCTCTGGCCCATTTGATGAAAACTTTTGGCTCTGGTTTGAGGAGACCGATCTGGAAAAGCGGGCGAAAGAGGCCGGTTGGAAGGTAGTTTATTACCCTAAGGCGGAGGTGATTCATCAAGTAGGGGAGAGCACTAGGAAGATGAATCCCTTCAGGCTCCAGTATATCTGGAACAACAGCCTTCGCTATTACTTTAAGAAGCACCGCCCTTTCTGGGAGCAGATCGTTTTAGAGCCCTTCCTTTGGCTAAGTTTTGTCCCGCTCCCTCTTTTTGTCCTTGGGAAGAAGGTTAGAGGTATAATGGTAAAGCGGTGACGGCTACGGAACTGATATCGTAAAGGGGCGACGGTAACGAGGCCCGTATCGTAGAGCGTCGAGGGGTTACGAAACTAATATCGTAAAGCGGTGACGGCTACGAAGCCCGTATCGTGAGGCGTAAGGCGGTTACGGAACTGATATCGTAAAGGGGCGACGGTAACGAGGCCCGTATCGTAGAGCGGTAACGTTTAGGGTCACAAAATACGTTACCGAAGGACGAATGACGAAACGGGCGTCGTAACCCTAACCGTAACCGAATAGTAAGCTATGGAGAAGAGAAAACCGATCAAAAGTTTCAGAGATCTGGAAGTTTATCGGAATACCTACGAGGCAATGATCGTGGTGATGGGTAAAATCGTGCCGAAACTCCCTGAGTCGGAAAAGTACGATCTTAAGGATCAGTTGAGCAGATCTTGTAAAGCGATCCCAAGGCTTATAGCTGAGGGCTATGCGAAGCGACACCAAAGATCGGGTTTTCAAAAATATCTCGATGATGCGATGGGTGAGTGTAATGAAACTATTGTTAGTTTGGAGCAGGTTAAGGATCTTTATAATATCGAACCAAAATTGTGCAACGAATTGATAGATATCTATGACAAATCTGGTAGACAGCTTTATAACCTCTCAAAAGCTTGGAGTGAGTTTAAAGCGAGAGAGAAGAACTCGTGAGGCGGTAACGGTAACGAAGCCCGGGTCGTAAAGGGTCGAACGGTTACGTCACCGAACAACGTTACCGAAACAGGCATCGTCACCCTAACCGAATAACGAAGGACAAAACGGGCGTCGTAACCTCCCACGCTAACCGTATCCCGCAAGCCTTTGGTAGAATTGAGAAGCAATGAGGATTGGGATTGATGCGCGGTTTTTTGGGCCGGAGGGGACGGGGATCGGCCGCTATACGCAAAAATTGATCGAAAATCTTGAGAAGATAGATCCTTCGACGGGCTCAGGACAAGCTAAGAACGAATATGTGATCTTCTTGCGCAAGGAAAATTTTAACCTCTATCATCCGGCAAACACTAATTTCCACAAGGATCTGGCAGATATCCCTTGGTATGGCGTAAAGGAGCAGATTCTCTTACCAACTATCTTTGGGAAAGAGAAGCTTGACCTTTTGCATGTTCCTCATTTCAACGTTCCCATCTTTTATCGGGGGAAGTTTGTGATTACCATCCACGACCTCATCAAAAATGAATGGGGAGGGACCGAGGCGACGACGCGGGGTCCTTTGGAATATAGGGTTAAGCGGTTGGGTTACAACTTTGTCATTCGATGTGCCGTTCACCGGGCACGGGCGATTATCACCCCCTCAAACTATGTCAAAGATAGGCTTATGGAACTTTTTAAAGTTAATCCCGCCAAAATCATTGTTACTTATGAGGCGGGAGCGATTTCGAGGGGAGGAAGAACGGCGGCGGAGAGAAAGGTTGAGGATGTTTTGGGGCGGCTGAGAGTTACTAAACCTTATTTCCTCTACGTGGGAAATGTCTACCCTTACAAGAATGTGGGGCGGTTGTTGGAGGCGGTTAAGATTCTTAATGAAAAGCTTAATAAAAGAGTGCAACTTGTCCTGGTTGGGGCGAGGGACGTCTTTCGAGAGCGGTTAAAGCGAGAGATTGTGGAAAAGGACGCCTTAAAGCATGTTGTTTTAACTGGGTACATTTCTGACCCAGATCTTGTTGATCTTTATCAGGGTGCCGAAGCTTACGTCCAACCTTCTTTGTCCGAAGGTTTCGGTTTGACATCGGTTGAGGCGATGTCGTTGGGGACGCCGGTTGTGGAGGCGAAAGCTTCTTGCTTACCTGAGATCGCAGGGGATGCGGCTCTCTTTTTTGATCCTTACAATCCAAAAGATATGGCTGAGAAGTTACGCAGGATATTAGGTGATGAGGGATTGAGGCAGAAGCTAGCGAAAAGGGGATTAGCGCGTGCCAAGCGATATTCTTGGGAAACTATGGCCCGCCAAACGCTTAGCGTCTATGAAGACGCTGTGAATGGCTAATAGTTAATAGTAAATAGTAAATAGTTAATGGTTAATAGTGAATGGTAACTAGTAAGCTAGTTAATAGTTAATAGTGAATGGTGAATAGTTGTGTTGAAACCATAAGCAATAGACCATAAACCATACACCATTGCGAAGCAATCAAGATGTCATTTAAGTTTGAAACGTTAGATATATGGAAGTTAGCTTTGGAGCTTGCAGATGGGGTTTACGAATTGACGAGGAAGTTCCCTCAAGATGAGCGATTTGAGCTAACAAGCCAAACCCGCCGGTCGGCTTCTTCCGTTCCCGCCAATATCGCGGAGGGTTCAGGAGGTTCCTCGGTTAAGGATTTTCAAAACTATTTGGATATTGCTATTAAATCTATCTATGAAACAGTTTCGCACTTAGCTTTGGCCAGGAGAAGAGGTTACATTAACGAGAGTAAATATACCGAGCAGAAGAACAAAGCAGAAGCTCTAATCAGGAAAATTAAAGCTTTCAAGGGGTGGCTGACTAAAAGAGAGAGATTCTAATGTCCGAGAAACCATACACCATAAACAATTCACTATTAACTAAGCTACGAATAGCTTTGGTTCACGATGATTTTACTCAGTTTGGGGGAGGGGAGAGCATCTTTTTGGCGATCAAAGAGCTTTTTCCAACCGCGGCAATTTACACCAGTTTGGTTACCAAGGAGTGGGTAAAAAGAATAGCCAGTAGCCAGCAGTCGGGAGCCAGTAGTCGGAAAATTTTTACCTCGTTTATGCAGAAACTTCCCTTCAAAAAGAAGCTTCAACGGGCTTATTTCCCACTTTATCCGTTGGCGTTTGAGTCCTTCGATTTTTCGGATTTTGATCTGGTTATCTCCTCTTCAACCCGTTTTGCTCACGGGATTATTACCAAACCGCAAACAAAACACCTCTGCTATATGCACAGCCCGGGAAGGATGTTCTGGGAGTCAAAAAGTTATTTTGGAGAAAAATCAAAGCTGAGGAGCCTTCTTTCGCCAGTACTGGCTTATCTTCGTCTTTGGGATTTTACTGTGGCACAGCGTGTTGATCAGTTTCTTACCAATTCGAAACATACCGCCGCAAAAATTGCAAAGTATTACCACCGTGAAGCAAGGGTGGTTTACCCGTTTGTCGATCTAGAAAGATTTAAAACTAATGACTACCGACTAATGTCTAATAACTATTTCCGACCGGAGGAAGGAAACAAGGTTCTTGAGCCAAAGGCGAAAGGTTCTTATTATCTGGTTGTCTCCCGCCTAACCCGCTGGAAGAGAGTTGATCTGGCGGTTAAAGCCGCTTTGGAGGTTGGGGTCCCGCTAAAGGTAGTCGGGGACGGGCCAGACAGGAAGCGTTTAGAGCGTCTTGTCCTTAAACACCAAATAACCAAATCACCAAATAACCAAATAACCTTTTTAGGGTGGGTTTCAGGAGAGGAGCTTGCGAAACTTTTCCAAGGGTGTCAAGCTTTAGTTATGCCTCAGGAAGAGGATTTTGGAATTACTTCTCTGGAAGCCCAAGCTTCGGGAAGGCCGGTTGTCGCTTTTAAGGCCGGTGGTGCCTTAGAGACCATCATGGTAGGAAAAACAGGAGAGTTCTTTTATCCGCAAACGGCGGAGGCTCTCATTTTTGCACTGAAGAAGTTCCAAGCTGGGAGATATGATCCTCAGGCGTGCCGAAAAAACGCTGAGCGGTTCAGCAAACGCCGATTCCAAGAACAATTTATCGAAGAAGTTATGGCGTCGGTTAATGGTAAATAGTTAATAGTGAATAGTTAATAGTGAATAGTTAATGGTTAGAGGAAAACAATACACCATGCACAATAAACCATACACTACCGCGAAGCGGTTGGTTGATATTGTAGGTGGGGCTGTTGGGCTTTTGGTTTTTGGTATTCCAATGCTCGTTGCCGCATTCGCGATTCGGCTGGAGTCAGACGGATCGCCGTTTTTTACTCAGGAGCGGGTAGGGAAAGGAGGAAAGGTCTTTAGGATGTATAAACTTCGTTCAATGATTAAGGATGCGGAGGAGATGCTGAAATCAGATAAAGGAATGCTTAGGGAGTATGTCAACGGCAGTTACAAATTAAAAGATGATCCCCGGATCACGAGGGTAGGGAAGTGGGTCAGGCGTTTTAGTTTAGATGAAACCCCACAGTTTCTCAATATTTTAAAAGGGGAGATGTCGTTGGTGGGACCAAGAGCTTACAAGCCGGATGAGCTGGTGTATCAACAGGAAAAACATCCAGAGGCAACCTATCAAATTAAGTGGCTTCTTACGGTCAAGCCAGGCTTGACCGGTCCGTGGCAGGTGAGAGGACGCTCAGAGATACCGTTTCAGGAGCGGGTTAAGATGGATGCGCAGTACGCGCAAAAAAAATCTTTACTGGAGGATATCAAGATCATCTTCAAAACACCGCGTGTTGTAATTAAAGGCAAAGGTGCGTATTAGCTAATAGCTCATGGTTAATGGTTAATGGTAAATGGTTGTGTTGAGACGATAAACAATACACCATAAACCACACACCATTACGGAGTAATCAAGATGATTGATCTTTTGAATCCCGAATATTCTCGAAAGATTTACCAGGACAGGTTAAGTGAGACAGTAGCACCGCAATCTCCCTCAAGGAAGGCGGGGTTTAAGAACTTGTTTGGGAAAGTCAAAATCCCAAAGCCATCTTGGCGAAAGCTCTTTTTCTGCTTGATTGGATTGTTGATTTTTCTGGGGTTAGGTTTCTTTTTTCTCCTTCGCCCTGCTTTTTCTCTCTACACCGGAATAAAAAATACAGAAGTAGTTGTCAGTGAGTTGCAAACCGCATTTGCTAAGAAAGATTTAACGGTTGTCGAGCATGCTTTAGCGAAGTTGGAGACAGAGCTGGCAAAGATGCGCGGTTCATACCAAAGGTTGAGGTATCTTAAGAAAATCCCTGTTATTAGTGGTTATTACCGTGACGGGGAGCATCTTTTGGGAGCGGCTTCACTTTCTGCCGAGGGGGGAAAAGAGCTTCTTGATGCGATTAGCTCTTTTTCTGACGTTTTGGGGCTGACAGAAGGCTTTGGGAAGATACTGACGACCGAGCAGCAAGCAATAAGCTTAGCGCGGATTCTCCCTCGGATCACTCCTCAAATTGATACCGCTTTGGGGAAGCTGTTTTTGGTGAAAGTGGAGCTTGAGGAGATTAACCCCGTGCACTATCCAGAGGAGATTCGGGGGATGAAACTTCGCTTTTGGCTGCAAGAGGTAAAAAAGATGATTTCCGAGTTTGAGCCGTTTCTCCGAGAAACACGGACAATCGTTGAGGTTTTGCCGCACCTTCTTGGTGTTCCAGAACGGACCTATCTTGTTCTTTTTCAAAATGATGCGGAACTTCGGGCTACAGGAGGGTTCATCACGGCATTTGGCCTTGTGACTGTAAAGGACGGGAGGGTTGTTGCTACTGATCAGCATGGGATTGGGTACGCTAATGGCAGGATTCCTTACATAAGACCTCCAGATCCTCTGCGTCGTTACCTTAAGGTTCACACTTGGCATCTTTCGGACTCCAACTTCTCGCCAGATTTTAAGCTCTCTGCTCGAAAAGCGGTTGAGATGTGGAGGATGACAAATCTTCCTCAAACATCGTTTGTTGTCGCGATCACCACCGAGGCAGCGAGGGAGATGCTCGAGTTTATTGGGCCGGTGAAACTGCCAAACTATCCGTATGATTTATCCAGATATTCTTGGCTTCCTTCCGATTGCCGTGCGGGAGGAGATCGATTTACCGCTACCAATCTTGTTTGTCGGCTTGAGTATTATGTGGAGAAGTTTAGACCTGATATTGCAGCGAGAAAGTACGACAGAAAATTGATTCTTGGGGATTTAATGGATGCAATCATTAACAAAATTACCTCCTCCTCGGTGGAGATCCGGCCAAAACTTTTGGACTTCACCTTTACCCTTCTTAATCAAAAAAACATCCTTCTTTACAGTACCAATCCCAAAGAGCAGGAGCTTATTGAAAAATTAGGTTACGCCGGTCGGATCAAGGATTATCCCTCGGCTCATTCGACAAGCTCAGAACAAGCAGGCTCGGGACAAGCTGCGGGCGATTATCTTCATATTAGTGACAGCAACTTTGGGGGGAAGAAAACAGATCTTTATATGCGAGAGGGGGTGGAGCAGAGTTTAGTTCGCCTAAGGGATGGAAGGTGGAGAAAGACGGTGAAGATTAATTACTTTAATCCCCAAAAGTATGATAATTGGCTCTCGGCAAATTATAAAGATTTTGTCCGCCTCCTCGTCCCCAAAGGATCAAAGTTGGTCAAAATCGAAGGTGCAAGCCAACAGTGGGGGAGCTGGAATGAGGTGGGGAAAACCGTTTTTGGTGCCTTTTTTACCCTTTTGCCGCAAAAAGAACACACGCTGACCTTTGTTTATGATCTGCCAGAGGGAAGTGTTGGGGAGAACTATCAACTTTTGATGCAGAAACAGCCGGGGACAAATATCACCCTTGTCAAAGTTAAAATTGGTGATAAGATAGAATCGTTTGAGTTAAAAACAGACCGTGAGATCACCGTTGATTATTGAAACTATGTAGCCTGCCTGATGCCTACCTATCGAGACGAGGGAATCGTCATTCGCAAACAAAACTTTTCTGAAGCGGACAAGATCGTCACGCTTTATACGAGGGATAACGGAAGGGTAACCGCAATTGCCAAAGGAGCGCGTAAGCTTATTTCGCGCAAAGTCTCCACGACCGAGCTTTTTGTCCATGGAATTTACTACCTTGCTAAGGGGAGAGATATGGATATCGTTGTTGAATCGGAGACTTTGAATGCCTTTACCTTGTTGCGAGAGGATCTCCAAAAGGCGGCCTTGGCCTTTTACCTCACAGAGCTTTTAGACTCCTTTACAAAGGGTGGGCAAGCAAATTATCCTCTCTACCGCCTTTTTCTTGAGACAATGTCAATCCTTTCTCGCGCGAAAACGAAGCATAATCTTTGGATTAGAGCCTTTGAGATGAAGGCCCTTAACCATCTGGGGTTCGGTCCTGAGCTTTTCCAATGTGCCTCCTGTACTTCTCCCTTATCGGCAGAGAAATACTTTGAGGTTGGGCATGGAGGAACTGTCTGTCGAGAGTGCTTCCGCGAGGGGATCCTTCTTCGCGAACCACTTCTTATTTTTCTTAGAGATCTCCAACGTCTTAACTGGAATGAGCTTTCACGGTTAAGGTTTGAAGAACAAGAGCTTACTGATTCAGAGAAGGTTATCCAGCATTATCTTCGGCACGTTTTGGAGAAAGATCTTTTCTCACTCAATTTTATTGAGAAAGTGAGGGAGCAGCTGGAGATTAGGTAAAATGAGATAGCCTTATGGAGAAAACAGACAACAGATTCGAACAGATTGTATCCCTGGCAAAGCGCCGGGGATTTATCTACCCCTCCTCAGAAATTTACGGAGGGCTCTCTGGCTTTTGGGACTTTGGTCCTTTGGGGGTGGAGCTTAAGAATAATCTTAAAAGCGAGTGGTGGGGAAGTACTGTTTGGGAAAAGGAGAATGTGGTAGGTCTTGATTCCTCAATCATCTACAACCCCAAGGTTTGGGAGGTATCTGGGCACACTAAGCATTTTGCTGATCCTTTGGTTGAATGTAAAAACTGCCATCAGCGATTTAAAGCCAGTGATCCTCCAAAAAAGGTCTGCCCCCACTGCGGTAAGAAAGAGTTTACTGAACCAAAGATGTTCAATCTAATGTTTAAGACGCATGTGGGACCAGTGGAGGATGAAGCTTCTGCTGCCTATCTTCGTCCGGAAACGGCGCAGGGAATCTTTATCAACTTTGAAAACATTCTCAAGACTTCTCGTTTAAAACTTCCCTTCGGGATCGCCCAGATTGGTAAGGCTTTTCGAAATGAGATTACAACCGGCAATTTTATCTTTCGCTCCCGCGAGTTTGAGCAGGCGGAGCTGGAATGGTTCTGCAAACCAAAAGAAGCGGAAAAGTGGTTCAAATATTGGCAGAAGGAACGGCTTGGATGGTATCTGAGGTTGGGGATGAAGAGGAAGAATTTGCGCTGGCGGGAGCATGAGGATAGGGAACGAGCGCACTATGCGGTAACCGCCTTTGATATCGAGTACAACTTTCCCTTTGGCTGGGGGGAGATTGAGGGAATTGCTAACCGAAGCGATTACGATCTTAAAGCGCACAAGCTGAAATACCGGGATGAGGAAATGGGTAAAGAGGTAGTCCCTTATGTGATAGAACCATCAATGGGGATTGAGCGTCCTGCCTTTGCCTTCCTTTTGGACGCGTACTTTGAAGAGACGGTAAGGGGGGAGAAGCGGGTGGTTTTAAAGCTCCATCCCAAATTGGCCCCAATTAAGGTTGCAGTGTTGCCACTTGTTCGAACTGATAAATCGTTGGTGAAGATCGCCAAAGAGATCTTTGAAGATCTTAAAGGTCGGTTTAATGCTGCCTACGATGAGGTAGGTTCGATCGGCCGACGTTACCGAAGAGGAGATGAAGCGGGAACACCGTTTGCGGTGACAGTTGATGCGCAAACCACAAAGGATAAAACTGTCACCGTCCGGGAGCGGGATTCGATGAAACAAAAGCGCGTTGCGATTGAAGAGCTTCCTAATTACCTCACTGGCAAACTCCTGTAAGAGGCAGTACAGCCCCGTTTAATTCTCAAGTATTGTTATTACGAATTGCCCTACCTATTGACAACCTCCTTAAAATTCTTTTAAAGTGGTGGTGCGTGGTGAAATGTGGTGAATTTCACCTGCACGTAAGATGAATGAGCCCCTGCTCCAAATTCAATTAAATGCTTATTGGTTCCTATATCCAAAAGGTTGGCCCTCGGTATCGGGTGGCTCTTCCATCAAGATTTCGCCAGATTCTGGGAAAGAAAATCATCTTAACACGTGGCTACGAAGGTTGCCTTTTGGTAATTCCACATAGGAGTTGGCAAGAGCTTTTTGCAACGGTTGCAAAAGGGCCTTTCGTTTCCCGCGCGGTGAGGGACACAACAAGGTTTCTTTTGGGGAGTGCTTTTGAGATCGAGTTGGATGATCAAGGAAGGTTTGTTCTTCCTGAGACTTTAAGAATTTACGCTCAGATCGGAGGGGAAGTGGTTTTCCTTGGTTTAGGGCGGTGGGTAGAGATTTGGGATAGTAAGCGTTGGGAACTGCGGCAGAAGTATCTTGAGAAGCGAGGTTCAGGGCTAGCTGAGCGTTTAGCGAAGGTAGAACTTTAAGGAAGTCAAACTTTCCAATCATGCACATTCCAGTTCTTTTAAAAGAAGCAATCGATCTTCTGAACGTCAGGAAGGATGGCCGGTATATCGATGCCACTTTAGGGCTTGGTGGTCATAGTCTTGAAATCCTCAAACGCGGGGGAAAGGTTTTGGGGGTTGAGGTGGATGAGGAGTCGCTGGAGGAGGCAAAACGAATTATCGGCTCATTGGTTCACCCGCCTGCCGGACGGGCAGGTCGGGACATCGGGTCAAGGATCAAATTTGTTCGGGAGAACTTTAAGGATCTCAAAAAGATCGCTCTAGCGCACGAATTCATCCCTTGCGACGGAGTTTTGTTTGATCTTGGGATGTCTTCCTGGCAACTGGAGAAATCAGGTCGGGGTTTTTCTTTTCAGAAGGAGGAACCTCTGGATATGCGGATGGATAAAAGATTGGCGGTTACCGCTGCCGATCTTCTAAACGGTTTAACAAAAAATGAACTTACAAAACTTTTTCAAAAATATGGTGAGGAGCAATCCGCTTATCGGATTGCTTCGGCTGTTGTTCGCGCCCGTACCCTAAAGCCGTTTGAGACGACAAGGGACTTAGTTAGGGTTATCGAGGGTGTCAAGGGTAAGCCGCCAAGGGTGAGCCTCGCCTCCGGCGGGAAGGGAAAAAGACAGATTCATCCGGCGACCAAGGTCTTTCAAGCGCTTCGGATCGCAGTGAACGATGAGATTACCAATCTGCGATCCGCACTGTCCCAAGCGTTTGAGATCTTGCGGGGGCCCGCCTCGACTCGCGGAGCTCGTCGACGCGAGGCGGGGAGGTTGGTGGTAACCTCCTTCCACTCTCTGGAAGATAGGGAAGTGAAGCGGTTTTTCAAAGAAGTAGCCATGAGGGGGATGGGAAAGATGGTGACGGAGAAACCCGTTACCCCCCAAGCGGTGGAGATCGCTGCCAACCCGCGAGCGCGCTCAGCAAAGTTAAGGGTCTTGGAGAAGGTTGTGTAAAGATGGTGAAGCAGAAGGAGCAAAATAAAACCGGTTTGAAAAAATTTATCATTATGGTTTCACTTATTTTGATTGTTGTTCAGGTAGTTTTAGCAAATTCTTTAGTTGCGAGGGGGAGGGAGATTAGGCAGTTAACCAAAGAGCAAGAGCAGCTTAGGGAGGAGATCAGCACCTTTGAGAATGAAGTCGCGCAAGCATCGTCTCTTACCACTATCCGGCGGCGTGCACGCGAGTTAGGGATGGAACCGGGAAAGATTGAATTTCTTCCGCCACCTCCACTTGCTGTTGCACCGTGATGCGCCTCAAAATTACTCTCCTTTTGATTGGGCTATGTTTTCTAGCCGTTTTTATTAAGTTATTTACTATTCAGATTATTAGGCATGAGGAGTATCTTGCGACTGCGGAGCAACAACGGATGCAATCTTACGACATTCCCGCCTGGCGAGGGAGGATCTATGCCTTAGGGGGGGAGGTCTTGGTAGCAAACGAAGACGCCTTTCGCCTTGTTGCCGATCCTTTAAAGATTGAGAATGCAAAGGAGGTCGCAAAAAAGATCGCCCCCATTCTCCTTTCCGACCCACGATTTTTCAGTTACAATTTAGATCCTAAAATTAAAGAGCCGGAGAATTATCTCATCAAGCGGTTTTTAGAGCTTTTCGCGAATAAAAAGCAGCGTTGGGTCTCCCTCGCCCGCAAAGTTCCTCGCAGTATCAAAGAGCAGATTGAGGAGTTAAAGGTCGAGGGGCTTAGTTTTGAGGATGATCCTCGTCGGTTTTACCCAGAAGGATCACTAGCAGCAAATGTTTTGGGATTTGTCGCTTTTGATGAGGGAGGAAAAGACCAAGGTTACTTTGGGCTGGAGGGCTGCTATAACGGAGATCTTAGGGGGGTACCGGGTAAAGTTGTGCAGGAATACTCCGCTTCAGGTGACCCGATTCTTGTTGGCGGTTATAGCCTCCTTCAACCGCAAAATGGAAGTGACCTTTATCTGACGATTGATAGGAACATCCAGAGCATTTTGGAGCGGAAGATAAAGGAGGGGGTTAAACGCTATCGTGCTACAAGTGGCTCTTTTGTTGTTCTTGATCCAAAGACGGGTAGGGTTTTGGCGATGGGTAACTATCCTGCCTACAATCCAGGAAACTTTAATCCCCTTGTCCCGTCAGGTACTGGAAATCTTTCTAAAAAGGAGCTTAAAAATTTATCAATCTCCGCAACTTATGAACCAGGTTCGGTGATGAAGATAGTTTTAATGTCGGCCGCGCTTGATACAAAACTTGTCAAACCAACTTCAACTTTTATGGATGATGGCCCGCTTAGGGTTGGCGGTTACACCATTGATACTTGGGATGGGAGACACTATGGAAAACAGACGATGATTCAGCTTCTTCAAAAATCAAACAATGTGGGAGCGGCGAAGGTTGCGTTGCAACTCGGGAAGGACACACTTCGCAGTTACTTCTTGAAGTTTGGCTTCGGAAAGCCTTTGGGGATTGACCTTGAGGGGGAGGAAGGAGGTAAGGTAAAACCACGACAGGAGTGGCGGCAGATTGATCTTGCAACGGCTGGTTTTGGGCAGGGGGTAGCAGTGACCCCACTTCAAATGGCAAGCGCGGCTGCGACAATTGCCAACGGTGGGGTGTTGATGAAGCCCTACGTGGTGGAAAAGATTGTTACTCAAGATGGGAGGGAAATTAAGTTTGAATCAGAACCGATCGGCCGAATGGTTTCTACGGAGACGGCGGAGACAATGGTGAAGATGCTTCTTGCCGCAGTTGAGGGAGGAGAGGCACGGGCTTTTATCTCTGCCAAATATCGGATTGCAGGGAAGACGGGAACAGCGCAGATCCCTATTAGAGGAGGGTATGATCCTCACCAAACCAATGTTACTTTTGTGGGCTTTCTCCCTAAAGATAAACCTTTTGTAATGCTTATACGGTTGGAGAAACCAACTACCAGTACCTATTCCGCCACCACTGTTGTTCCACTTTGGGTTGAAGCGATGGAAGAGATTGCTCCGCTGTTCGGAGTCCGACCGGATAAATGAGTAGGGGCTTGGGTAGTGATGTTAAAATGGTGGATCGATGGCTAAATACCTAATTGAGGGTGGTATCCCCCTAAAAGGGAAAGTTCACATCTCAGGAGCAAAGAATGCGGCGATCAAGGAAATCGCCGCATCGCTTTTAACAACTGAAGCGATAACCTTAACCAATGTTCCAGAGATTGCGGATGTGGCTGTTGACTTGGAAATTGTCAAGGCGTTGGGTGTCGCGGTAAGTAAACCTCAGGCGAATACTTTAGTGCTTCACCCCCCTCAAAAATTGCAGACTACAATCCCCGCCCCTCTTTCTGGAAAATCTCGGGCAGCGATTATTACCATGGGTCCTCTTTTGGCAAGGGAGGGGGAGGTAGTTCTTCCTACTCCTGGCGGTTGCCCAATTGGGGAGCGTCCTTTAGATCGTCATCTTTCCGCTCTTGAGAGTTTGGGGGCAAGATTTGAAGTTGGGGAGGGAACAATTAAAGGGCAAGCACCAAAGCTTGTCGGGGGGAGGATCATTTTCAAAAAGAACACCGTGATGGGTACGGAGAACGCGATCTTGGCAGCGGTTTTGGCTCAAGGGGAGACAGAGATTGTGGGAGCGGCATTGGAGCCGGAGGTGGATGATCTTATTCTTCTTTTAACCAAGATGGGGGCGCAGATCAGGCGTGATCCAACAAACCCCAGTATTTTAAGGATAGAAGGTGTTCAGAACTTATCTGGGGCAAGCCATACGATTCTTCCTGATCGCATCGAAGCAGTAACCTTTGCCGTTGCCGCAGCTTTAACCAAAGGTGATGTTACCCTTACCAATTTAGAAGTGAGCCATCTTACAGCCTTTTTGGCAAAGTTGGAGAAGGTTGGTGTCCGCTACGCGATTGAGAATCAAGAGACGTTACGGGTTGGGGCAGAGGAGGGGGCAAAATTTTTCCCAGTGGATATTACAACTGCTCCCCACCCCGGATTTATGACTGACTGGCAACAACCGTTTACCATCCTTTTAACCCAAGCCCAAGGCGAATCGCTGGTCCACGAGACGGTTTATGAGGATCGCTGGGGATACCTTTCAGAGCTTAGGAAATTTGGAGCGCGGGTTACGCTTTATACCCCCTCTGAGGTAGGAAAGCTCTTTGATCCAGAGGAGTATAACTTCGATTGGCGAAAGAAGGTTGAACCGGAGGTTTATGCCAAAGTTTTTGGTCCAACACTGCTCACGGAAGCGAAGGTGAAAGTTGGAGATTTGAGAGCGGGAGCAACTCTCGTTTTGGCCGCTTTAGCGGCCGAAGGAAAAAGTGAGGTCAGTGGTGTTGAGCACATCGAAAGGGGTTATGAGTGTTTCGAGGAGAAGCTTACTTCGCTCGGTGCCTTGATCAAAAAGAGTGCTCGCTCCGTTCGCTAACTTTCCTGCTGCTTATTAGGTATCCTTTTCTCGAAAAGATTCGCTTGGGTTTCGAGCTCTCGCTTCGCAAACTTGCCAACCTTTTAGGCTACGGTACAGGAGTGAAGGGTTTCCTTACCCTGCTTCTTCCTGTACCTTCGCCCCGACATGGCGTCGGGGTTGACTCAAACACTGCGCAGCTCGATTTCTCGAAACCCTCGCTATCATTTTGCGAGATGTCTGCCCGCCCCTGCCTGCCGGCAGGTAGGTTTGGAGGGGAGAAGCTTATTTCGCTCGAAGAGCGAAACGGATTCGAGCGAAGCGAGGATCGTACTTCACTTGGTGCTTTAATCGAAAAGAAGAAGGGTTAGGAAAGTTTCCTAACCCTTACGTATTTTATTTGTTATCTGCATTTCCCTCTAAAGCGAGGTTGGCCGCATCCGGTACAAACAAGCTGTTTAGGATGGTTTCTTGTTCCACATTTACAACACCAGCATTTTTGAGTCTTTAGCGCTTCTTCCTCCTCTTCGAGAAGATAAAGTTGGTGTGTTGGGATGATAACTTCCTCTCTAGTTTTAATCTCCCAACATTCAATGTGGAAGCAGTCTTTTCCGTAGAGGACGACCCAGCTCCCTTCCTTGATTAATCCGCCACACTCTTCTGCAGAACAGCAGCGAGGCTCTTGGAGTCTCACCACCCTCATCTTTGCCATTAATTCAGCCTCCTCCTTTCTGGAAAAGCTTTGGCTGTTAAGTGTGTCACTCTTCCGCCCGAGACGGATTAATTTATTTTAAACCTTGCCCTATAGGTTTTGCAAGTCCTGGCGGAGCCTTCGGAGAGTGCGGTAGAGGATTGTCCCGACGTTTGTCTCGGAGAGACCTAAGTGTGTCGCGATCGCGCGGTTGGTGTATCCCTCGTAGAACTTCATATAGATGATGTCTCTTTCTCTCTGTGGAAGCTTAAAGAGGAGCCGTTCCAGGATTTCATGGTTTTCGTTTTGAATCGCTGCCTCCTCTGGGCCTGCTCCTTCAGTTTTAATCGGGGGAAGTTTGTCAAGTGCAATATTTTGGGTTGTGTATCTAGATCGGAAGGTATCAAAAAGAGTATTTTGGGCGATCCGAAAGAGCCAAGCGGAAAAGGGGATACCCTGCCACTGAAAACTGTCAAGGCCAACAAGTGCTTTTTCAAAAACTTTTGAGGTAAGATCCTCGGTTTTTGTTTCATCTCCGGTACGGCTGAGAAAATAGTTTTTGACCTTGGGGTAATAGAATTGATAGAGCTTTGCGAAAGGTTTGTTTTCCCCACTTTTGACTGCTTTTGCCTGTCGGATCAGTTTTTCCTCTTCTTTCAAGTCCATGGGTATTGAGGATAAATCAAACAAACCATGGAGTTTTGGCAAGTTCCAAAAAGGTCTTCCACATCTTCTTTTTCTGTCCGAGGATTACCCCTATCTCTCCTTTTCTTACTTTGACCCCATAAGCTTTGCCTTCTTGTTGGAGGGTTTCGGGGGTGAAGAGTATTTTTCTCCCAGGAAGGGCTTCCAGAATCTCGTCTAAGGATCTCTCTGATGGAGGGTAGTATTGGTAGGAGGCATCAACGATAAGGCCTCCATCTTTCGCGGGGATAATTTGAATGCGTGCTGGGGGGAGCGTGAAATGGGCAAGTGCCCTTTCTGCCTCCTTTTTTTCAATCTTGAAAAGTTTACCGACCTTTGTTGCCGCCTCAAAATAAGGTTTGAGATTGTCGGTTTCCTTGATGCGGATAGTCTTTTTTGCCGTCTGATCACGCGAAAGATAAGGAGCATCACCACAGATAACCAGAACCGAAGGGTGAGTTAGTGCCCAGAAATAATCAAAAATCTCCTTATTCGAATACCCAATCTCCAAAACTAAAAGATGTTTGTGAGCGGGACGAAGAAGGAGCTGTCCAAAACTTTTAAGGAGGATCTTTATCCAGCCAAAGTATGAGCGGGGATACTCAGTGGTGCCAAGAATGATAAGGGGTAAGACAAACTCAGCGTCAGGAGCCTCAACATTTCTTCTTATTGGGTATTTACTTTTCAGAACCCGGTAGATCGCCTCTCGCGCAATCCCAGTTTTTCCTTCACCAACAACCGCAACGATCTGCGGCTTGTGTTTCTTTAATGCCCACTGGGAGAGAAAAGCAAGAATTCTTCTTAATCCTCTTCTTAGAATCCGTCTGAAGAAATTCGGGTTTACCACTGAAAAGAATGATATCGTAAACCAACCTCTGTGACAAATTTTGTTCCCCCTCGTTTTTCTTTGTGAAGATGAGCTTCAAGACTGAAACCGTTGAATTTTCACCGATAAAAAGATTTCAGGCGGAGGCAGAGCGGGTGGGGGCAGTTTCTTTGGCGCAAGGAATACCGAAGTTTTTACCTCCTTTGGGGATTCGGAAAGCTGCGGTTGTGGCGATCGAACGTGGCCAAGCAGATTTTTACGGGCCTCCTCAGGGAATCAAGCTTCTGAGGGCAAAGATCGCTGCCCAACATCTTGCGGAGGAAGGAATGTTCTACAATCCTGATACTGAAGTGATCGTTTCCGCTGGTGCGCTTCAAGGTATGGCAACTGCTTTGCTTACCATTCTCTCACCTGGAGATGAATTAATCATTCCTTCGCCTACGTATTTTCCTTTTATTAATCTTCCTAAAGTTTTGGGAATTAAACCAGTTTTTGTCCCTTTGGTCGGTGATGATTGGCGCCTGCGGATATCAGATTTGGAAAAAGCTGTTAGCTCAAAAACAGTCGGCATCCTTCTTGTCCATCCTAATAATCCAACAGGGACTGTTTATTCTTGTGATGAGTTGGAGGCAATTCTTAAAATCGCAGAAAAACATGATCTTTTCGTTTTTGTTGATGAGGTCTACCGGTACTTCGTTTACGATACTCCCTACCCAAACTTGGGTAAGTTTCGCCAATACCGCAATCGGATCATCCGTGTGATGAGTTTTTCTAAAGCTTTTGCTCTTTCTGGTTGGAGGGTCGGATATCTTCTGGCGGATAAATGGGTGAGCGGTGAGCTTCTCAAAACGCATGAAATGACAACTACCGCCTCTGCTTCCCTTCCGGCACAGTACGCCGCCCTGGCAGCCCTTTCTGATTTTCCAAACCTTCCTTTTGAGTTTGCAGAAATTCTTAAGAAGCGAAGAGAACGGATGGGAAAAAGGTTAGAGAAACTTAACTCCATCTTTGCTTCCAAAAAACCAAGTGGTGCTTACTATTTCTTTGCAAGGTTGCTGGCTGGTGAGGATGATCGGTCTTTCTGCGAGAGAATTCTTAATGAAGCGGGTGTCGCTTTAGTTCCTGGTTCCACCTTTGGGGAGGGAGGAAAAGGATTTGTGCGATTTTCCTTCGCTGCCAAGGAGGGAGAGATCGATGAAGCCTTTGATCGGTTGGAGCGCTATCTTCTTGGTGAGGAACTAGGGTTAACCACGGGGGAAGAGCTGGTGGAAAAATCTACGGGGATAAGCGATGATTCACGGAAAGTGAAGCCAAGAGAGATTTTTGTTGCGGTAAGAGGATCAAAGTATGATGGCCATGATTTTATTGATGAGGCCGTAAAAAAGGGTACTTCTTTTATCATCGGGGAACAACCAAACCCAGCCCCTAACTATATTAAGGTTGGGAATTCGCGCCGCGCCTTGGGAGTTATTTCTTCTGCATGGTACAGCCACCCTTCTCAAAAACTAAGGGTAGTGGGAGTAACGGGGACCGATGGGAAGACAACCACTGCCCATCTTCTGGGTGCGATTTTAAAAGCGGCGGGACGGAAGGCTTCGGTGCTTTCAACCCTAAATGCTCCTGGGGTTCACACCACTACTCCACCAGCCCCAATTCTTCAAAAGTGGCTTGCAAAGGAAGTTGAGAAAGATACAGAAGTTGCGGTTTTGGAGGTTACTTCCCATGCGATTGCCCAGGAGAGAATTGCCGGAATGAAGTTTGAGGGAGCAATTTTAACCAACATCACTCCAGAGCATCTCGATTACCATGAGACTTTTAAGCGCTATCGCGATACCAAAGCAAGACTTTTCCGGGGTGTAAACTTTTCGGTTCTCAATCGTGATGATCAATCATACAAACAAATAGCAGAGATTGCAGGAGGAAGGGTGGTGAGTTACGGATTTTCACCGCAAGCGGAGTTTCAGGCCTCTGAGATCAAGGTAGGAGAGGACGGTTGCCGGTTTAAGCTGTTAAAAGGAAAGGAGGAGGAAGAGTTGTATCTCCCCCTTCCTGGAGGGAAGTACAATGCTTACAACACCCTTGCCGCGGCAGCAGCGGCCTATATCTTAGGAGTTGATTTCGCAGGGATAAAGCGGGGGTTGGAGAGGTTCAACGCTTCTGCCCTTGTGGGACGGTTTGAGGGGATAAAGGAGATCTCAGATTTTAGGGTAGTAATTGACTTTGCCCATACCCCTAACGCCTTGGCAAAGGTTTTAAACTATGCGGCGCGGATAAAACCCACAGGAGTACAGTTGCTTGTGGTGTTTGGTTGCGCTGGTGAAAGGGATCGAAGGAAAAGAGCAGAGATGGGGAGAATTGCGGTTCGGGCGGCTGATCTTGTAATTATCACCTCGGAGGATCCGCGAGGTGAAGATCCGCAGGCGATAATTGATGAAATCGTCTCCGGTTGCTTTGCAGAAGGAGCGGTGGAAGGAAGAAATTTTGTTCGTATTCCTGATCGAAGGGAAGCGATCCGGTTTGCGCTTGGGCAGGTAAGAGAAGGAGACTATCTCCTTATCTTGGGAAAAGGTCACGAAACGACCATGGCGATTGGAGAGGTGGAGTATCCTTGGAGTGATCA
>CAYPTJ010000046.1:0-11602 GCA_964413845.1 uncultured Candidatus Saccharibacteria bacterium | reverse complement strand
TTTGGTTTTCCAAAATGAAAAGAAGGAAAACGCTTGGCAGGCGCGTCAGTTCTGCTAGAAAGGAGATATATTATGGCTAAGCGACTTTTTGTTGGATCGCTATCTTACGATGTTACGCAGGGTCAGCTCGAAGAGCTTTTTGCTACCGTAGGAACGGTTACGTCGGTAAATTTAATTACTGATAGAGACACCGGTAATTCAAAGGGATTTGCTTTTATTGATATGGCCAGTGACGCAGAAGCCGAAAAAGCAATTAAAGAGCTAAATGGAAAAGAAATTTCCGGTAGAGCTATCATCGTTAATGAAGCGAGACCTAGAGAAGAACGTCCCGGTGGTTTTAATCGCGGCGGCGGTTCTTTTAGCGAGCGAAGACCAAGAAGAAGGCCTTAACCTCCTTTCCTGACCTTAAAAAGGACGGCTTGACAAATGAGCGGAGCGAAATTTGCTAGAGACCAAAGGTCTCGTCCTACGTCAAACCTAGCTTTAGCTTTGCTATAGTAAAACCGTATATTCCTCGGCGACTAGGGTTCCAGAGGTTCGAGATTTGGGATAATTAGACTACCAGTTCGAAATGTGCTGCCCTTCGCTTTCGCTCCGGTTGCAATTTTACTTTCGCAAATGTGTCAAGCAAGGGGAGCTATTTTTCTTATTATAAGTGCCTGTTCTTCCCGTAGTACTGCGAAAATTGGACTTGGTTACTGCGTTAGAATGCGGTTTGACTAGACCTCAATCTGCTGTTAGCCTATAAGTGATAGCTTAACTTAAATAAGGAGGGAGAGTTGGACTTCCGGAAACTTTGGTCAGAGATAGAAGACCCTCGCCGCCGGTCAATCTGGCCCTTCTTGAAGGAGTGTCTTGCCAATGACGGCAAGCTCCTTGAAGTTGGCCCGGGTTATCTTCCGAAGATCCCAATCGAGAGTTCATCTCATTTTGTCGATCTAGACAGTAGGGTGGTGAGAAGGCTTGGAGAGGCCGGGGGAAAGGCGTTGGTAGGTAACGTGGAAGACCTTCCCTACCGGTCGGAGGTATTTGATCTCGTCTGTGCTTTTGAGGTTTTGGAGCATATCGAGGGGGATGAAAAAGCCCTTAGCGAGATCCACCGTGTCTTGAGGTGGGGTGGCTTCTTCGTCTTTTCTGTTCCTCTCTTCGAGGAGTACTGGAGCCTCTTCGACAAATTGGCGGGTCATGAGCGTCGCTACCATCCCTTGGATCTTGACTTATCCCTTGGGAGGGTGGGCTTCAGGGTGGAGAGGTTTTTGTGTCCGAGGAACCTCTATGCTTCCATGATCGAAAGCAAACTCCTTCGCCCGCTGGTGGTTAGCTTGCGTGTCTTTCTTGCCTTAGTTGAGAAAAAAGCACCCGCTTTCCTGCTGGTGCTCTACAAGCTTTTTGCTCTTTCTCCTCTTGACCAGTTTAAGGGGGTAGATCGTACTCCTTGGGAATATGGACATCTCGGGGAGATTAAGGGGTGCAGCGAGATTATCGTCGTTTGTCGAAAGTGTGATTGCTAGCCTCGATGTTTCATCGGGGCTTTTTCTTACCCACTTGTTTCGGTTTTGCTATGCAAAAGCCGAGCAAGAGTGCGCCTCGCTCCGTTCGTGTGCACTCTTGACAACCACTATTTTGAATATATATTCATAATTAAGGGAGGTGAATGTAAATGCCAAGATTTGACAGAACTGGTCCTTCGGGTCTTGGACCTTTTACTGGACAGGGCTTCGGCCCCTGTGGTCTCGGTTTGGGCTGGCGCAGGCGGTTTGGTCCCGGTCGCGGCCTGGGAAGATATTTCAATTGGGGTTGGCCCGAAACCAAAGAGGAGCAACTCGAGGCTCTGAAGGAGTATAAAAAATCACTTCAGGAAGAGCTGGAGGATGTCGAAAAAGAGGAGAAGGAATTAGGGAAATAAGAACCTCCGCTTCGCGGAGAACCTTGTTCTTTGCTAGGCTAAGAATAAATGGTGAGGCCGAGAAAACCGCGCTTTCTTCGTTATCGTCCGAATGTCTTTTACTTCAAGCCGCGGGGGGTTCCGCTAAGATTCCTCGAGGAGGTGATCCTTTCCCCTGAAGAATGGGAGGCGCTAAAGCTTCATGACGCCGAAGGTTTGGAGCAACGGAAAGCGGCAAAGAAAATGGGGATCTCTCAGCCAACCTTCCAACGGACGCTGGAGGCCGCTTATAAAAAGATCGTCGAAGCTCTGGTTGCGGGGAAAG
This sequence comes from uncultured Candidatus Saccharibacteria bacterium, assembly GCA_964413845.1. GTDB lineage: Bacteria > Patescibacteriota > WWE3 > 9FT-COMBO-53-11 > 9FT-COMBO-53-11 > CAYPTJ01. Next base: position 9,392 of record CAYPTJ010000046.1, on the reverse strand, counting down.
CAATCAGGATTGAGGAGCGGGACTAGCGGTCTTTTCTACAACCACAAAGTGAGAAAGACCAAAGATTTTAAGGGGAGTTTTTTCCAAGCAATAAAAGATCTGCCGTAACAATCCTCCTAAGAAGGGAATCTGGGCAAAGATCTTGTCAAAGCCGGGGTAGATCCGGGTGAAGACAATGAACTGCACCGGCAGGCCTTCAAATAGCTTTTTAAGATCCCCTACGGTGTAAGCTTTGACGTGAGGAGCAACCCTGTTTCTCAGGAAAGTTGGTAGGTAGTTAATCAAGGGAATGTTGCCGAAAATGTACTTTTTCCCAAGATAAAACCCGTGGGTCTCGAAGGGAAATAGTCGGTTGGGGGCAAAGATAACAAGACGACCTCCCGGTTTTAGGACCCGAACCGTCTCCTCAACTGCTTTTCGATCGTCCTCAACATGCTCTAAGACTTCATGGGAGAAAACCACGTCAAACATCCCTGCGCGGAAAGGAAGCTTCTCCGCCGGCGCAACTAAGATATGTGGGCTAATCTTCTCTTGCCCTGCCTGCCCGTCCTTTGGCGTGGAGCGAAGCCGAAGGGTTGCTTCTTTGGCTCTTTGGGGATCGATTTCAACCCCGTAAAGATCACCGCTAAACCGTTTAAAAGCTTGAAGATATGTTCCAATCCCACACCCAACATCGAGGATTTTCTTCTCCTCCAACGGGACATACTTTCTCACCATCTCCAACCGCCGCTCCTGTCCTGCCCTCCAGAGGTAACTCGGTTTTCCTAATTTGGCCGCTTCTTCTGTCTTCATCTTAGACTTAAGGCTCGGGTAGCGCTTTTTTCGGAAACGGCGTAGCCAGTTCTTTTTGTGATTTAGGTTGGTTCCCTTGGCTCGCCTCTCCCTCGACCTTCTCCAAACCATTTACTATTAACTGTGGAGGTCTGCGGGATGTTCCTCAAAAAGCATCTACCCTGCGCCTTGCTTACTCTTTTACGCTTTCTACAATACCACTTTGCCTGTTATAATCGCTTCGTCATGCGACTGAGAATTATTGCCTTGTGCACTTTCCTTTTCCTCACCTTCCTTCTGCCTCAGGCGGTGCTTTCCCAAGCACCATCAATGACTCTCTATGTTGGGCAAGGGTGTCCCCACTGTGCGGCGGTGGAGAAATTTCTAGCCGAGAAGGGGTTTTATGATAAGTGCTCAATCACGGTTAAGGAGATCTACTTTAACCGTGAGAATGCAAAAGAGCTAACCCAGCTGTTTGAAGAGCACAACATTCCCCTCCTTCAACGTGGAGTGCCTACTCTTCTTTCCGGAGGAAGGCTTTATATCGGCGAGGATAAGATTAGGGACTACCTTTTGAATTTAAAAGTTGAAGAGGAGAACCAATCCTGCGAGCAGCCAAGTTTGCTTCTCCCAGCGCTGGTTGCAGGAGCATTGGCGGATAGCATCAATCCTTGTGAGTTTGCCGTGCTGATCCTTCTTTTGACAACGATCCTTGCTGCCTCAAACGCGGCTCGCGCTCTCAGAGCTGGTCTTCTTTTTTCTCTGGCGATCTTTCTTTCATATCTTTCGATGGGATTGGGGCTTTACAAAGCTTTAACCTTCGGTACCCTCCCTCAAGTTTTTACGAAAGTAATTGCCGCGCTTGCGATCGGCTTTGGACTTCTCAACCTCAAAGATTACTTTTGGTACGGAAAGGGGGGTTTCGTGATGGAGGTTCCTCTCTCCTGGCGGCCAAGGATGAAGCGCTTTGTTACCTCCGTCACTAGTCCTTTAGGGGCTTTCTTCATCGGGTTTCTGGTTAGTCTTTTTCTTCTCCCTTGCACCAGTGGTCCTTATATTGTCGTTCTGGGAATGCTTGCCCAGCGGACCCAGTTTGCCGAAGCTTTAGGGTATCTTATCCTCTATAATCTGATCTTTATCACCCCAATGGTACTTTTAACTTTGGCGGTTTATAAAGGTCTAAGTCCCGAAAGAGCGGAGGAGGTGAGGCAGAAGCGTTTGCGACTTCTTCACCTCATTGTGGGAGTGATTTTGATCGGAATGGGAGTGGTGATCCTTGGTGGGGGGGTATAGCGCAACTTGTGTCCTCCCGTGTCCTCTCTTGACATCAGGAGGGGAAATTGTTTAAATGGAGACAGACTGCCCCCAACCCCGTGGGCAGTTTCTTTTGGAATATTGTGAGAGGAGGTGAAAAACAGAAAAGTTAAGTTCACAGTTAACAGTTTACAGTAGACAGTATCTGTGAACTGTTGCTACGCTCTTTGATTACAAAGTAGCACAGCGTTCTGTGGACTAATTAACTAGCATGGCTTACAGCCTCACATCGAAGAAGAGTGGTCGTACCTACTACCTACACGGCAAGACCGTTACTCTTAAAAACACCGGAAAGCAGCAGACCATCTACTACTTTGCGCCTGACATTCGGGCCGGAGCGCTAGATGCGATTCCTGCTGGCTTCAAAGTAGACGAGAACCCAAGAACTGGCCTTCCTTACCTGAGGAAAGGGTAAAACGTTTGCGGGAGCTACGTTCTCTACCGGGAGAGGGTGCTTTTTCTTTCCTTACCTGAAAGGTAAAGTTTTCTATTGATAAGAAGATAAGGTTGTTTAACGCGATAGAAGATGTGTCGTGTATAATTGGTTTGGAGGTACACTCTTCTTAAGCCTGGCGCGATGGCCAAGGACGCGACATCGTTGGTCGCTAGCTTGTCCACGCACCTCAATGCGTTCGGCGCGATGGCCAAGTGGGAAGGCGGCAGCCTGCAAAGCTGCTACCCGCAGGTTCGATTCCTGCTCGCGCCTCCTTAAGATCTTTAAAAGAAAGGACCCCGAACGACTCCTTTCCCGCCAACAGCTACGCAGTTGCGGGCGGGAAGCGTCGCATACGGGGCAGGGGAGGAGAGATGATAAGGCGTTCGCTTCGCTCACAACCTTGTTCTCCGGCGAGAATAAAAACGGCGGTGATTCTTGCCGCGGGGAAAGGTGTGCGTTTTGCTCCTCTTTCTCAGTTCATCCCCAAGGAGCTTTTGCCTCTGGGGCGGATGCCTGTTTTGGGATGGCTGATAAGAGAGGTGGTTAACGCCGGTGTTTCGGAGGTTATTCTCGTTTCCGCGCCGTCGAAACGTCCTCTTGAACGCTACTTCAGATTTCTCGCAAAGAAGTACGGTTTAAAGAAAGCAATTGTTGTTCATCAGGAGGAACCACGCGGCACGGCGGATGCTCTTCTTAAGGCTCAGGAGCATCTTGGACAGAGACCCTTTCTTGTCTACTACTGCGATGACCTTTGGCTTGGAGAGCCTTCACGTACCCAACAGCTTCAAGAAGCTTATGCTGAGGTTGGAAGACCAATCTGCGCGGTTGTTCGGATCGATGATCGGCAGCTTCTCTCCCGGTTGGGGGTGATCAAGATTGGGCGGGAGAAGCGGCCAGGTCTTTACACCGTTGAGCGGTTGGTGGAGAAGCCAAAGAGGAAGCCTCCTTCGAACCTTGCCCTGGTTTCGGGGATGATTCTTGAACCCTCAATCTTTGGGGCGGTCGAGGAAGTCATTCAGCGGTTTTCTAGCAAGAGGGAGGTCTTTATCAGTAACGTCCTTAACCATCTTTGCCGAACAACCACCATTTATGCCCTTGAGCTTGAGGGGGAGTGGGTTGATGCAGGAACAAATGAGCGTTATCTTTTTGCCTTTGTCCAGATGGCTCTTGCCGACCCAGCTGTGGGGGAGGAGTTTAGAGAGTATCTTCAGGATGTGATTCAAAGAAACCCGAAGGGTTTAGGATTTTAACCCTTCGGGTCGTTTTATTTTAGAATGGTCGTATGGAATTAAAGTATCCAATCTTTCTTTTGTTAGTGGTTGTCGCGTTGGCAACCCTTCTTCTTGTTCCGCAGAAGCCCGAAGTTATCGAAGAAGGTCCTTATGAAATTGAGTTTGGAGTGAGTTTTAGCCCCCTTTATGCCGAAAGTTTGGGGCTTGATCCTCAGAAAACTTATCAAGCCATTCTTGATGAATTGCATCCGAAATCCGTCCGTCTCCCTGTTTACTGGAGTGAGGTCGAAAGAGAGAACGATCAGTTCAATTTTCGCGAAGTAGATTGGTATCTACAAGAAGCGGGAAAACGGGGGGTTAAGGCGGTTTTAGCAGTTGGCTATCGAAACTTTCGCTATCCGGAGTGTTACCCGCCAGATTGGGCGAAAAATTTGGGTGATAAGGAATTTGAGGAAGAACTGTTTGAGTATCTTGCCTCATCGGTAGAGCACTTTTCCAGTGGTGACCTGCCTGCCGGTAAGGCAGGGCTTAGTCGAACGATTGAGGCCTGGCAGGTGGAGAATGAGCCGTTGGACCTGCCTATCTTTCGCCGTTGGTGTCGCCACTTCTCCTCATCTTTGATTGCGCGTGAACTATCTTTCGTTAAGGAGCATGACTCACACCACCGTCCAATAGTCCTTACTTTTGGAGGGGAAGTCCTCCTTCGCTCCTTTTGGAAGGAAGCAATACAAAAAGCCGATGTGTTTGGAGTGAGTTTCTATCCCCGAACGGTATTACCTGGTGGATTCGTGATTCAAACTTATCGTTTGGGTCCCTTTTCTCCAAGAAATATCGCTAAAGAGCGGCAGTTTGCCACAAATTTAGGAAAGAAGTTTTGGGTGGTGGAGATGCAGGCTGAACCTTGGGGAGGGAGGGAAGAGACGATGTCGCCTGAGACCCTAAAAGAGAATTATGATCTTCTCCTTCAGTTTGGGGGAGCGGAGCGGGTTTACCTTTGGGGAGCGGAATGGTGGTATAAGGAAAAACTCGAAGGTAGGGATGGGTTGTGGGTGATAGGTCGTGAGATTTTAAATATAGAGGGTGAAAGGTGAGATGCTTGCCCCGCACTCGACGCTCCAGTGACAGCATCCCGCGTATGCGGGAGTGAGCTGGAAGGAGCAGTGCTGGGGTGGGAGGCAGGTAAAGCATTGATCAACCCTTGATGTAGAAAGGGTTGTCTAAAAAAGCTTGACAAGTTGAGGATCCTGACCTATAATTTATAGTAGCCCTACCAAATCTTGGTAGGAGTCTTTTTATTAAGGAGGGGGACGGTGATAAAATTTCTTGGTTTCAGGATTATGGTTGTGAGGGAAGATGCGACGAGCATCTTCGGGGCTGGGAAGGAACTTCTTGTTTCGGCAAAGGACGCCCTCGTTAGGGAGGCTGCTGCTGTAAGGAAAGAGGCAACCACCCTGCGAAGGGATATTAAGGCAGCCGATGAAGCTCTTCGCCGCCAAATCGCGGAGATGCAGCGTCGACACGTGGCCCAAATATCCCGTCTTGGAGATTAAGCTGATAAGTATGATGTGAGGGGAGAGAACCTCGAGACGAAAGCCGATGGCATCACTAAGGCTTTGGAGTCTCTTAGCTGAGGATCCTAGTTGAGACCCACCGTGTTTTAGGTGGGTCTTTTTTTAGGATAGTGAAATAAGCGGGTTTTTCTTTTTGGATTTTGCCCGTATAATTAAGCTGTACCCTCAAATCTAATCTTTAGGAAAGGAGGAGAAAGATGCGCAGATGGTTGCGGTGGGAAGCACTCTCTCTTTGGATACTACTTTACTTAATTATCTTTAACACTCTCTTTACCGGTCCCTTGATCTTTTTCTTGGGTTTGATGAGGTCAGCGATTGTGCTATCTTTCGCCGTTGGCGTTTGGAGCTCTGTTTTCTATCTTCTCCTTTGCCAAGGATACAAATCAGATAAAGTCCAGCGCTATCTTGCCCAGTTAAGGGAAGAGCAAGAGCGAAGTTTACCAATGAGGATAGGAAAGCAGTTTTCTCGATATTTCTCCAGAGTGAAGAGCTGGTTCGCGAAGCAACTTTCCGAAAAGTTGTTGCCTTCGCCGGTTCGAGTTTTTCTCATCTTCGTCGGTCCAGGACCGCTCTTTGGGGTACCGGCGGTTCGAGCGGCTTATTCTGCCAAGGTGAGTAGGGAGGTGTTCTTGCTCATTTGGGCAGGATGTTTCACCAACGCCTTCATTTGGACAGCGATAGGTTTGGGGATTCCAATTACCTTAATCAAAACTCTTATTGAGGTTTTTTCTAGAGGTGGTTAATCATCGGTTAACCACCTCTTTTTGTCGCCTTAGGATACCTTATAATTGCATTACCTTGGGAGTTATGGTATCTTTTGAATAAGCACGTGAATAACTAAAGAGGAGGTGTTTTGTGTCTCGCGAGAAGGAGTTGCAGATTAAGGTTAATCCGTGGTATGTGGCAGGAATACTTATCCTATTAGGGATAGGTATGTTTCTCTGGGCAACACGCCCGTTATGGCATGGGCTTTTCTTTTTCCTTTATATCAACCCTATGCCTTGGGGGATTCTTGCTGTAGCAGTAGCGATTACAGTATGGTTGGTTATAGCTCTTGAAAGATGGGACTACGGTTATAGAGGCGAGAGATTTCCCTGGATAAGTTTGGTTGTCGCCATAGTTGCTTGGCTTGCCTTTTTCTCCTCATTTTATGTAGCAGACGCAATCACCCACGCTTATATGGCAGAGGAGATGAAGCCAGAGATTACCACTGAGCTTCCAGAGACTGAGCGGGTGCGGTTTGTTCCTCTTGAGGTAGCAGAAACTTTGGCGCGCAACAAACAAGAGGACAGCCGTCTGCAGGTAGGAGACATGGACCCTATCGATTTCAACGAGAACTTTCTCTGGGTAGCACCGCGGGTGCCTAATGGGTTCGTCAACTCCTTTGTCTATCAGATGGACGGTTTTATGGTTATCGATAACGATACCAACCTTACCGTCATCCATCAGCCGTTCAAATATGGCGAGGAGATGTTCCTACATCATAATATCCTTTGGCAGTTTATGGTTAGAGGATATTGGGCTAAATATCCCGAGATCTTCTACCTGCCAGTTGAGCCGGATGGGGGTTGGCTTGGGGTGGCGCCGTACATCAAGTACCACTTCCGCTTCCCGGTCCAAGTGCCCTATTGGGCAGGGGCGATGGTCTTCCATGCCAACGGGACGATTGAGGATCTCACTGTTGAAGAAGGCCGAGGCGATCCGCGTTTTGCGGGCCAGCGGCTCTTCCCTGAAGAGCTGACTGATTATCAAGCTGCTTCCTGGGCTTACAAGGAGGGGATCTTCAATGCCTGGTTCTTCCATCGCGATCAGATAGAGGTTCCAGAACTAGCCCACTCTGAAAACCAGATGCCCTATCTTCTCCCGGGTAACATCTGGATGGTTGCTACGGAGCCGGTTGGGCCTTCGCAGAGCGTTAAAAAGATCTTTTTCTTCGACGCCCATGACGGCACAATCCAACTCTTCGAGTTCGATCCGGAGCATGCTAAGATAGGTCCCAACGTGGGTTGGGGATATGCTAAAGCGGGAACACAAGCGGGTTATATTTGGGCCGAAGAGGGTGAAGAAGGGGGTACGGGTACTTACCTCGTTATCGAACCCCGCCCTCTCATCAACGATGGAGTTCTCTTCTGGATGTACACTGTTACTGTCCAGCAAAAGACAGGGATTGCTCTAACCATCTTGGTGGAGAATGAGGATAACGTCCTCCATTTCTGCTCCAAGGCTTCGCTTGATCGTTGGATGGCAGGAGTGGGAGGTTCGGATCCTATCCCTTGTGGTGCAACCGTTAGTTGCCCACAGCTGAAAGATCTCTCCGAGATGAGTGAGGATGAGCTTCTTGGTTTGATGCGTCAGATCGTCGAGGAGCTCAGCCGTCGTTAATGAATAAATTAAAGGCCGTTTCTTAGGAGACGGCCTTTTTCTTTGTTATCATTGAATCAAATGAGAGTAGTGGTTCAGCGGATAAAAGAGGCAAGCGTCTCTATTGGGGAGAAAAAGATCGCCGAGGTCGGCTCTGGGCTTTTGGTACTTTTGGGGGTAGCTGAAAGCGATACCGAGGAGCAGGTGCAGAAGTTAGCACAGAAGATCGCCACTCTTCGGATTTTTCCTGATGAAGACGCAAGTCCTGAGCGTAGTCGAAGGATGAATCTCTCGGTTCGGGATGTCGCCCATTCGAGTTCCCTCAGGGCGACCCTGAGCAACGCCGAACGGGTCGGTGGGGAAGTTTTAGTTATCTCCCAGTTTACCCTTCTTGCCGATACTTCCCGCGGTCATCGACCCTCCTTTATCAAAGCCGCCGAACCGGGAAAAGCCGAAAAGCTCTACGAACTCTTCGTTGAGGGGTTGCGGAAGGCAGATATTCCAGTCAAAACAGGAAAGTTCGGAGAGTATATGCAGGTTTCTCTCGTCAACGACGGTCCGGTGACGATTATTCTGGAGGCTTAAATTTGTTATCCTAAAAGCCGAAGGGGGGTGAAACAAGTGCCAACAATGCCTAATCTACACCACAACCTCGTGCAGGAGCTTTCGGAGCTGATGGATTCAGAGTGGCGCTACGAAAACTTTTACAAAACAGATGCTCAGGACTGCCCGCGATGTCTGGAGCTGTGGAAGCGACTCGAACAACGCCACGCAGAGGATATTCGGGCTCTCAAGGACGAAATCGCCAGCCACGTCAAAGAGGGAAGCTGGTAACTTTCGTTAGAAAGTTTTAGCTATTCGTTAATCAGATGACTATTCCATTTTCTGATTTTCAAAAAATTGAATTGCGTATCGGTAAAGTTGAGAATGTTGAAGAGGTTGAAGGGCTAGACAAACTTTACAAATTAACGGTTGATCTGGGGGAACGGGAAAAAAGAACCCTGTTGGCAGGGCTTAAGGAATCCCATCAACCTTATGAACTTTTGGGGAAGCTGATCGTTGTTATTGCCAATTTAGAACCGCGGGAGATAGGGGGAGTCAGATCCGAAGGGATGCTTCTTGCTGCTATCTCTGGAGAAAAACCGATTCTTCTTATTCCAGAGGAGGAAGTCAAGCCAGGAAGCAAGGTTTCATGAACGTTTTGGATGAAGCCGATCGAAAAAGAAATATCGAAGGTGATCCCCTTGGAGCGGTAAGAATCTTAGAGAAAGCCCTCCCAAAATCCTCAGATAGGGATAAACCTCAAATCCTTCTTAAACTGGCTAACTATTACATCGATATTGGTGAGGTAGGAAAAGCCAAGAAAAGTTTCAAAGAAGCGATAAGGATAAGCCGTAGGCAAAAGGACTTTCTAACCGAGGCTGATGCGAAAAGAAAGTTTGCTTATCTTCTCTGGCATCAAGATGTCGATAAGAAGAAAGCGTTAGTCCTCACAAGGAACGCTCTCACAACCTTAAGGAAGGTTGGAGGCAAGCCAAAAGAAAAACTCAAAGTCGCCGCTAATATCTATGCTACCTTCGGAAATATCTACGGCGATTCCCGTGATTTAAGAAAGGCATCGCTCTGGTATCACAAAGCCTTAAAGACTGCTCAAAAGATAGGTTTTAAGGAGAGAGTAGTTACAGTTTTGGGAGACTTGGGAAACCT
>CAYPTJ010000045.1:0-22660 GCA_964413845.1 uncultured Candidatus Saccharibacteria bacterium | reverse complement strand
AGCCTGCCGGAACCGCAGGCTTCTTTGCTTTTGGGAATGGTCCTCGGGGTGAAGAGTGGTTTCCCTTCCGATTTTTATCAAGCGCTGCGGGTTACAGGAACGCTTCATGTGGTGGTCGTTTCTGGCTACAACATCACTGTTTTGATCAATGCTCTCGGGAGGGGTTTGGTTTTTCTTCCACTTAAGGCGCGGTTTTTTGTCATTGTCTTGGGCATCTTTCTATTTGTTTCTTTGGTTGGGCCGGAAGCGCCTGTTATTCGGGCGGCGATCATGGGGACGATTGCTCTTCTGGCGACGGTTCTAGGGCGGCAGAGGGATGCTCTCCGAGCTTTTTTGATCGCTGGAATGATAATGCTTATCGGCAACTTCTTGGTTGAGTTTTTTCCGATGCTAAACCAAGACGTTTTATTATCGGCAGCGGTGAAATCTGCTTTCGGTAAGAGTTGGTTATTCGATCTTAGCTTTCAACTCTCTTTTCTGGCTACTTTGGGGTTAATTATTCTCTTCCCCATAGTTGATCGTATCCTCCCTGGTAGAGGAGCCCCTCTTCGGGAGGATTTAGCAACTACTTTAGCCGCTCAGATTATGGTTTGGCCGCTCATCGCCTACAGATTTGGTCAAGCTTCTCTCTTCTCTCCTTTAGTAAACGCTTTAGTTCTCTGGACAGTCCCAATTGCTACAGTTTTTGGCATGGTTACAACCACCTTAGCATTATTTGTCAGCCAGATAGGGTATCTGATAATGCTTCCTGTTGGTCTCCTGTTAACTTACTTTACGCAGGTAGTGCGTTGGTTCTCTTCCCTAAACTTTGGTTTCTTTGCGGCTTCTCCATTTTCTGTACTAGCACTCTTCTTTTATTATCTTGTTTTAGGAGGTGGATTATGGTTCCTTTCCCAATCATTCCCGAGAAAACAAAAAACAAGCTGATCTTTAGCACCTTGAGTGCCACTTTGTTACTGATTCTTTGGGCGCTTTCTTTTCGAGTCGCTGGGGGTTCCTCAGATAAGCCGCTTCTGACAATAAGTTTTTACGATGTTGGGCAAGGAGATGCCATTTTAGTTACAAAAGGAGAAACCCAGATCGTGGTTGATGGCGGCCCTAACGACAATATCCTCTCTTATCTGGGGCAAGATCTTCCTCCTTGGGATAGGAAGATTGAACTTATGGTTTTGACTCATCCTCATGCCGACCATCTAACCGGACTCCTTTCCGTTCTGGAGCATTACCAGGTGGAGAGAATTCTCTTTTATCCCGTTGTTTATGAGACTAGAGGATATCAAAAATTCTTGAAGGCGATAGAGGATGAGGGAGCGGTTATCTTAAGGGGGGAGAGCGGGGTTGCAGTGGAGCTCTCGGGAGTGACTTTAAAGATTCTTTGGCCTCGAGAGGGTTTTTCAGATACCGAAAACGTTAATAACAGCTCGGTTGTGCTTGCTGTAAGCTACGGCGAATTTGATGCTTTACTCCTGGGGGACGCAGAGAAAGAAGCCCAGATCAGATTTCTCTCTATCACTCCAGAGGTTGAGGTGCTAAAGATTGCCCACCAAGGTTCTCGGGACGGCACCTATGAGCCGCTTCTAAGACAGGCTTCTCCAGAGCTGGCAGTAATTTCGGTCGGGAAAAATAGTTACGGCCATCCTCATGCTTGCGTCCTCTCCCTATTAAAGCAGTTAGGAATTGCGGTTGCGCGGACCGATCTCTCCGGAACAATTAAAGTAATGAGCGATGGGGCCAAATTCTGGTATGATACGGCTAGATAATAAATGAGCTTCAAATCCGAAATAGAACAGGCAGTCCGAAAACAGGCTAAAAAGCTCTTTGATCTGGAGTCAGAGCCCTCCTTGGAGCATCCGAAGAACGAGGATTTCGGTGATTACGCCACTGGTGTTTCTCTGACAATTGCTTCCGAACTCAAAGCCAATTCCTTAGAGATCGCCCACCAACTAAAGGAATCCCTAATTGCCCAATTACCCACTGATTTGATTGACCGAGTGGAAGTTGTCTCTCCTGGGTTTATCAACTTTTGGTTGGCTCCTGAGACGTTGGTAAAGGAGGTTAATCGGATAAACAAGCTCAAGGGAGACTACGGAAAAACAGATATCGGGAAGGGAAAGACGGTTTTGGTTGATTACTCCTCACCCAATATCGCCAAACCGTTCGGGGTTGGGCATCTTCGCTCAACGATCATCGGTCAAGCACTTTACAACCTTTATTCTTTTGCTGGTTGGAAAGCAGTTGGCGAGAATTATTTAGGGGATTGGGGAACCCAATCTGGCAAACTAATCTATGCAGTGCTAAAGTGGGGAGATCTCCAAAAGCTCGCCCGGGCGGGAAGAATTAAAGAGCTGGAAAAGCTTTATGTCAAGTTCCATCAAGAGGCGGAGAAAGACCCCTCCCTAGAGGAGAAAGCTCGGGAGTGGTTCAAGCGCTTGGAGGATGGAGACAAAGAGGCAATGGGTTTGTGGAAGAAGTTTCGCGAGTGGTCAATTGTCGAGTTTGAAAGGATTTACAAACTGCTGGGAATGAAGTTCAATAAAATGATTGGCGAAAGCTTCTTTGTCACTCAGGCTTATCAAGTGATAAAGGAAGCGAAAGCTAAAGGGGTGGCAATTGAGTCGGAAGGGGCATTGGTGATTCCTTTTCCTGAGGAAGCCAAGCTTCCACCGCTAATACTTCTTAAAAGTGATGAGGCTACTACCTACGAATCCCGTGATTTGGCGGCGATTAAAGTGAGGAAAAAGAAATACCATCCCGATCTTTTCCTCTATGAAACAGGGGTGGAGCAGGCATTGAGGTTTAGGCAACTTTTCCTAGCGGCTCAGATGTTGGGTTACGGAACCGCCAATCAGTTTGTCCACATCGGCCACGGGCTTTACCGGCTTCCTGAAGGAAAGATCTCAACGCGGTTGGGAAGAACGGTTCATCTGGAGGAAGTTCTTGAAGAAGCAATCTCCAAAGCCCGAAAGATCGTTGAGGAGAAGTCCCCCAGTTGGCGGACTAGCAGTCAAAAAGAGAAAGTGTCAAAAGCGGTTGGTATCGGAGCGGTAAAATACAACGATCTCTCCCGACACTATTCCACGGAAGTGATCTTTGACTGGGGGAAGATGCTTTCCCTTGAGGGTAACAGCGCTCCTTACTTGCAATATACCTATGCCCGAGCCAAATCCGTTTTACGGAAGGCAAAAGTGAAAAAAATAACCTCAATTACTCAATTACTCAATAACTCAATTACTGATGCGGAACTTCCGCTCTTGCGGTTCATCTACCGCTTTCCTGAGGTAGTTGAGGAAGCAGTGGTTACTTACTCTCCCAATCTTCTCTGCAACTTCCTCTTCGATTTAGCCCAGCGGTTCAACAGGTTTTATGACCGAGTGCCAATTTTAAAAGCGGAGAGTTCAGAGGTTAGAGCTTTAAGGCTAGGTTTAACGGCTGCGGTGGCTCAGGTGATCAAAACCGGCTTGACGCTTCTTGGGATAGAGACTCTGGAGAAGCTTTAACGGTTTTGGTAGTTGACAGCGTCAAACGAATAACGCTTAACTAAAAACGATGACTGAAAGAACTGTTGTTATCTTTAAACCGGATGCGGTTGAACGAGGGTTGGTGGGGGAGATCCTCTCCCGCTTTGAGGAGGCGGGATTGCGGATTGTGGGCTCAAAAACGGTTCAGGTGGATGAGGAGTTTGTCTCCCACCACTATCCTGACAAAGAGGATTTTCTTCGGGGGATGGGGTTAAAAACTTTCCAAAATTATGCAGAATACGGCCTTGACCCTAAGAAAGAGCTGGGAACGGACGACCCTTTGAAAATCGGAAGACAGATTAGGCGCTGGAATATGGAGTTTCTCTCCAAGGGCCCAGTGATCGCTTTTGTTCTTGAGGGGAATCACGCTGTTGCCAACGTTCGCAAGCTGGTTGGGGCGACCATTCCCAGCTTAGCTGCTCCAGGAACGATCCGCGGCGATTATTCCACCGATTCCGCGATCAAGGCCAATCGGGAGAAACGGGCGATCCAAAACCTTGTCCACGCCTCAGGATCGCTGGAGGAGGCGAAAGAGGAGCTTAAACTTTGGTTTAAAGACCGCGAACTGGTTTAAGCCAGTTTACTCCCGTCAATCCCGTCAAACCTTTCGGGTTTGCAGTTTTTAAGTTGGGGGGTGGGGTGGTGCCCCCGGCAGGACTCGAACCTGCAACCTTTCCCTTAGGAAGGGCCTGCTCTATCCAATTGAGCTACGGGGGCACTTGCGTAGTATAATTATAACAAGTACCGGGGCGTGAGATCTTGCTGTCGCAAGAACCTTGCTCCTCTCGCTGACGCTCGGGGTGGACGCCCTGCCCTGCAGGGCTAGCTCCCCGACTCGCGATGCTCCTCGGGGAGTAGTTCATCGGAAGAACGCTCGGTTCGGGACCGAGAGGCAGAGGGTTCAATTCCCTCCTCCCCGACCACCCCACGTCGTTCCGATTCCATCGGAACTATGCGGGGCTTGCCCCGCGGAGACCTGCCGAAGTGGGGTGCCCCGCGAAACCCAGCGAAGCTTTAGAGAAGTCGGGTGAAGTGGGGCATCGTTAAGCAGATGCATTACGTCTATATGCTTAGACTTGTCAATGGTCAATACTACGTAGGTGAAACAAGCAAGTTAGAGGATCGAATTAGACAACACTTCCAAAGCAACACAAAGACAACAACTAGAATTAGGCCCAAAGAACTCGTATTCTATGCAGCGTTTAAGACTAAGAAAAAGGCTCTATCTTTCGAAAAATATCTTAAATCGTCGTCCGGTTTTGCCTTCAGAAATAAACATCTGATTTAGGGGTATGGGTTTGAATTTCATCTCTAAACTTTCGGAATTTCGGCAGCTTGATTGGAAGTACGTTATTGTCCGAACTGCCTCCAATATCCTCATTCTTATCGCTCTTGTTTACTTAGGTTCGGCTTTTTGGGAGGTGGGAAAGCAGGAAGTGCTTTATGCCTACTGGCGGCTTCGTGGGGTAGAGTTTACTGTTGATGAGGTGAAAAAGCCAGAGAAAACGCCAGAAAGCCCTTTTGCGGCACTTCTTGCAAAGCCGACTCCCCTGAAAGTTACCCCTAAGTCTAAAGAGTTTGGGATCATTATCGAGAAGATTGGGGTCAACGCTCCTGTGATTGAGGATGTGAGCCTCACTAACAAGGCAGAATATCTTAGAGCATTGGAGAGGGGAGTGGCCCATGCTAAAAACACTGCCAAGCCTGGTGAGATCGGCAACAGCTATCTTTTTGCTCACTCTTCCCTCGACTTTTGGAACTATGGCCCTTACGCGGGGGTGTTTAATCTTCTACGGAAGTTAAAAAAAGGAGATCGGGTTGTAATCTTTTATCATGGGAAGCGGTATGATTATGAAGTAACCGGGAAAGAGGTAGTTGCCGATTTCAATCTCACTCCGCTTCTTCGAACCTACACTGCTCCCTACCTTACCTTACAAACTTGTGACCCGCCAGGAGTTGCCTTAAACCGCTTGATTATCACGGCGAAACTAAAGCAGTAGACTTTGGAGCTTGGAGTTTAGAGGTTGGAGGTTAGTTCTTATCTTAAACCGATCGCGTAAAGGTTTGGATTAGCTTTGGGGGTAAAGGAGGTAACAATAATGATTTTGGAAAGGTCAGCGGTGGAGATGGCGATCGGCTCGGCAAGGGTACCGCGGAAGAGATCGCGCTTATTTGACCCATCAAGATCAAGAAGGCTCACTGCTCCCTCCTCAATCATCACAAAGTGGTGTGAGTCTGCCAGCCAGAAAAGCTGAAGTTTGCTGTTTTCCGTCTCCCAGATCATTTGATGTTTTTCCTCTCCAACGGGAAGAGGGTCGGAGAGATTAACGACCCAAAACTCCTGCCTGCCGGTAGGCAGGGCCTTTACATAAAGGAACTCGCGCTCATCTGGGGACCAGCTTGTGGTTGGTTTCACTGCTTCTTTTGCCAACTCTTCACTCAAATCCATCTCTTTGATCATTGTTTTTCTCTGCTCCCCGGTTGTAGTATTCCAGTTTTTGAGAAGGCCTGTAACATCGGGAGCAAGAGTGGGACGGCCGTTTCTTCCTGTAACTGCAACCAGGTATGAACGCTTTCCAATCGTCACCAGGACCTGGTCCTCGTTTGGGGACCAGATAAGTTTTGTTGCTTTAGAAAGGACAAACTCCTCAGTCTCCTCCGTTATTTTCTGGGGAGAAGTGCGCAAAAACCCGAGGGGAGGGTTAGTGAGGTTAAGAAGATAAAGTCCCTTCCCGGAGATAAAGACCGCTTTGTTCCCTGAGGGGGCAGCGGTAATGAGGCGTGCTCCATTTTGGGTGACCGCCGAAAAAGTTGGAGAAAGAGGCGGCAAAAGAGCGGTGACGTCGGTGACAAGCCCCTCTTTAACAGGAATCTCTTTTTCCCAGCTTGCGTAGCCCTCTTTTTCGATCTTAAGGAGATAGGAGCCTGGTTTCAGGTTGGAGATCGGAGAGTTGGTAGCGGTGATGAGTTTTCCGTCAAGGTAGACCTTAGCCCCTTCGGGGATTGATTTAGCAAGAATCATCCCTGTTTTTTCAACAGTTTTCTTTGAGAGGTCAAGGTGGTAACCTTGGGCATAAAGGACAACTGCCGTTGTGGCAAGGATAAGTAGAAGAAGCACACTGAGAATCGAGAAAATGGGCCGTTCCATCAGTTAATATTATACATGGAATGATTGATTACCTATTGCCCGTCCTTACCTTTTCAACAATCTTCGAGCGTTTCAACATCTTTCTTACACCTCTTGATTTCTCCCTCAAGCTCAGTTTGATCCTTTTTCCTTTGGTAGGCTTGATCCTCTTGGTTAGAAAGAAACTGACCTTTAATCCCACTTTTCTTTTTCCGTTCTTGGCAGCGATTTTCCTGGTTGAGGGATTATCAATTCCTTTCTCCTTTGACCGCTTTCAAAGTTTCCAGGTAGTTACCTTCCACCTTCTCATGTTTGGTCTTTTTTATCTTATCGTTTGGGCGATTAGGGAAGTTAAGGATTTGGAAAAAGTGGTTCTGGGATGGGGAGCAGGAGCGCTCACAGTTTCGCTTTACGGTTTTTGGCAGTTCTGGCGCTATCTTCAAGGTCAGTCACCGGCGATTTTTTTGGAGAAGTTTTTAGGGGCAAAGAGTTTGCCGGCGGATACCTTTATCCATCAGGTTTTTGGAAGGACTCTTCTTCGCCCTTCCTCGACCTTTATCGACACCACCACCGCCTCCTCGTTTGTGACCATTGCCATCCTTCTCAGCTTAGGCTTCCTTCTGGCGACGAGGAGCAGAAGGCAGCGCCTTTTCCTTGTGGCTGTTCTGACAGTATCGCTGGTCTTTTTTGCAATGTCGTCTTCACGAAGTGCGATTCTTGGTTTGGGGGTGGGGTTGCTTGTCTTTACGGGTGCAAATCTTTTGGGGAGAATCAACAAACGTTTGTTTATCATCGTTGCGACAATATCGTTGCTTGTTCTTTTAGCAACTGTCGGTTGGTTAAGTACCGCCAAAATTCGCACTGTATCCAATATCCTTCGGATTGAATATACCCAAGGGGCGTTCCAAATGTTTCAGCGCAACCCTCTCTTGGGAATTGGGGTAGGGAATTTTGAAGCTTGCTACACCGAAGTATTAAGACCAACCCAGGCTCATGGATATTCTCATTCAATCTTTCTTACTTGGTTGGGGGAGACTGGTATCTTGGGATTGCTGGTTAATCTTGGGTTGGTTGGAGCAGTAATCTTATTTTTGGGGCGGGAATCCCTTAAGTATCAGTTCGGAACTCCTTGGCGCTTGCGGCTTACCTCGTTGCTGTCGGCTTTTGCGGCGCTTGTTGTAACAAACCTCTTCCATGCCCACTACGGCTTGGAGTTTACGTGGGTACTTTTGGGATTGGCAGTCTCAGGTTATTACCTTGCCAGAGAGTCAGTAGCCAGCCGCCAGGGGCGAGCCTCGCCGAAGGCGGGGAGTCAGGAGCCAGTAGATGTTTTGGGGATAGGGGTGGATAACGTGACGATGGAGGAAGCGGTTACCGGGGTTAAGAAGCTTTTTAGAGGTGGTAAAAAAGGTTATGTGGTTACTCCTAATCCAGAGATGGTGGTTGCCGCAAGATCTGATAGGGAATTTGCGCAGATTCTAAATGATGCGGATCTTGCCGTTGCCGATGGGATTGGTTTGGTTTGGGCTTCAAGAATTTTAGGAACACCGCTTAAGGGGCGGGTTTCAGGAACGGACCTCTTTTTGGAGCTTTGTGCTGAGGCAGCAAGAAGAGGGGGGCAGATCTTTCTTTTGGAAGGACCTGAGGGGTTGCAATCATCAAAGACGGCGGCGCAGGTTCTTCGTCAGAGATACCCCAAACTGAATATTGTGGGAACCTTTATTGGGGATGGTTCCCCCAAGGGGGATAAGGAAACGATTAGGGCGATAGAGGAGGCAAGTAAAGGAGAAGAGATTGACCTTCTTTTTGCCGCTTATGGACATGGGAAGCAAGAGCGCTGGATTAAAAGGAATTTAAAGAAAATACCAGTAAAGGTGGCGATGGGGGTAGGGGGAGCGTTTGATTTTGTTGCCGGAGAAATTCCGCGGGCGCCAAAGCTTATTCAACAGCTTGGTCTGGAGTGGTTGTTTCGGTTGGTCAAACAACCCTGGCGCATCCGTCGGCAGATATTGCTTTTGCCGTTTATAGCCCTTGTTTTCAAAGAAGCTCTCTTTCGGTAGAAAAAGAGAAGCCTCGGATGGTCAAACGCACGACGCGGGCAGGAACGAGCGAGATGAGCCACCCGAGGCTCTTGATACTATCTCTCACCTTAACGCTTACGGATAGGCAGTTTTGTGATCCTCGACGTTTAAAACAGCCGTTGTGGCTCTAAAGCCGAAGATCTATCCGTCTGTTAAGGTGCGGGAATATTCTCCCTCTGTCCCCAACCTACCAGTTTTGCAGAAGTAATGTCAATAGTGCACACGAAGGAGCACTATTGCTCGTTCGACCTCGCCCGAGGCGGGGAGGACGAGACAAGCTTGCACTCTTCCTTTTCTTGTTGTTAAAAAATACGATCCTCGCTTCGCCACGTACCGTCTGGTACATGGCTTCGCTCGGATCCGCATTTCCTCGCCAGGTGGCTCAAAAATGTGCGATAATCAACGAAGAGATGGAGACAAAGATTTCCCTTCTGGAACAGATGATAAAAGTGATTCCCCTTTCCGAGGGCAAACCGCTTAAAGTGTTGATGGTGTTGCCGGAGGTTTCCCCTTACGCCTCGGTTGGCGGGGTTTCGCGGGTAGGAGCTTATCTTGCCAGGGAGTTGGTTAAATTGGGGCACGATGTCCGTCTTTTTATGCCCAGATACGGGATGATTGATGAAGAGAAGTTCCCCTTGGAGATGGTGGTTGAGGGGCTTAAGGTTTATACCGATGGAGATGGGGGTCCCACTGAGCTGATCTGCAACGTCAAAACCTACCAGACCGAAGATGGGGTGCGGACCTATTTTCTTGAAAACATGGAGTATTACGAGAAGCGTGCTAACGTTTACGGTTATAGTGACGACCCGATTCGGTTTTCTCTTCTTTCCCGAGGAGCGCTGGAGTTTTTGCGTCATTTTGAGTGGAAACCCCAGGTGATCCATGCCCACGATTGGCAAACGGGGGCAGCCCCCAATTACTTAAAAACGGTTTACGCAAAAAGTCGCGATTTGGGGGGGATCGCCACTCTTTTCACAATCCATAACCTGCATTTTCAAGGGATGTTCGATCATCGGCAGATTACGGAGTTGGACTTTGATGACGGGCGCTCGCCGATTGCCCCCTTCTTCTCAGAGCGGCTCAAAAAGCAGAACTTCATGCGCCGGGGAATCCTTTACGCCGATGCGATCAACACCGTTTCTGAGACCTACGCGCGGGAGATTATTACTCCAGAATACGGGGAGGGGTTGGATAAGCTTTTGATGGAAGTTCGCTCCAAACTTTTTGGGGTGGTGAATGGGATTGATTATGAGGAGTTTAATCCTGCAACCGATTCTCTTATCCCTGTAAACTACACCTCCTCATCGATAGGTCGTCGGTTGGAAAACAAAATCGCTCTTCAAAGGGAGTTTAGCCTTCCTGAAGATAAAGAGAAGTTTGTTTTGGGGATGGTAACTCGGCTCGCTGATCAGAAAGGGATTGATATTCTTCTTGAAGCACTCTCCCATTTCCTTTCCGGGTTTGACGCGCAGTTTATTGTGATCGGCGGTGGAGAGGGGAGGTATGTTGCTGCTTTTCAAGAGCTCCAGAAACGATTCCCCAAGAAGGTGGGGACGCACCTGATGCTCAACTACACTCTTCCCCGGCTTGTTTTTGCGGGGGCAGATTGTATCGTTGTTCCCTCTCGCTTTGAGCCCTCGGGTTTGGTTCAGCTTGAGGCGATGCGGTATGGTTGTGTCCCGATTGTCAGAAAAACAGGAGGGTTAGCGGATACGGTTGAGGATCTTGATGCCGTTAAAGAGAAAGGGACAGGATTTGTTTTTGCCGAGTATGACCGTTGGGCACTTTTTGCGCAACTGGTTCGGGCATATGAGGACTTCCACCATCCAAAGGTGTGGCAGGAATTGGTAAAGCGGGCGATGGCGGCGGATTTTTCTTGGGGTGCCTCTGCCCGTCGCTACGGGCAGCTTTATCGCAAGGCAATCTACTTTAAGAGGCAGGAGTTGCTTTCGCCAAAATCTCCAGTTCCTTTGGACGAATGATGGATTGCTCGGCTATTGTTATTTTCTTTAACTATCAACTATTAACTATTTCCGCCAAAGGCGGATCAGCCTCTGGCTGAAACTATTAACTATGATTTGGGCTCCATTTCTCCACATTTACCAACCGCCAACGCAATACCCCCGCATTTTAAAGAAGATTGCGGTTGAATCTTACGCCCCACTGGTTGAAACCTTTGAGCGCAATCCCAAAGCAAAAGCCACAATCAACATTCCCGCCTCGTTAACGGAGCAGTTAGCTGCTTACGGTTACTTTGACTTGATAAGGCGGCTTGCCCGTTTGGTGGAGAAAGGGCAGATTGAGTTAACTGGTACAGCCGCTTATCACCCCCTTCTGGCGCGGCTACCTGAGGATGAGGTTGAACGACAGGTCAAATTAAATGAGGAGATAAACCGCCAGTACTTTGGGGTTTTTAAACCGCGAGGCTTTTTTCCCCCAGAGATGGCATACTCCAGAAGGGTAGGGGAGATCATTTCTCGGCTGGGTTATGACTGGGTTCTGATAGAGGAGGTAACTTACCCAGGGAAAGGTAAGGTTCGAAGGGACGCTATTTATCGATTGACTGGAAGCAAGTTAAAGATCTTCTTTCGGAGCCGCGACCTTTCGTTGGCGATTGCTTTTGGTAGTGTTAAAAATATCTTGGAATTTAAGCAAAAGACAAAAGAAGGGAAGGGCTACCTTTTGACAGCGATGGACGGAGAAACCTTTGGTCACCATCGACCAAACGCATTTACCCTTCTTAATGATTTGTATAAGGAGTTTGAGAGTGTTACCATTTCTGATCTTTTGACTCTTTTCCCAAAACAGTTGGAAACAGAGCCGTTGGAGTGTAGTTGGGCATCTTCCGCGATTGAATGTCGACGGGGGATTGCGTATCCGCGTTGGGACAATCCCCGAAGCCCTCTGCATAGCAAACAGTGGGAGCTTCTCGGTTTGGCGATTGAGGTAGTTAAACGTGCCGGTCCACCAAAAGCGGATGATAAAACAAGGCACCTCTTGGATAAGGCTCTTCACAGTGATCAATTTTGGTGGGCTTCGCACGCCCCTTTTTGGCACCCCGGGATGGTTGCGCGCGGTGCAAAAATGTTGCTGAAGGTGGTTAATACCTCATTCGGGGTAAGCCGAGACGAGCGCCAAAGAGCTCAGAGGCTGTATGATGAAATTGTCACCAAAGGGACAAAGCTTTATGGGAAGAAGCCGATAATCAGTTAACAGTAGACAGCGGACAGTGGACAGTAGACGGTATCTGCGAACTATGAACTATGAACTGTGAACTGTAAACTACAAACTAATGATCTGGGTTAATTTCCTCCACTTTTACCAACCTCCAACCCAGAAGAAATACTGGGTTGATCGAGTTACCAACGAAGCCTACCGGCGGATTCTCCATGAGTTGGAGAAAGCACCCAATGCTAAGGTTACTTTAAATATTAGTGCGGTTTTAGTTGAATTTTGGGACAAGTTTGGGCACCGGGATGTGATTGATGGGTTTCGTGAGCTTCTGAAGCGTGGTCAGATTGAACTAACCGAAAGTGCCAAGTACCACCCTCTTCTTCCTCGCCTTCCGCGCGATGAGATCATTCGTCAGATTGAACTTTCGCGGCAAACGAATCAGAAATACTTTGGTGAGCTTTATCAGCCGAAAGGCTTCTTTCCCCCGGAGATGGCGTACGATCGCAAAGTCGCTGAGGCGGTGGCGGAGATGGGTTATGAATGGATCATTGTCGAGGAGCTCTCCTATCAACCAAAATTCAACGTTGTTGATTACCAAAAGATCTATGAGGTGATGGGAACAACCCTTCGGCGGGGCTCAGGCCTGCCTGCCGGCGAGGCAGGGCAAGCTGGGGAAGGGGAGAGGTTGAAGATCTACTTCCGGCAGCGAGATATTTCTTACAAAATTCTCTCTGGGCAGCTGGGGACAGCGAAGCTTTTTTTGCAGGAGTTAGGAGATCGGATTCATCGAGATGAATATCTTTTAACTGCAATGGATGCGGAGACTTTTGGTCATCACCGCCCGGGGATGGAGAAGCTTTTGTTTGGGCTTTACAAAACACCCCAAATCAAAACCGCTCTTATCTCTGAACTCCCTAAGCTTTTCCCAATGCGGGAGGTGACAGAAACCAGACCGGCCACTTGGGCCTTAATGCAAAAAGACCTTGAGACAAATGTTCCCTTTGCGCGCTGGGAGGATCCAGGGAACGAAATTCACGCGATGCAGTGGGAATTGACTAATTTGGCGATTAAGATGGTTCGTGAGTCAGCCGATCCGGGTCCTGCACGGGAGATGCTTGATGAGGCTCTTCACAGTGATCAGTTTTGGTGGGCTTGCGCCCGCCCTTGGTGGAGTTTGGAGATGATTGAGCGGGGAGCATATGAGCTCAAAGAAACAGTCTTGGCTGTATCCGATGCTCCTGAGTATAACAAGCGTCAAGCCCAGGACCTTTATTACCGGATTATCACCACCGGGTTTGAGTGGCAGCGTTCAGGGAAGGTGGAAGAGTTAGCGAGACAAGAGGATGAAACGATGCGGATGCTCACTGACCGCGGTCTTCCTGAGCTTCCAAAGGGTGAGCTTCAAAAGATGATCGAGACGATCAAACAGGAGTTGGAGCAGGTGGTCAAAAATCGAGAGTACGAACGGGCAGTGCAGTTAAGAGATCGGATTAAGGAATTGGAGGGTTATATAAAAGGTGAGAACGTAAAGCGGTAACGGTAACGAAGCCCGTATCGTAAAGGGTCTGACGGTTACGTCACCGAATAACGTTACCGAAACGGGCATCGTAACCCTAACCGAAAGACGAAGCCTGCTGTGAACTATCAAAAGCTCTTCCAGCCAGTTTTTGACAAGTTGAATTTCACGCTTACCAAGACCTTTCGAGAAGGTCCGCGCTTTTATGTGGTGGGGGGAGATTATCGGCCGCCAAGGGCGAGCCCTCGCCTCGCGGCGAAGCGGGTCACCACGGGCGGGGGGGAGAAGGTGATTTTTAAAGCCGATCTTGCCGCGGCGGCGGAGCGTCTTCCCAAAGCACGCTTACGGTTGAGGCGGGAAGCCGTTTTCCTGCGACACGCTAAGCTCAGATACGCTCCCAAATTCTATGCTAAGGGGATAAAGGAAGGTTTTTTCTGGCTTTTGGAGGAGTGGGTGAAAGGTGAGTCGCAGGAGCTGGGGGAGAGTCCATTCTTAATTAAAGACTCTTTTTTCACCGAGCAGAATCTCAAACACTCTTTGGAGTTTCTGGCTAGCCTTCATCGTTTGAGCGAGAAACCTCAGCCGCAGTTCGAGAAATACTTCTCCCGATATTCATTAGCCGATTACATCTCTCTTATGCAGACGGATAAAGCTGGTGTCTTGGGGAAAATACTGTCTGCAAAAGCTGATGGGTTTACCAGGAAGCGCCATCGCCTCTTTAACCAAAATCAGATAGTAATCACCCATCACGAGTTTTATGGCCCCCATATCTTTGTTGGCAAAGGGGAGATGCAGGTGATCGATTGGGAGAATGTTGGATGGGGGAATCTCGCTCACGATTTTGTTGAGCTTTGGGTCCGAAGCTTCCGCAACAAGGATTTTCAATCCGAGTTTTTTGAGCGTTTTTGGGCTTCACAGAAAGATAAAGAGGTTTTTGATCAGCTTTTCCGCTTGGAGGTGATCTTACAGGGGATCGGAAACCTAAATCATTTTAAGATTACGAAAGTACCGGAGGAGAAAAAGGTAGCAGAGGAGGTTTCATCCTTTTTACTGGAGAATATCGAGAGAGCGTTGTGTTGAACAACAAAACTGACCTTCACGTTTTTCGGTCGAATCTTTAAGGGAATGGAGTGTGATGTTTTGATTGAGAAGGGAGGTAAAATTGGTTTCAATCCGGGAGAGAAATTACTTGCCTACTATAACCCTGAGGTTTCCTTGCTCTCTTTTCACTTTCACAAAAGTCTGATCTACACCAACCGCTTCGACATTCCTATTGCGGAGCTTATCTTAGCTTTTAAGGCCGCGATTAATTCGGGAATGTTTCAGATCTTGGCCCATCCGTTTG
Organism: uncultured Candidatus Saccharibacteria bacterium; assembly: GCA_964413845.1. GTDB lineage: Bacteria > Patescibacteriota > WWE3 > 9FT-COMBO-53-11 > 9FT-COMBO-53-11 > CAYPTJ01. The sequence goes on along the minus strand of CAYPTJ010000045.1, from coordinate 7,899 downwards.
ATGCTTTGGAACGGATCTACCGCGAGGATCGTCGTGGCTTTGAGGAGATTGCTAATCTGGCGCGAGAACAGAGGGTCGCTTTTGAGATCAACGCCGACAAGGGCTTTGATGAAGAAACGCTTGCCGCCTTGATCAAAAATGATAACTGCTTCTCTTTCGGGGGAGATTTTCATGGGTTTTCGTATTGGTTGAAGCGGGATATCCAAGGTCTTAAACCCCTGGAGTTTAAAGCTGGGAAACCCCCGGGGTTTCGTAGGGCCGGTGATGCAGAAGCTCTGGAGCGACTTTTGGGATTGACGGCCGAAGTTGCCGACAAGGAGAAGCGCTATTGGCGTGAGCTTGATCCTCTCTTTTGGCAGCTCCCTTACCCAAGTGAGGAAAAGCATACGCTAAGAAATTATGCAGTTCATTTATACAGACACTGTTACCCCAAAGAGGAAACATTCGAGGAGGGGATCAAGAGGATAATGGAAAAGTTTGATCCGGCGAAAAAGGAGATCGTCGGTGAGTATCTGCGGGATCTTCATCGGATCTACACCAAGTGGGGTGGAGCACCGCGAAAGAAGCTGCGGATGCGGCTTGAAAAACATTTCCTTGAGGTTCCTTTGACAAAAAACGAAGTTGAATTTTATGAACAGTGGTTAGCGAGAGCTTTTGAACTAGGGTTTAAGAAAGAGCAACTCCTCAACAGCTGGAATGCTGTCGAGCTAGAAAATTTTCTTCACCGCTAAGGTCCCCCTATCCTATAGTGTGATTTGCAAGTAAGCTTTATATTGTGTAGATTAAAGGCGTGATCGTTTTTGATCTCACCCACGCTTACCAAGCTTTCCAGCCTCCAGACTTTATTCCTCCTTGGGTAGAGAAAAACTTAATGGAGATTTTTTTGCCTCTCTCGCGAGCAATGCAAAAAGGCATAATCCGGCGAGGGTTACAGCTTCAGGGTTGGACAATTGAGGCTTGGTTTGCTGCAGATGATCCGATTCGAGGGTTGGCTCTGGAGACATTAACGAATCTGAAAGAGGCCTGCCAGAGGGGGAACATCGAGATTGGAGCGAGTGGCTACTCCCACCCGATTTTCCCTTTGTTAAGCGATGAGGTGATCAAGCGCGAGGTGGTGGAAGATCTGGTGGTGGTTGCGAAGTTCTTAGGCAAGCCCACCTGGTTCTGGTTCCCTGAGGGGGCGGTAGATCAGCGAAGTTTAACGACGGTGCATGAGGTTGCCCCGGATTTGGCAGTTGTAGTTCCCGATGGATCTTTAGGGAAGAGGCAATTTTCTGGTTTTGTAAGGATTGAATTTGCGGAGGGTAACTTCCAACGGGCAATCGTCTGCAATACTCTTTTAAAAGACATTTTTATGAACGCTGAGGATTATCAAAGCAAGCCCCCTTACGCGCCGGAAGATTTGGATTGGGATGCTGCTCTTCAGGCAACCCACTCCGGGAAAGATTTTGTGGCGCTTTTGGAGGCGTTAAACTCCTCAAAGGAGATTGTTTTAGTGCGAGATCTTGAGAATGCTGGTTCCAAGTATGGGTTAGCCAAGTTTGAGGAGAGGGTAAAGGAAGTTAAAGGGTTGGTGGAAGCAAAACTTGGCTTTTCGAGCGAAGCGAGAAAAGGAAGCCGCCCCGACGTGGCATCGGGGAGGATTCGTTTTACTCTCCCCGGAGAAATTGATTGGGAGGCTGCTCCGACAGTAGGCATTGAGGAGGTTAAGGCTTCTTCTTGGGAGCCAGCGGCAAAAGAGGATGATCCCTATCCTTATTGGGCTCCGCGCCATCTCCTGCAACCTACCGCGAAAATTATTAAAGCTTGGGAAAGATTTGTGGAAACGTTTAACCGGCTTTACCATCCCGACTTCCCTAAAGAGAGTTTAATTACACTTGCCTCTGACGTTCCCTGGCACTTTTTAGGGAAGAAGGAATGGCACCCCAACCCCCAGCACTCGGCGGAGTTTGCAAGAAGAGTTATCCTCCCTATTGTTAGGGAGATAGGGATTCCAGATTTAACAAAGGCGGCGGAAAAGTTGTCAAAAGCAGTCGATGATTTTATAAAGGAGAATGGCGCTTAAGGTTCTTTTTGCTGCTTCGGAATGTGCACCGTTGGTAGAAGTTGGTGGGTTAGCCTACGCGGTTGGATCTCTTTCTAAGGCGCTTCGGGGGTTGGGGGTTGAGGTAGGAATTGTTCTTCCTGCCTACAAAGGTCTCTCTGGTATCAAAACACTTCCTGGAAGCGACATTCCCGTTTTTTTGGTAGAGAACGAGGATTATTTTGGAAGCTCAGAAAAGCCTTATTGGGGAACGGATATAGACCCGCAACGTTTTGGATATTTCTCGCGGCAGGTGGTTCACAACCTCCCGCATTGGGGTTTTAAGCCAGATGTAATTCATCTTCATGACTGGCACACCGCCCTTGTTTCAAGCATTGTGCGGAAGCTCAACCTCCCCTATGCTACTGTTCTGACAATTCACAACCTTACAATGCAAGGCGTCACTGCCAGTGAGGTTCTCTTTCCTCTTGGTCTGACAGAGGCGGATCTTAGAACTTTAGAATGGGATTCTCAGGAAAGAAGTGTTGATCAACTTCTTCAGGGGATAATCGATGCTGATCTCATCAGTGCAGTTTCACCAACCTACGCCAAAGAGGTTTTATCGCCTGAATTTGGTGAAGGATTTCATGAGATTTTACGAATCCGGAAAGCCTATCTTTTTGGGGTTTTAAACGGTATTAACTGCGAAGTTTATGATCCTTCCCAAGATAAAGAGATCTATCAAAATTTTGATCTCAACAACTTTGGGGAAGGAAAGGCTGCAAATAAAAAGAAGTTGCAAGAGGAGTTAGGACTTGCGGTTGATCAAAAGAAAATGCTTATTGGATTTGTTGGTTGTTTAACTGACCAGAAGGGCTTGAGTCTTATCATTGAAGGTTTCGGAAGGATGATGGATCTGCCGATTCAATTTGTTCTTTTAGGAGTGGGAGACTCACGCTACGAAAGGCAGGTTCGGGATCTTGCTAGGAGTCACTCGGGTAAATTTAGTGTTCAGATCGCAGACGACCCTTCCTTAACAAAAAGGATTTGTGCCGCCTCCGATCTCTTTCTTATCCCCTCTCGGTTTGAACCCTCGGGATTAACCCCAATGATTGTAATGCGTTATGGTGTTTTACCTTTAGTTCATGCCACAGGAGGTCTCAATGATGCGGTTGTTGATGGGGAAAATGGTTTCGTCTTTGGAAAGTACGAAGCAAGCCAAATGTTGGCTTGTTTACGCCGTGCGCTCAAGGCTTTTAGTACGCCAAAATGGAGACAGATGGTTACGGTGGCGATGCAAAAGGATTTTTCGTGGGAGAGGTCCGCGGAGGAATATACCTCACTTTATAGGCAAGCTTTGGAGTTTGCAAAATGTAATAATTCAGTAAGGTGTAAGACATATGCCAAAAGGTAAAATCGCCTATTTTTCACCAGAATTCGCTTTATCTGATGAATTACCTATCTTCGCCGGGGGGTTAGGGGTTTTGGCAGCGGATATTTTGTATCAAGCAGGCGATCTTGACCTTCCTTTGGTAGGAGTTACCCTTCTTTACCTGGCGGGATGTTCCCATCAGCGGGTGGATGAGGAAGGAAACGTCAAGGAGGAGTGCATCAAGCTTAATCCTCAGGAAGCTGGTCTTTCCGAAACGGGTGTGGTGGTTGAGGTTCCCTTCCCTGACCGCAAAGTATATCTTAAGGTTTGGAAGAAGGAGATTGAGGGGGTTAATCTTTACCTTTTGGATACTGATCTTCCCAAGAACAGTGAAGCAGACCGAACCCTAGCCTACCGACTTTACGATGGGCGGGATTGGCCGCCGCATATAGAACGCGATGCCCTTTTGGGGATTGGGGGAGTACGAGCTTTGCGAAAGCTGGGGGAGGAGATTTCGGTTTGGCACCTTAATGATGACCACACCTCTTTCTGCCTGTTGGAGCGGATTCGCGAGAGAGTGAGGGGGGGAGATAACTTCGAGGAGGCATGCCAGAGGACAGGTGAAGAGACAGTTTTCACCACTCATACGATTGATCCCGGAGCAGAAAGTATTTTTACCTTTGGGGAGATAACGCCTTACTTTAATACCCTTTTTGCGGGATTATCTGTTTCCCCAGATAAACTTTTTGAATTAGGAGCACGCAAAGTTGAAGGCCAGAAGGTTTTTAGCGCCACAGTTTTTTCGATGCGTTGCAGTGGAATTGTGAACGCCGTTAGCCAAGCACATCAAAAAGCTTCGCAAAAACGCTGGGGATTTGTTTGGGCCAATGCCCCGGAAGATAAAATACCTATCGCCTACATCACCAATGCGGTTTACCCTCCAAGGTGGGTTGCAGATCCTATCGGAGCGCTTTATGACCGATACCTCTCTTCAGATTGGCGGCGAATTACGGGCGATCCTTCCCTTTGGAGGAAGATTGCGGCAGCGCCTGATGAAGCTTTTTGGCAGGCAAGATTTTTGGTGAAGAAGAGATTGGCTGATGAAGTATTGCAACGGACGGGAAAGAAGATTGATCCAGAAGCGCTTATTCTAAGTTATGCTCGAAGGCTGGTAGAGTACAAACAACCAACGCTTCTTATCTCTGATCTTTCACGCTTAGCTTCAATTCTGTGTAACTCCAAATACCCCGCTTATCTTCTTGTTGCGGGAAAGATACATCCGCAAGATGAGCGGGGAAAAGAAGCAGTACAAGCCCTTGTGAAAGCATCTTTTGACCCAAGGCTAGAGGGGCGGTTAATCTTTTTGGAGGATTACGGACTCAAGCTCGCTCAACTTCTTACTTCCGGCTCGGATGTTTGGTTGAACACCCCTCTTCCTGGGCGTGAAGCTTGCGGGACCTCTGGGATGAAGGCACTTTATAACGGGGTTCTTCACGCCTCAACGCTTGATGGTTGGTGGGCGGAAGCTTATGATGGGAAAAATGGTTGGGTGATTGATGGTTCGGCAGGCTCACCACAAGAGGGGCCGGATGGAGTTTACGCTGAGCGTAGTCGAAGCGCAGCCTCTTTTTACAATCTTTTGGAAAAAGAGATCGTTCCCCTTTACTATCGAAAAGTGGCGGGGGTACCTAAGGAATGGGTGGGGAAAGTCAAAAATGCAATTGCCACTATTGCACCTTGCTGTACCACGGCGCGGATGCTCAAGGAGTATGTGAACCAACTGTACCGCCAAAAGGTTGACTTTGCTAGTGTATAGCGTTAAAGTTGTTTTGTTCGTGGGATACACGAACAAACAAGAGTGGTCCTCGCCCCGCCAAACGGGGCTGCGTGTCCACTCTTGACAACGGCTCGTTAAGAGTCGTTTTTAAATGAATCAGATTGTCACCTTCTTAAAGGAAGCACAGGCAGAGTTCAAGCGTGTAACCTGGCCAGGTCGGGAAAAAACCGTCCAACTTACGGTTGCGGTTCTTACCGTGACTGTCGCAGTGGCGGTGATTCTTGCCGCCTTGGACTACTTTTTTAATTTAATGGTTCGATTCTCAATGCAGTAAATGGAACAAGAAGCGCATTGGTTCATTATTCATACTTCCTCCGGACATGAGGCGAAAGTTGCCGGAACTCTTCGCCAAAGGGTGGAGTCCTTTGGGATGAAAAATCTCATTCAAGAGATTTTGGTTCCCACTTGCGAGAAGGTGGTCATTTCTGATGGGAAAAAGAAAACGATTCGTGAACGTCTTTTCCCGGGATACGTGATGGTGAAGATGGTTCTTACGAATGACACTTGGACGGTGGTGCGAAATACTACCGGAGTGACGGGATTTGTTGGTGCCGGCGCAAGGCCAACCTCCCTTCCTCCAAATGAGGTAGATGCAATCCTTCGGTTTACCAGATTGGAAGCGCCAAAACTTGAGGTCTCCTTTAAAGAAGGGGAGACGGTAAAGATTATTGATGGTCCTTTCACCGACTTTCTTGGGAAGGTGGAGGAGATTGACGGGGAGAAGGGGAAGGTCAAGGTTTTAATTTCGATCTTTGGTCGCGAAACCCCTGTAGAGTTAGACTTTTTGCAAGTTTCTAGATTATGAAAGGTACAGCAAAAAGTGGCAAAAAAAATTAAAGCAACTGTTAAATTAAATATCCCTGCGGGACAAGCAACTCCGGCACCGCCGGTGGGACCGGCTTTGGGGCAGCATGGGGTGGCGATTATGAATTTCTGCAAAGCCTACAATGAAATAACAAAAGATCTTGAGGGCCAGATCATTCCTGCAGTTGTCACAATCTACGAGGATCGAAGCTTTGATTTTGTTATCAAAACTCCACCCACCGCGGAGCTTCTTAAGAAGGCTGCAGGAATCGAGAAGGGGTCAGGTACGGTTCCACGAGAAAAAGCAGGGAAGGTTACTCGTGCCCAACTTCAGGAAATTGCAAAGAAGAAGATGTCCGACCTTAATGCCGAAAGCATCGAGGCAGCGATGAAGATCGTTGAAGGAACGGCAAAAAGTATGGGGATTGAGGTCACGGAGTGACCTAGTTAACAGTCAACAGTGGACAGTAAACAGTATCTGTGAACTGTAAACTGTAAACTGTAAACTAATAACTACCAATGGGTGGAAGAAGGATCAAAAAAGTTATCAGTGGAAAGACAAAAGAGGCAGAGGAACCGGTTAAAAAGTCTGCAATCACGGAAATTGGGAGAGGGAAGGAGAGCAGAAAAAAGTTGAGTCCCGCAAGCGGGACGAAATCCGCCTTTGGTGGAAAGGGTCGGGGGAAGAGGTATCAAGCAGCAAAAGCAAAGGTTGCCGCCGGAGGCGAGCCTCGCCAAGGGCGGGAGGCGGGGAGGGTTTATCCTTTGCCAGAGGCGGTAAAACTTGTTAAGGAAAGTTCCTACGCTAACTTCGATGCCACGGTTGAGGCTCATATCAACCTCGGTTTAGAAGCTGACAAGACAGAACAGCAGATAAGGACACTGGTTACTTTGCCTCACGGGACGGGGAAAGGGGTAAAAGTTCTTGTTTTTGCTAAGGGCAAAGAGGCAAAGGCAGCGTTGGATGCTGGGGCAGATGAGATCGGTGATGAGGCAACGATTGAGAAGATTGCGACAACCGGCAAAGCTCCATTTAATGCGGTTGCAGCAACCCCAGAGTTTATGCCCAAATTAGCAAGATCGCCCGGATTCTTGGCCCCTCCGGGTTGATGCCCTCACCGAAATCAGGGACGGTGATCGATAAACCAGCGGAGATCGTCGCCCAGTTGAAGAAAGGTCGGGTGGAGCTGAAGACGGAAAATCAACCGATCATCCATACCGTAATTGGGAAGGTCTCCTTCGCAGAAGAGAAATTAGCCGAAAACTTAAAGACAATCGTTGCTGAGCTGAATCGGGTTAAACCGACTAAGGTGAGGGGAGAGTTCGTCAGATCCATCTATTTGAAATCGACCATGGGTCCTTCAGTTCGGGTTGATCCCCAGAGCTTATGAAAGAGAAAACCCTCGCAACCGGAAGATCGCGAGGGTACCAATCTACATTCGAGCGTAGCGAGAAAGCAAGGAGCAAGGCGACGCTACTTTTGTTTCAGCGGTGTTCCTTCCTGCTTTGCCCCTGGTGTCCACCAATCTTTTGTGGCTTGAAGTTGCCAGATTGTGGGGGCAAAAAACAGGAGGCTGACGACCGTAAGGTAGAACCAGGCCGCGGGGTATATCCAAGGTCCTAACTCCGCCTCTGTAGCAACCAGCCCTCCTGTTGGGATTACAAGTGCACCAACAAATAGACCTATCAATCCTACGACTATTGCTATGAAGATCACCCCAAAGTAGCTTCGCCAAGCCCAGTAGAGCACCCAGAGAGGAACCTCTAAGAGAAACCGTACTATCGTAAAAATAGCGAGAAGGAAGCCGGCAAAAGGCGAGGTTTGTCGGTTCCCGAAAAGGACGTGACCAAATCCCTGTACTC
>CAYPTJ010000044.1:0-2717 GCA_964413845.1 uncultured Candidatus Saccharibacteria bacterium | reverse complement strand
TTCGGACTTAATCCGCTGCGGGCGGATAATTTCTTGAGGGGAATCCTCTCCTAGTACGAGAGGACCGGAGGGGGCAAACCTCTGGTGCACCAGTTGTTCCACCAGGAGCATTGCTGGGTAGCTATGTTTGCTGGGATAAGCGCTGAAAGCATCTAAGCACGAAGCCCACCCCAAGATGAGGAAAAGACCCCTTGTAGACCACAAGGTTGATAGACGGTAGGTGTAAGCACAGTAATGTGTTCAGCCAAGCCGCACTAATAGGTCGATTATTTTTCAAGATCTAAAACTTCTATTCAGATTTCAGAGTGCTTGCATTGAGTGGAATCGAAATGTCCCGGTGACTTGAGCGAGAGTGTTCTACCCCTTCCCATTCCGAACAGGGTCGTAAAAGCTCTCAGCGCTGATGGTACTCCAGGTTTGACTTGGGGGAGAGTAGGTCGTTGCCGGGACATTTTGCTTTGCAAAATGCCCGGATAACTTCCTGTTTCCTTATTTGGAAATAGGTCGTTGCCGGGGCATAATTTAGTTATTAGTCATTAGCCATTAGTCATTAGTTTTAACTCCTGACTCCAGACTCCCAACTTCTTTACTCTTTCCGATTCCCGTGCTATATTTCCCTTGTTATGGCAGAAAAAGATCTGATGGCCCCTCGACAGGCTCGGGACTATCCTGAGCGAAGCCGAAGGATGGCAAAACTTTTAGAGAAATCCAAGGCAAGGGTAAGAAGACTTCGGCCCAATGAGGTCGTTGAGGGAATTGTTATTTCCAAAAAGAAAGATGAGCTGATCCTTGATATTGGAGCAAAAGCGGAAGGGCTCGTCAGCGGTAATGAGTTGGAGGATGAGGCGGAAACCTTTAAGAAAATTAAGGAAGGAGATAGAGTCTTAGCGACGGTTTTGCAGGCGGAGGATAATCAAGGTTTTGTTCTTCTCTCCTTAAGGAAAGCGGAACCAGAGCGCGATTGGCGAAGGCTTGAGCGGATGTTTGAAAAAGAGGAGGTGATAGAAGTTGAGGTAGTTGGGCCAAACAAGGGCGGGGTGGTCGTGCGCTTTGGGAGTCAGCGTGGATTTATCCCCTTCTCCCACCTCTCCCTTAAAAACAAGATGGCAGCGAATGCTGGAAAACTGATTGGTGAGACCCTGGCAGTAAAATTGATTGAGCTTGAGCGGCAGGTAGGAAGAATTGTTCTTTCCGAGCGAGAAGCCTTAACGGAGCGGCAGCGGCAGGAGGAAATAGCAAAGATTACTAAGGTTAAAGTGGGAGAGATCTTTGAGGGTGAAATCACCTCAATCACCCCCTTTGGTGTTTTTGTAAAGTTTGACTCTCTGGAGGGGATGGTTCATATCTCGGAACTTGCATGGGAAAAAGTGAGCGACCCGAAAAAGCTGTTTAAAATTGGCGATGGGCTTAAAGTACAAGTGATCGAGGTTAATGAAAAGGAGGGAAGGATCCTTCTTTCTCACAAGCGAACCCTTCCCAACCCTTGGGAGAAGGTTGCCGAAAAGTATTTGGTAGGGGCAAAAGTTAAGGGCAAGGTAACCAAGATCACCGATTTCGGCGCCTTTGTCGAGTTGGAGCCGGGAATCGAGGGCTTGATTCACGTCACCGAAACCACCGGTCCTTTGGCGGAGGGGGATGAGGTTGAAGCGCGGGTGATCAAAGTTGATCCCAAGAACCAGAAGCTTGCCCTCTCCCTTAAAGCCATTGGCGCCGGTTGGAGATAAACCATTTAATGACGAATTCCTAATTTCCTAATGACTAATGAATGTCTAATTATCTAATGCCGAATGAGAAGAGGAGAAGCAAGGGAGAATACGATTTAGAAGAAAGAACAGCCAGGTTTGGAGAGGCGATTATTGACTTTGCCAAGAAAGTTTCGCGTAACCCAGTAACTATCCCCATCATCAGTCAGCTTATCAGAGCAGGCACAAGCGTAGGTGCTAATTATTGCGAAGCTGATGATGCGTCCTCAAAGAAGGATTTTAATCATAAGATAACCACTTGTAAGAAAGAGGCAAGAGAAAGTAAGTTTTGGCTACGCATGGTAGCTAAGGTTTGTTCAGAACTCAGAGATGAGGCAAAGGAGCTTTGGAAAGAAGCAAATGAGCTCCATTTAATTTTCGCCTCTATTCTCAGGTCCTCTAAGAAAAAGAGTTGATTTTAGTCATTCGGTCATTTATTAATTCCTTCGTCATTCGTCATTAGACATTAGTTATTTGACACCCTCTGGTGCCTGACCTATAATAGAAATTGCCATCTACCCATTGCGGTGGATGAGTAAAACCGGCGGCCTGCCAACATCTGCGAAGTTGTGGTGGGTCAGCCAAAAGGAGAGTGCCGTGGCACCTAAAAAATCAGAGGACGCGACCATTGAGGATCTGGAGCAGATCTTCAAGAAACATGGTCATAAGCCGCAGATCGCCCTCGGGTTGGCGGTTGCGGCCAGGAATGTTTGGAGTCCTATTTGGAAGGAAAGGATTGAATTTCTTCTTACCCTTTTAGAGCAGAATTACTACCCAGATCGGGCAGATCTGGAGTATGAAGTTCCCTTAGCGGGGGAGATTCGTGCCGAGGTAGTTAGCCAGCTGGTGGAGATTCCCGGGGCGGCAGAGTGGATATGTGGGGATCAACTCCAGCGACTGGTGGATTTCCTGGGTCGACACCCGCCTCTTGAAGGAGTGCGAGGCAAGGTGAAAACGTTCCTTGCTACCTTCAAC
>CAYPTJ010000043.1:0-2309 GCA_964413845.1 uncultured Candidatus Saccharibacteria bacterium | reverse complement strand
TTTTGAATACAGCCACTCGGCTGATGCCAAGGATCTCCGCTAATTCAGCTGTGGAAAGAAACTCTTTGTTGCTCATGTTAACCAACTGTAACTAAGTTAACACATAGTAACCCGCAAGTCAAGGGTTAACAAAACGGCGGGACAGATGGATGGATTTTGGTCAAGCTTACTTAAGCTTCTTGATAACCAAAGTCCCTTTTCTCTTCCCCGGTTTGACCTCCACCCAATTTCCAGGGTTTATCCCTACACGATCGAGGATTGCCCGATCGATCGTCATTCTCAGAGAGAACAAGGTTGCTTTAGCGCCTTACACCGATCGAGTTTCCAACTTTTATGATTTTTCTGATAATCAGGGGTGGTTTAGACATTGCTGCTATACTATCACAAATTAATTTTTGGGTGTTATAACGCGTTATAACGTGCTCTGGAGAGAAATGGGACTTAAAGACAAGTTAAAGATACTAAAGATTAAGATAATTGGGAAAGGATAGGTTGGTGGATTTTGGCAGTGCCCTTCTGAAGCCTTGGCGAAACGAGGGTGGTTTTCATTTCAAACTTTCCTCCACGATTTTAATTTCTTCCGGCATTTTCTTCAAAAATACCCTGCTCGAGGCAGGGGTCAGTTAAATTTGACGGTTCGGCTTTCGCCAAACCTAGCAATTTTCGCTTCGCTCATGAATTGGACGCTCACTCCGCTCACTAGCAATTTTCGCTCCACTCAAATTGTAGCACCCTCCGCCCCGGATGAGCCACGGGGCGGCGGGAGGTCAGGAATGATAGAATAATCCTGATGAAAATTTTGAAGGCGCTAATCATTTCGATGCGGCCGACACAGTGGCTTAAGAATTTAAGCCTTTTTGCCGCAATCTTCTTTTGGGGACAGCTTCTTGAAGCGGAGATTCTTTTTAAGGTAGGGGAAGCATTTCTTGCTTTCTCCCTTCTTTCCTCAAGCGTCTATCTTTTCAACGACATTATTGACCGCCAACGCGACCAACGCCATCCGTTTAAAAAAGAGCGTCCGATTGCCAAAGGCACCCTCCCTCTCCCTATCGCTGCTGCCGCTTTTGCTATTTTTGCTGCTGGTTCTTTAATTTGGATTGCCCTTCGCTTTAACCAGTTCTTCTTCAATCTTGCTCTTGCTTTTTTCATCCTTCAGCTCCTCTACAGTCTGGTTTTCCGAAACTTGATCATCCTTGATGCCTTAATTGTTGCCTTTGCTTTTATCCTTCGTGTTTACGCCGGCGCCTTTATCATCCCCACCCCGATCTCCTCCTGGTTGACTCTCTCGGTAATCGGTTTGGCACTTCTTTTGGCTTTTGGAAAAAGACGCTCGGAAAGAACCCTTCTTTCTTCCCTTCATCAAAAGCTTTTGACACGGATTACTTTAAGGGAATATCCCGACACTCTTTTGGACAGTATGATCTCGATGGCGGCGGCTTTTACGATCATCACCTACTCCCTTTTCGCCTTCCAAACCTCACCGACAACGGAGGCGACATTTTTAGCGGGGCTTATCCCCTCAACGATGGCTACTCCCCGCTGGATGATGTTGACCATCCCGATTGTGATTTACGGGGTAGCGCGTTATCTTTATGTGATCTATGAGAAAAAGGAAGGGGAGTCCCCGGAGAAGGTCCTCCTTTCTGATCTTCCCCTTTTGAGTACGGTGTTCCTCTGGATCGCCGCTGTCTTCTTAATCATCTACAGTCTGGGAAGCTAGTTGGTTTATCCTCACTAACACTACAGTTCCGCTATTGACACCACCGACTTTCTGCCTTATCATAATCTCTATCAAAATCTTATAAAGGGGAGGGCTTTTGGTAATTCCACCAGGGCAAAGTTACCTTCAGGATTACTGTGATGAACAGTTAACGGTTGAGGCGCTTCAAAATCACAACGGGTATGCTCTGGCGATTTTGTGTGAGAGACAGTATCAGGATAAGGACTACCTAAAAGGGGCCTCGTGGGGCGGCGAACCTTCCAGAAAGATCCGCGAAGTTCGCCAGCAGGTTCGGGAGCGAAGAAAGCTGTTGAGAAAGATCAACAAGCATTTCTACCGGACAAAACGGCAGCGCGCTCTGCAGTTCTATCCGGTTTTAGACCAGTCGGGTGAGATTAATATGCTTTAGAGAAATAAGGGCTGCTTCAATCCTTGAGGCAGCCCTCAATAAATCGAAGAACCAAACCCTAAGGGTTTGGGTGGCTGGGCAGTTACCAGACGGTACGTGGCGAAGCAGGCTTGTATCCCGCCTGAAGCGGGACAAGGTTCTTAAACTTTCTTAGCATATTGACTGGAAACCCAACCTTCT
>CAYPTJ010000042.1:0-8829 GCA_964413845.1 uncultured Candidatus Saccharibacteria bacterium | reverse complement strand
CACCAAACTCACACCCGCCGATCCCACCTGCCCCTCCGACTTGTCCGCCGAAGCTTTAGCGGAGGTGGAAGCTTCATGCGAAGGGGGGTTTACGGTTGAGATTGCTCAACCTCAGGAGATCGACGTCCCGTTCCATTGGTGGGTGGTTGAAGCGATACCTAATATAAGGTATTGACCTGAAGGAAGAAAAACCGATAAACTGGCGATGATGGCTGGAAAAGAAGAAGTTGCAAAGATAGCGCAAAAATTCATCAATCTCGAGGTGATCGCCTTGGCTTTTCTTCTGCCCTTGTTCTTCCTCCCGGTAACGACCGAGTTCTTCGAGTTCAACAAGCTGATCCTTCTGGCGGTTGGAGTGGTTTTGGGAGTCCTCGCCTGGGGAATCAAGGCTGTCACTTCTGGTAATTTTGGAATCCGCCGCAACCCATTTGACATTCCCGTCGCCACCCTCTGGTTGGTGACCCTAATCTCTGCCGTTCTTTCCGAGCATCTAATGACTTCCCTCGCCGGCAATTACCTCCGCTGGCACCCCTCCCTTGCAACCGTAACCATCTTTACCGTCTTCTACTTCCTTCTCACCACCAACCTTGAACGCTGGGCGCTGAAATATATCGGCTACGCCCTTCTTGCCTCGAGTGCTGTCGCCGGTCTTCTTTTTATCCCCCAATACTTTGGAGCAAATCTCTTCGGTCAGGAATGGTCCAGCGGGCGCACCTTCACCCTCCTTGGATCACCCAACACCCTCGCCCTCTTTTTGGGGGTTATCGCCCCTTTGGCCCTTCGGGAGATACTTATCCGGGAAAAGCTTTGGATAAAGCTTGTTGGCTTTGTCCTCACCTTACTCTTACTCTTCACTCTCACTCTCTTAAACTCCGCGGTGGGATGGATCGCTTTGGCTGTCTCCTTTATAGTCTCTCTTTCAGGATTAGATTTTGTCGAGATTAAAAAGAGCTTACCCTACCTTCTTGTTGCCTCTGCCTCCTTGATTATCTTCATCGTTTTGATCTTAGTTCCTCCTGTTCGCAATCACACTCCTTTTAAGAATGGGCCGCCTCAGGAGATTGGTTTGGACCTTCGCACCTCCTGGTCTGTTTCGGCGACTTCCTTCCGCCAACGGCCCCTCTGGGGTTCGGGTCCGGGAACCTTCCTTTTCGATTTCACCCGCTACAAGCCCTTAAGCTACAACTACACCCCTCTTTGGTCGATTCGCTTTGACAAGCCAATTTCAGAGTACCTTTTGGCTTTTGCGGAGATGGGCCTTTTGGGAGTTCTTGCTTATCTTTTCTTGATCATGACTTTTATTAGTGTCGTCCTTAAAGCTGCAAATAAAAGATTTCTCCCGATTGCGGGGGGGATTTTTGCCGCTTTCTTCCTAAGCTTTTCCACTGCGGTTGGGAGTTTTCTTCTCCTTCTTGCTCTTGCCTCCGCGGTACAGTTTGCGGAACAACCAAGCGAGCAGGAGGTTAAACCAGGAAAACAAGGATACCTTGCCCTCGGTTTGGCCGTCCTTTTTGCCCTCTTCTTGAGTTTAGGAGTTTACCGAATCTTCGCTGCGGAGTTTTCCCACCGGCAGGCAATCACTGCTTTCCAAAAACAAGATCTCCAGCGCTCCTACAATTTAGAGCTTCGCGCCCTCTCTCACCTTTCTTGGCAAGACCAGTACCATACAAGTCTCGCCCAGATAAGCTTTACTTGGGCTAACCAGTTAGCAAGTAAACAAGATTTAACCGATGAAGAGCGGAGCAACATTCAGTACCTAGTCTCCCAAGCGATCGCTGAAGCAAAGCGGGCCACCGATCTTTCTCCTTTAGATGTTGGAAACTGGGAAGTGTTAGCCCAAACCTACCGCAACCTTATCGGCTTTGCCCAAGGGGCGGAGGATTGGGCGGCCAATGCGTATCTTCAAGCGATTAATCTTGATCTTTTCAACCCAGTTCTCCGGGTTAACTTTGGTGGTCTTTTCTACCAACAGCAAGATTTTGAGCGGGCGATTGAACAGTTCCGGGCGGCGGTCAACCTTAAGAATAACTTCGCCAACGCCCATTACAACCTTGGCCGGGCTTATACAGAAACAGGAAAGACCGATCTAGCGATTACTGAAATCGAGACCGCCCTTCGCCTTACTCCTGAAGATACCCCCGGCTACGAGGAAGCCAAAGCAATCCTCGAGCAGCTCAAATCCCAAAAGAAGTAATAAATTCGCCTTTTAATTCTAGCGTCCTGTTGGTATAATTATCCTGATTGGGGCTGCCCCCTTGAGGGGACATTTAATGGGGAAGTGTGATTCTTCCCGGCTCCACCAACATGGGGGCCGTAGCTTAGTGGTAGAGCGCTTCAATGGCATTGAAGAGGTCAGGGGTTCAAATCCCCTCGGCTCCACCAAGTCAGACTTGGCTCCACCAAGGGGCGATAGCTCAGCGGAAGAGCGCACCCTTCGCATGGGTGAGGTCGGGGGTTCAAATCCCCCTCGCTCCACCACTCCCTACACTCTTGACAGGACCTTGACAAGGTTGAACCCTGTCATTATACTTTTCCCAGAAGTGCCGGCAAAAAATATTGTCAAAACGTACATTGCGGATTGCTACTATCACGCCTATAATCGCGGGGTAGATAAACGAATAATTTTCCTAGATGACCAAGACTACCGCGTCTTTCTCCATCTACTAAAAATTTACCTCTCTCCCAAATCAAAAGAAAACCCACCTCTGACAAGGTTGAACCTTGTCAGACCGCGGCCCGTCCAATCTGTTTCTGGAGAGGTACAACTTATTGCTTACTGCCTTATGCCAAACCACTTCCACCTACTCCTTAAACAGAAATCGAAGGTTGGAATGACTAAACTAATGCGTAAAATAAGTACCACCTATGCGATGTATTTCAACAATAGATATAAAAGAGTCGGAACTTTGTTCCAAGGGATTTATAAGGCAGCGCTTATCGACTCAGAACACTATCTCCTCCACTTATCCCGCTACATTCATCTCAACCCAAGCGAATTGACAAGGAACATCCTTGTCAATTACCCGTATTCGAGTTATCCATACTACCTTGACCAAAAAAATGCCAAATGGATCGATCCTACCCCAATTCTGTCCTACTTCAGGTCAGAAAAGAAAAATTTATTGAAACCAGTGAATTCCTACCGTGATTTCGTAGAAGCTTATCAAGAGGACTCCTCTGAAATCCTTGGGCCCTTGATTTTGGAGTAAGCTAAACGCTGACAAGGAACAACCTTGTCAATGAGTGTTAACGGAGATAAGGAAGGGGATTGATTCTTTTACCGTTACAAAGAAGCTCGAAGTGGAGGTGCGGTCCAAAAGCATACCCACTTGCACCGGAAACGGCAACCGGTTGTCCCGCCTTCACCTGTTTCCCAACTCCAACCAAAGGTTTGGAGATGTGCGCATATCTCACTTGGTAACCACCACCGATATCGATAAAGACATAACCCCCATAACCGTAATTACAGCTTGGACCAAAAGAGAGACATTGTCCGTCCGGGGAAGGTCCAGGAGGGGGGCCGCCTGCGGCAACTACCGTCCCGTCGGCGACGGCATAAAGCGTTTCGTAATCCGCCCCTAAATCAATTGCCAAATGACAAACATAACCACCATGGTAACGGCTAATGTAACAACCATAGTTCCCAACAACGTCTTGGTTGGCTGTAGGCCAATCTAAGTCCAAAGAGCCACATGCTCCCGTTGGGGTAGAAACACTCCCCAAGAAAACTCCAGGGATCTGGGCGTAAGGAACAATCAATTCCTGCCCAGCCGTTAACTTATACGGAGGGAAAAGGTAGTTAAACTCTACGATATCCATCAACTCGGTTTGGTATCTTTGAGCGATAAGCTCCAAAGTATCCCCCTCTTTAACCCGGTAGATCACACCTTCAACAGGAGGGATCGTCAGCTTCTGCCTCGGCTGAAGCTGGTAGTTAAAGGGGTCACCGATACTGTTGGTGTAAGCCAAGGCATCAAGAGTGAGGTGGAAACGGCGGGCGATATCATAAAGCGTATCGCCTTCCTGAACAATATATGTCTGAACTTCGGTGGTAAGAAGCTTGGACTCCTCCGTGGCGACAGAGGGTTGATCAACAATAATCGCCGCCCCTTCTCCTAAGCTAAAGTTTCCGGTCTGCTGATACAAAAACTCTCCCAAACCGCTGGTGAAGATAAGAAGAGAAAAGGAGATTCCCAAAAGTGAGGCATGGGCAAGAGGGAAAGCAAGCTGTCCTTTTCGCCGGTAAAGTTTCCCCTGAACGTAAAGTTTCAGTTGCGCCGTCAGGCCAAAACCTGAAGCAAAGGTGTGCCAAAAGAAGTAAGAAACGCCCAAAACGCGCCTTTGGCAATAAAAAAGGAAGCTCTTCACAAAAGCGAAGATCTCTTCCGGTAAGGTTTCTTTTTTGACCTCCCCCTTGAGCCCTAACTTGAGCTGCCCTCGTAAGATAGATAAGGGAGGTTTTTCTTCCCGCCTATCCATAAGCATCCCCCCAGTCTGTCCCGCATCCGCCAATTAACAAAAACCGGGGCGGGACGGGCAGGGGAAAACTTAAGGGGACAGGGTTACTATAACAGAAATCGACTTGAGAATCAAGTCGATTAGCAAACAGTAGACAGTGAACAGTAAACAGCAGGCTGTGAACTGTGAACTGTTAACTATTAAATTACTTAGTCTCCTTTAGTGTGGCAAGAAACTCCTTATTGGACTTTGTCTTTCGAAGTCGATCAATTACCAATTCCGTTGCCCCCTCCCCCAAAGTGTCAACCATCCGACGAAGGATATAGATCTGCTCAAGCATCTTTTTGTCAAAAAGGAGCTCCTCATGGCGCGTGCCGGATTTGACGATATCAATTGCCGGGAAGATCCGCCGCTCCTGGAGCTTTCGGCCAAGATGAAGCTCCATATTTCCTGTTCCTTTAAACTCCTCATAGATGAGCTCATCCATCCGGCTTCCAGTGTCAACCAAGGCAGTGGCAACGATCGTCAAGGATCCACCCTCCTCAAAATTTCGAGCGGCACCAAAGAAATGTTTTGGCGGATACAAAGCGATAGGATCAAAACCACCAGTCAGGGTTCTTCCTGAGGGAGGGACAACCAGGTTGTAAGCGCGAGCCAAACGAGTAATGGAATCCATGAGGATCACCACATCAATTCCTTGCTCAGCACGCCGTTTTGCTTGCTCCAGACATACCTCCGCCACCCGTGCTTGCTCTTCCGCAGGCTCATCAAAGTTTGAGGAAAAGACTTCGCCTTTGACAGAGCGCTCAATATCCGTTACCTCCTCTGGCCGCTCCCCGATAAGAGCGACCATAATAACCACATCAGGATAGTTTTCGGCTAAACTGTGGGCAATATCCTTTAAAAGCCAAGTCTTTCCCGCTTTAGGAGGAGAAACAACCATCGCCCGCTGCCCCTTTCCAATTGGGGCAAAAAGATCAATCAAGCGGGTAGAAAGGGTCTCTGATTTCGTTTCCAAACTCAACCATTTATTGGGGAAGATTGGTGTTAACCGTTCAAATTTCGGCCGCTCGCGGGCTTTCTCCGGATCCATCCCTCCTACTTTCTCCACTTTAAGAAGGGAGAGGTAACGCTCAGTCTCCTTCGGCGGGCGCGCTAACCCCTCAACGATATCTCCCACCCGAAGATCAAACCGTCTGATCTGCGAAAGGGAAACGTAAACGTCGGAAGGAAGATCTCCTTCCTGCTCAACCTTGGAGCGAAGAACACCGTAATCGGGGAGAATCTCCAATACCCCAGAAACGGGAATTGTCTCCCCGCCAAAAGAGTTAAACTTTTCAGTTTCTGTTGATTTATCTTTTTCTGCCATAATCCCTTGGGAAGTCCAAAAAATTTAAGAGGACGCCTCTTAGGCTAACAGACAAAAAACAGCAATGTCAAGGGAGATGTGAAATAAACTTCTCCTAAAAATGGGCAGGCAACCACTGCCCCTAGTTGCCTACCCGTGGATATTCTATCAGAAGAACTTTGTCAATTTCAACCGACGAAGGAGAAATCCGAGATAACCCAGGTAAAGGGCGGTTGCGACCATATTTTCAGGACCGGTAGCCGCCAGCACCTTTGGAACCTCTTTCTTCCCAAGAATGGAAGCGGCGGCAAGGTCAAACTCAACCCACTGTTGATAAATCCAACAACCAACAACCGATCCGTTATCCCCCATTAACAAACCATCTCCAAAAAGAGCAGCTACTTGGGAAGAAGTTAAAGATGTTCCCACGGTATCTTCGTATTTAAACAGGCGGGCTGATCCCTCAACATAACCTAAAACCACATCGGTGGGAGAGGTGATCTTTACCAAATCGCTAAGAGCGCCGTGATTGTCGGCAGTTACTCCTGAGGTAGAGGTGAATGATCTTCCTGGAGTACCTCCGGGGAGCGTAACCGCCAACTTTACTCCTTTCGCAACTGAGTCCATCTGGGAATTGTGAATCCAAACTTTAACTCTCACCTTGCTACCAGAGGCGATCGTCGCCTCGGTTTTATCACCGCCAACCGTCATCTTAAGTTCAAGGTGAGGATCAGGAACTGTGGGTGGACCATCCTCCGCCGCGGCAACAACTTCCATATCAAAGTACATGAAAGTCCAAAGCTGTTCATCAGGACTGCCAACTTTGCTGATGGTGTACCAGTTGCCCGCGTTTGCGTAAAGCGAGGAGACACCGTTAACATCGGGAATCTCCATATCGTTGTATTGATCATCCCCAAGGTAAGTTTCATAAACAGTCGTTCCCGGGACATATTTAAGATAGGTGTTATCCGGCAGATCGAGATTCATCGTCAAAGGCTGTTGTGGGAGAGCATCCGGGGCAACGGAAGCGGTGATTGCGATCGGATTCTTATCAAGGGGAAAGATCACCCTGTATTTAAGCTCATCAATCACCTCTCTATCAATCATCACTCGCATCGCAAAACGCGCCTTCTCCCCAAGAGAAAGGCTAATTGTTTTTATATCTGAGGGATTAGCTTGACAGTCGGTGTAATTTTGCACTGGCGCCAACTTCTTTACCATCAAGCAGTAGTTCACCGGCTTTGTTGCCGCTGAAAATGAAGAGCTGACCCAAAAAAGTGGGACTACCAAAGCAGAGAAAATCGTAAAAGTCAAAATATGTTTCAGATTGTAGTTCATATTAGTTTACAGGTTAACACACTATAGGGCTGGTGTCAACCTTCTCCAAACCTTCGAACCTAAATTCCAAGACTTGGAGAAAGCCCCGCACTTAAAGCATCTGCGCTTAAGTGCGGGGTCAGAAACTATCGGCCTGGCGGAGGAGGTGTCTCCGTTGGCGCCGGAGTAGGTAGTGGGGTTGGCGTTGGTCCCGGTGGAGTTGGTGTCGGAGGACAAGGCGTTGTTGCCTGCCAACCAACATTAACCACCTCACCGTTGGACAACGTTACCGCAACTATCCCAGAAGCGGTGGTACAAGGAGGGTAAGGGCCCACAGTGACTGTGGTTTGCCCTTCCGCTACCTTGATACCATCAACCAACTTCCAGGCGGAAGCGGTAACGGTGCCCATGTAGCCACCACCAGAGCATGAGCTCCACCTAACACCCGCCGTCCCCCCGTACTCAACTATCGGAGTCGGGGTAGGGATCGGCGTTGACGTTGGCGTCGGAGTCCACGTCGCCGTCGGCGAAGGCGTGACCGTTGGAGTCGGTGTCACCGGAGTTGACGTTGGCGTTGGTGTCAACGTTGGACTTGGTGTCACCGACGGCGAGGGAGTTGGACTCCGAGTCGGTGTGGCCGTTGGGCTCACCGTTGGAGTTGGTATCACCTCCCTTGGCGGGGGTAAGCGCCCCACCTTCGCTGCTAAATTGCCGCACCTCCCAGCGAAGACCACGCTATTAGTTGCTCCTCGGTCCTCCCACTCGAGATAGAAGTAAACCCTGTCTCGACTGGTTTGAGCTCGGGCAACGTAAAGACACCTACCACCATCGGGACCGCACTGGTCCCGATCGCAGGCCAGTTGATCCAAGGAAATTCCCGGGATGGCTTTCAGCTCCAGAAGGAGCCCAGCCACCTCTTGATCTCCGATCCACCCCTGAACTTGATAGGCCTGGGCGGTAGAGATCGGAAATTCCACTCCTTGGATAACCCGCGTGGTATCTGCGGGGACAACGACAGGAGTAACTTTAAGATTCCAGATGGGAATCTCAAAGCCCTCCTTCAGAAAGAACCCCTCCAGATACTGCCGTCCTGCCTCAATACAGGGACCATCCAAATCCAAAGACGAGTCCCCATTAAAGAGGCGAAGGGCAAGGTAGGCCTCCCCCTTGGTGAATCCCTCCTCCCGATCAATCCCGTAAGGGAGGATCGAGTCAGGAATGAAGTCCTCTTTTCGGGGGGCGGGGGTCGGCGGTACCACAGTTGGTGTTACCACCGGCGTCTCGGTCGGCGGAATCTCAGTCGGACTGGAAACCGGCGTCGGAGACGCAACTGGAGCTCCTCTAAAAGGAGATGTTAGGAACCACCCGGCCAAAATCACCAGCCCAACGAGAATAAGAACTATACAGATCTTTCGCCGGTGCGCCCATACAAAGCGCGCGAAGCGGATGATCCACTGGGCTACGGGCTGGTGCCTACGGCAGTAGTCGGTACCCCTAAGGGCCACACCGCCACAAACACTGCAACGCCTACGCCCTAGGGTGTCTTTTCTCAAACCCACTTCTCCCTCCTTTCCTAAGTTTTTAACTGTTTGTGAAAAATCCTCTGATTCCAACCCATTACTGACAGATCAGAACCAGAGCTCTTCTCGCAAAAATAAGAGAGCGAGCCCCTGCCCCAGACTCGCTCTGAGGCTAATATACCAAAC
>CAYPTJ010000041.1:0-10946 GCA_964413845.1 uncultured Candidatus Saccharibacteria bacterium | reverse complement strand
GGTTGGGTCGGGAATAATTCCCAAAGCATCCTCAACCGCTTTCAAAGCACAAAGGTTGTGGGCGGTGGGGCAAACACCACAGATACGAGCGGTGATCCAGGCGGCTTCGGTAGCGGGGCGACCAACGACAATCCCTTCAAAAAGCCGTTCCCCCTCCGCGACTTCTAGGGTAACCTGGTTCTTTTTCCAATCTACTTTCAGCCGGCCGTGCCCTTCAATTTTGGTGATGAAATCTTCCGTCATTGTTATTTCCTCTTCGCTTTATCCTTAAACTTCTGATACGCTTCGGTTCTTTTGAGAAACATCGAGAGGTATTTTTCGATTTCGTCGGAGTCGGCAATCTTAGAGAGAACTTCAAGCAGCCCATCGATATTCGCTTCTTGGCGTAGTCCAAAACATCCCCAACAGGCGGAGCCGCCGGAAACGCAGATTGCGCCGCAACCGCCCTGGGTGATTGGACCAAGGCAGGCCCGCCTCGACTCGCGTTGCTTCGTCGACGCGAGGCGGGGCTTTCCCTCAATTAGGCGACAAGGATTTCCCGCTTGCTTGCATTCGAAGCAGACGGAGTAACCGCGGTATTTTGGTGTTTTTCCTGCCAAAAGTTCCTCAACAACCCTTACCACTTCATCCCCATTAACTGGACAGCCGTGGATGAGGAAATCGACTTTAACTAAAGCGCTTAGGGGAGGGGCATCGAGACCACGCGGTTTGTATTTCGACCCGTAAATCTTTTTGTACCAGTAAGCCCGCTTCTCCTTATCCATAATCCCCGGGATTCCTCCTAAAGTGGCGCAGGAGCCAAGAGCGATCAGGAATTTTGATTGCTCTCTGACCCACTGAAGCATCTTCTGCTCCTCTTTAGTAATTGGTGTTCCTTCGACGATGGCGATATCGTAAGGTCCGGGCTCGGTTCTTTCCTGAGTCAGCCGCCAACGCACGAGATCAACCTGGTCGGCAATTTCGGTCAGTTTCTCCCGTAACCCAACCAGCTCAACCTGGCAGCCTTCACAATCGGTAAAGTCGAAGATAGCAACCCTTAATTTAGCCATTAGTCATTAGCCATTAGACATTAGTAATTAGATATTTTGTCAGTCCCAATTCCCCTGAACTTCATCAAAGTTGAAAACTGGCCCGTCTTTGCAAACATAACGATCACCAGTGGTGCAGTGTTGGCATTTACCGATCCCACAGCTCATCTTTCGCTCCTCGCTGACAAAGATCCGCCGGTCGGCGATTCCCAAGGGGCGGAGAATGTTCTCCAAAGCTTTGGTCATCGGTCCCGGACCGCACATTGCCGCCACCGCGTTGAGGGGGTTAACTCTCATCTCCTTTGTCAGTTCTGAGACAAGGCCAACATTGCCTTTCCAGTCAGGAGTTGGCCGATCAACCGTTAGGATTACTTTTATTCCTTTCTCTTCCCAGTGCAGATAACGATCTTTAAAAAGAAGATCGTTAGGGGTAGCCCCGCCGTAAAGGAGGTAGACGTTGCCAAAACGCGCTCGTTGGGCGGCGATATACTCCACCAAGGAGGCGATGGGAGGGATTCCACAACCGCCGGTAACCATCACGACGTCCTTCCCCTCAAAGAAATCGAGGGGAAAGCCGTTGCCGTAAGGACCGCGAAGAGTAACCTCATCTCCTTTCTGAAGTCGGTGAAGAACGTTCGTTACCGTTCCCACTTTTCTAACTCCAAAGTCAATGAATCGCCGCTCGAAAGGGGAGGAGGCTCCGCCGAAAGGGGCTTCACCGTAGCCCCAAACTCCGATAAGAAAGAACTGACCAGGGACGAAGACCAGCCCTTGATCGTTTAGGGGGAATCTCACTTCAGGAGCAAGACGAAGGAGCTTAACATTTGCGCTCATGGCCTTGATCTCGGTAATTTTTGCTCTCTGCGGTCGGTAGTTATTTTCCATCATCAGTTGTTCTGCAGCTCACAATTCCTTTTCCATATCAATAACCCAATCCTCGACCCCGTTGTAGGTGCCATCAAGATAAGCGTCCCTGCCATCATGCCTATACCCTAATCTCTCGTAAAATTCCTTCGCTTTAGGGTTTTCTGTAGGGTTAACCGCCAAACCTATTTTGGTGTAATCTCTATTTCGGGCTCGCTTTTCACACTCTTCAATGAGGATTGAAGCATAGCTCTTACCTCTTTCTGATTTCTTAGTGAAAAGATCCTCTATATCGGGATACTCTGGATGAGTTGACTTTCCTCTCCATTTAAGAAGAGTGAAGCTAACAGGTGCTCCATTCTCCTCCAAAATCAGAAAACCCACCTCGCCACGTTTCTGTCTCTCTAATCGATTCTCTACTGCTTTAACCGGTAATGAAGGCTTTATGATTTGGAGAATAGGAATGTCGAATTTTGTTGCTTTGCGGATTTTCATTGTATTAATCAATCTGTTAAAAATCTCTTTTCGGATGTGCTTTCTGAAACTCTGTCACAATCTCCACCAAAACCTTTTCGATATCTATTCCTGCCGGACAATACTTTTGACATCGGCCACAGGCAACGCATTGCGCTTGCCCAAACTCTTTGTAGGCCCGAACAAATTTATGGTAGTACCAGTTAAAATAGCGTTCTTTGAGAGTGGGGCGGAAGTTGTGTCCGCCGGCAACGGTGGCAAAGCCAGGAAGGGTGCAGGCCGACCAGAAGCGGCAGCGAGTACAGACGGATTGATCTAAGCTGGTCTGGTCCTCCATCTCAAAACAGTAGCAGAGGGGACAGACGTAGGTGCAGATCCCACACCCTAGACAAA
Organism: uncultured Candidatus Saccharibacteria bacterium; assembly: GCA_964413845.1. Classification (GTDB taxonomy): domain Bacteria; phylum Patescibacteriota; class WWE3; order 9FT-COMBO-53-11; family 9FT-COMBO-53-11; genus CAYPTJ01. The sequence goes on along the minus strand of CAYPTJ010000041.1, from coordinate 8,187 downwards.
TTTTTTCCAATTTTTCCCAAATCTGGGGATAGTTTTTCCTTGACCATTCCACCGCTTTAGCAAGAAGCTCGCTATCAAGAAGCATCATCTCAAGCTTTGTGGGTTTTGTCTTGGGTTCGGGTTTTTTGTTTAGCACCGCTTCTTTAAAAACTGGAAGATTGGTGATCCTTCGTCCAATTTGGCTGGGAGTGATTGCGCGGTAAAGATTGCCAATTTTCTCTAAGATGAGATCCCCTCCAGGAGGAATCCCTACTTCGCGCTCTGAGATAGCAATCAAGATGGCTCTCTTCCTTCGCTTAAGATAAAAGCTGTCAGCCGGTTCTTTTTCCATAATCTCATCAAGTTGGCAGATGCCGGCAAGGTCTTTGAGGTTTAAGCCAAAGATGATAAATGATCTTTGCGCTTTTGGTTCCTGTGCTCCACCTCTTTTTACAGCGAAAAGCACCTCCTGCGGGGGGAGAAAAAACTGCTTGGGAGGAAGAATGGTAGTTTTATAATTCAAAAGAAGCTTGCTTGTTTTATCAAAAGGGGCAAAGACCACCTCGCTTTTGTACTTTTGGGGGGCAAAAACTTCGTATCTCTTTTTAAGAAGTTTAAGTAACTCGAAGATCCCTTTTTCGGAGATAACCCTGGTAGCCATCCGCTACCAACAAGGATAACAAATATCACTTAAGGGATAAACCGTTATAATAGAGGGAGGATGGTTGATCAGATTCAGGAGGTTAAGGATAAACTTGACATCGTTGCCGTAATCTCCTCATATTTTCCGCTAACTAAAGCAGGAAAGAATTACAAAGCACTCTGTCCTTTTCATGTGGAAAAGACCCCTTCTTTTATGGTCTCCCCAGAGCTTCAAATCTTTAAATGCTTTGGCTGTGGGGAGGGGGGTGATGCGATCGCCTTTTACGCCAAAATGGAGGGGGTTTCCTTTGGCGAAGCTTTGCGTGAGATGGCTAAGCGAGCTGGGATAAAGCTTATCCAGCGCCAAGAGACACCCGAGGAGGAAAGACGAGAAATGGTCTATCGGATAAATCAACTTGCCGCCGATTTTTTCCACTATCTTTTAGCGAAACATAAGGTTGGTGAGAAAGCTCGAGCGTTTTTTAAAGGAAGAGGGCTTAAAGAAGAAGCAGTAGAGACTTTTGGCTTGGGGTATGCCCCCTCCTCTTGGGATAGTTTAGGAACCTTTATTTTGAGTAAAAAATATACTCTCACCGATTATCTGACAAGTGGTTTAGGGGTTAAAAAAGATCCTTCAGCAGGCTCAGGACAAGGGCGCGGTTTTTATGATTTCTTCCGAGGGCGGGTAATTTTTCCGTTTCGCTCCTCCACCGGCCGTGTAGTAGGATTTTCGGCACGCGCGTTGGGAGATGAGGATCCGAAATATATCCACACCTCGGAGACCCCCGCTTTTAAAAAGCGTGAATTTCTTTACAACCTAGATCTGGCGAAAGGTGAGATAAAAAGAACACGCGAAGCAATTTTGGTTGAGGGAATGATGGATGCAATTGCTCTTTGGGAAAAAGGGATTAAAAATGTGGTGGCGACAATGGGAACCGCGCTCACCACCAATCAGGTGGCGCTTTTGTCTCGATTCGCAGGTTCGCTTAAAATCTGCTTTGACAAAGACTCTGCAGGGATGGAGGCCACCAAAAAAGGGATTATGCTCGCGCAGGCTGCGGGGTTGGAGGTTAAAGCGGTTCTTCTTCCTTTTGGTAAAGACCCTGATGAAGCGATAAGAAGCAACGAAAGTGCTTTTCGCCATGCTTTAGAAGAAGCTCTTCCGATCTTTGACTTTTACCTTGCCTCTGCCTTAGAGCGATTTGACCATAAAGCTCCTGCAGGGAAAAAGAAGATCGCGACAGAGCTTCTTCCCATTCTTAAGAGTTTCGCGAACGAGGTCGAGAAGGCCGCATACCTTAAGAAACTCTCCGAGGTTCTTGATGTTCCAGAGGAATCGCTTTGGCAACAGCTGGAGAAAGAAGAGGTGTTGGAGGTGGAAAAGCGTCCACTTGTTGCCAAAAAAATATCTTATCCGATGCGCGAAGCTTATCTTTTTGCGCTAGTAATTTCTTTTCCTCCTCGGGAGATAAAAAAGTGGCTCCGCAGACTCTCCCCTGATGATCTATCTGACCCGCTTTTGAGGGAGATATTGTCAAAACTTAAAAGTTATTTCCGCGAGGTAAAGCGATTTCGGTTGGCGAACTTTTCTGCTAAACTGGATGAGGAGCAACGGAAGGTTCTAGAGGAGATAGCCCTCCTTCCCCTCCCCTTTCAAAAAATCTCTTCAGATGAGGAGATCGAAGCAGTGGTCGGGGCGGTTAAAAGAGCACGCTACAAGAGGGAGCTGAGGGGGTTAGTTGGGGCGGTGAAGGAGGCGGAAAAGGCACAGAAAGAAAAGGAAGTTAAGCGGTTGCAGAAGGAAGTATTAAAGCTTTCGGAAAAGATCAGGAAGCTTTAGTGAAGTCGGTAGTCATGAGTTGTGAGCCAGGAGTTGAGATTCACCCTCCTTCTAATGACTAATGGCTAATGTCTAATGACTAATTTAAAAGATTCACCACTTCTAAAAAAATTGATTGAAAAAGGAAGACGCGAGGGTTACGTAACTCAGGATGACGTTCTAACCTACTTTCCTGAAGCAGAGGAAGATATCGAAAAACTGGATGATCTTTATACCCTTTTTATCGAGGAGGGGATTGATGTTTTTGAGGTTGTTGAAGAGGAGCCAAAAAAAATTGAGGAAATTGAACGGGAGCTTGAGCTTCAGGCCGCTTATGATCGAACCATCACCTCGGATCCTGTACGAACCTACCTACGCGAGATTGGAAAAACAGCTCTTCTTAAGAAGGAAGAGGAGGTTGAGCTTGCCAAAGCGATCGAAAAAGGAGGAAAAGCCGAAAACCGATTGGAAGGAGCCACAAGCAGGATGAGCAAAGCGACACGTGAGAAGCTGATTCAGGAGGTGAGGTTGGGAGAGGTAGCGAAGGAGAAGTTAACTAATGCAAATCTGCGTCTTGTGGTATCAATCGCCAAAAAGTATCCTGGCCGCGGTCTTTCTTTTCTCGATTTGATTCAAGAGGGGAATATTGGACTCATGCGCGCGGTGGTAAAATTTGATTGGCGTCGAGGGTACAAGTTTTCAACCTATGCCACCTGGTGGATTCGGCAAGGAATCACCCGGGCGATTGCTGATCAAGCCCGCACCATCCGGATCCCAGTACATATGATTGAAACGATCAACAAGTTTCGAAGGGTCCAACGAAAGCTGGAGCAGAAGCTTGACCGCGAACCAACTCCGGAGGAGATTGCCGAAGAGATGGAGATTGAACCAGAAAAAGCTCGAGGGATTGTTAAAATCTCCCAGAAACCAACATCGCTTGAAACACCGGTTGGGGAGGAAAAGGACTCCCGCCTTAAAGACTTTGTTCCCGATGAGGCGCTTGCTCCACCAACGGATGCTGCCAGCCGAGAGCTTCTTAAGCAGCAGCTGGATGAGGTTTTATCTTCCCTTTCCCCAAGGGAACAAAAGGTGATAGAGCTTCGGTTTGGGTTAAAGGACGGAAAGCCGCGAACTTTGGAGATTGTTGGTCGGGAGTTTGGGGTTACTCGGGAGCGGATCCGCCAGATTGAAGCTAAGGCTTTAAGGAAACTGCGACATCCCACGCGGGCTAAAAAGCTTAAAGATTATCTTGAGTGATAATGATTCCTGCCTTTCTCATCTTTGCACTATCTGCCTACTTTCTTCTTGCTTTAGTTGGATTGATTGATAAGATTCTTCTTCAAACAACGCTCATCTCTCCCCGAGCTTACGCCTTCTATGTGGGTTTATTAAGTGCCGCGGCGGTTGTGCTCCTTCCCTTTGGGGTGGTACAAGTTCCCGATCTGCGCCTTATTCTCTCTGCCTTTGTCTCTGGAGTGGCAGGGGTTTATGCTCTTTGGGCATTCTATGAAGCTCTCAAGTCTCATGAGGCTTCGCGAGTGATCATCACCGTTGGGGCACTTGTGCCTGTTTTCACCCTCCTTTTTAGCGTGATCTTTCTTAACGAGCATTTTGAGTTTTTCCAACTTCTTGCTTTTGCTCTTCTTGTTTTGGGAGGAGTTTTAATCTCATATCAGGAGAACATTAAAAAGCCTTATACTCTTGAGCTTTTCCACCATGCCGCCCGAGCGGCGGTCCTTTTCGCTGTTTCCTTTACCCTTCTTCGGTTTGTTTTTCTTTTTGAACCTTTCTTAAACGGTCTTTTCTGGACAAGAATGGGAGGAGTTATCGGGGCGGCAACAATTATTGCTATTCCCGAAAACTTTCGTCGAATTTATTGGGCGACCAAGAAAGCGCCCAAAACCGCTCCCATACCTTTTCTCGTTAATCAGGCGGCGGGTGGGGTGGGGGCAATCCTTCAAAATTATGCGGTTTTCTTGGGAAGTGCGGCATTGGTAGGAGTGCTTCAGGGAGTACAGTACGCCTTTCTTTTGATCTTAATTATTCTTCTTTCTCGGTACTTCCCCCAGCTTAAGGAGGAGTTTAGTCGCCGCGCGATCATCCAAAAGGGTTTCGCGATTGTTTTGATTGCTCTGGGGCTTGTTATCTTAGCAGTGGGATGAGCCGATCCTTCCTTCTTCAAACTTTAATCGGTTTCTTGGTGGCAATCTTAGTTGTAGTTGGACTTGCCTATCTTCTTTTTGGCCGCGGAGGGGAAGCAAAGAAGATCAGGTGGGGGGTGGAGTTTGATCCTTATTATGCCCAGTATCTGGGATTGGATTGGAAAAAGACTTATCTTTCCCTTCTTGATGAGGTAGGAGTTGACCACCTTCGGTTGGTTGCTTTTTGGGACGCAGTGGAACCAGAGGATGACCAATTTGACTTTACGCGGTTGGACTTTCAGGTGCAGGAAGCGGAGAAGCGGGGGGTGAAGCTGATCATCGCCATCGGGCGACGTCTGCCACGTTGGCCGGAGTGTCACGTCCCTTCTTGGGCAAAAGAATTCTCGGAAGAAAAGCAGCAAGAGGAGGTTTTAGAGCTTCTTCCTCAAATCGTTAACCGCTATAAAAATAGTCCTACCCTGGAGTTTTGGCAGGTTGAGAATGAACCATATGTCTGGTTTTTTGGTGAGTGTCCGGGGCCAGATGAGCAATTTATTCGAAAGGAGATGGAGCTTGTTTCCACACTTGATCCTGCCCATCCGATCCTTCTTACCGAAAGTGGTGAGCTTTCCACCTGGTTTAAGATTTCCCGGTTGGCTGATTATGTAGGAACCTCAATGTATGAGGTTATCTACGATGATGGAACTTCTTTTATTCCCATTCCTGGATACCGCCGCTATCCGTTTCCTCAGGAGTATTATCGGATCAAAGCAAATTTCTATAAACGGCTGGGGTGGGTGAAGGAGATTTTTGTCAGTGAGCTTCAAGCTGAGCCTTGGGGACCAAAACCGCTTCCTCAAATGACTCTTGAGGAGCAGTACCACTCTTTTAATCCTGAGCTCTTCCGCCACAATCTAAAGTTTGCGCGCTCCACCGGCTTCTCCCGCTTCTATCTTTGGGGCGCTGAGTGGTGGTTTTATGCTCGGGAGAAGTTGGGGGTTCCCGACTTTGTTGAAGAGGCGAAAGCGCTGTGGAAGTCAGCGCAGTAACGGTTCGCTGCGCTCACGCGTTTTTCGCTGACGCGAAATAATTAGTTATTAGTCATTAGAAATTAGGAATTTACATGGAGGTAGAGATAAAGCCTAAAAAATTTCCCAAAGGGTTCCTTTGGGGGTCGGCGACTTCGGCTTATCAAGTTGAAGGAGGAAACAAGAACTCTGATTGGGAACACTGGAAAGTTAAGGCTGGACGCGCTTGTGACCATTACCACCGCTTCGAGGAGGATTTTGACCTTGCTCAATCTTTAAATCAAAATGCCCATCGGTTCTCGATCGAATGGGCAAGGATTGAACCCGAAAAAGGAGAGTTTGACGAGCAGGAGGTGGAGCACTATCGGAAAGTAATTAAGGCATTAAGGCAGAGAGGCATTAGGCCATTAGTAACTCTCCACCACTTCACCAATCCCCTTTGGGTGGCGGAGCGCGGCGGATGGGAGAATCCAAGCACCGTTGGTCATTTTGAAAGCTACGTCCGCTACATCGTTACTCAACTCGCTGATCTCTGCGACTTTTGGATAACGATCAATGAGCCCTACATTATCTTAAGTGCGGGGTATCTGTGGGGAAACTGGCCCCCCGAGAAAAGGAATCCTCTTGCCGCCTTCAAGGCGGAGAAAAACTTGATGCGCGCCCACAGAGGTGCGTATCAGATTATCCATACGATCCAACCCAAAGCGCGGGTGGGAATTGCTCACAGCCTCGCTTCCATTCGACTGCCGCTGAGGACCTGGTACTCCTCTTTTTGGGAACGCGCAATTGTTGATCGTGCAGGACCTCAAGACTTCATCGGGGTAAACTACTACCGCAGCACCAGTCCCATAACTTTTAAACCCTTCGGGTTTAGGAGTTTACCGAGGAGTGACACTGGTTGGGAGATCTACCCCGAAGGTCTCTATCGTATCTTGCATGATTTGAAAAAGTTTAATCTGCCGATCTACATCACCGAGAACGGAATCGCCGATGCGAAGGATGAGAAGCGGGCAAACTTTATCAGTGACCATCTTGTCTCCGTTTGGCGTGCCCTTCATCCCCCTTCGCCAAGGCTACGGGGGGATGAGCTTCGAAGTCTTGACGAAGTAGCTCAGGAAGGGGTGGATGTTAAAGGTTACTTCTACTGGTCGCTTCTTGATAACTTTGAGTGGGCGTGGGGGTTTGGGCCTCGGTTCGGTTTGATTGAGGTTGATTATGAGACGATGAAGCGCACCATCCGTTCCAGTGCTCAGATTTATGCCCGGATTGCAGAAAAGAACACCTTGGAGTAACTTGACGAAGGTCATTCCTTTCTTCTAAGCTGGTACCATCGTGCTAAGTACCTCGTTTGCCAATTGGATTAAAGGCAATAAGATTGCCGCCCTTGTTATTCTCTTCCTCCTTTTTGTTGTTAGCTACCAGGTGCTCTCCGGTCTGACGGGTCTCCAGTACGGGACGGGGTATATGCCGGGTTTGGGAGGTGTCGCCGAAGAGGATACGACCGGAGCTTTGCCTAAAGCAGAGACGTCAACTACGCAGGAGCGGTTGGTGGTTGAGGAGTCAAACCTTTCACTTGTTGTTAAGGACGTTAGTCAAACCGCCGAAGAAGTCGCTAGTTACGCTGGGAAAGAGGGTGGGTTTATGGTTTCTTCCTCGATCACCCGTCCTGAAGAATCACCCGTGGCAACGGTTGTTGTTCGGGTTCCTAGCGCGAAGCTGAAGGCGGTGGTCGAGTATTTCCGTTCTCTGGCGATTAAAGTCTCCTCGGAGAACCTCCGCGGGAGAGACGTAACCGAGACGTACGCCGATTACGAGGCGAGGATTAAAATCTTAGAGGCAACGATCAGTCAGTTTGAGGCGATTAAGGAGAAGGCGACGGAGATCTCTGATCTTGTGAGCATTACCCAGAAGATAATTACCCTGCAGGAGCAGATTGACAGTTATAAAGGGTTGAAGAAGTCTCTGGCGGACAAGGCCGCTTACTCTAAGATAACCGCTTACCTTGCCACCGATGAATTTGCCCTTCCTTATCAACCACCAGCGGGTTTTAGGCCGAGTGTGGTCTTCAAGCAGGCGGTTCGGTCACTCCTTGCAAACCTTTATGTGGCAGGCAAAGCCTTGATCTGGATTGGCGTTTACAGTGTGATCTGGGTACCGGCACTGGCCTTGGTGATCTTTTTAAGAAGAAGGCGAAAACGCTCCTCGAGAAGATCTTCCTAGGGATATTTGTATACCCCCTTGGGTCGCGGTGGTAATCTCCCTCTGGTATAATTGAATTGCGTTCCCCGGTAGCTCAGCGGTAGAGCGCGCGCCTGTTAAGCGCTAGGTCGATGGTTCGAATCCATCCCGGGGAGCCAGCCGTTTCCCTATATTTAGTTTGCATATAAATATCTATTGTGATAAATTTGAAAAATTATGAGTTCCCTTAATTTCCCGATTTGGTTTTCCAAAATGAAAAGAAGGAAAACGCTTGGCAGGCGCGTCAGTTCTGCTAGAAAGGAGATATATTATGGCTAAGCGACTTTTTGTTGGATCGCTATCTTACGATGTTACGCAGGGTCAGCTCGAAGAGCTTTTT
>CAYPTJ010000040.1:0-9531 GCA_964413845.1 uncultured Candidatus Saccharibacteria bacterium | reverse complement strand
CCCTGCTGGTGTGGTTCCGGGAAAAAGTGGAAGAAATGCCACTATCCTGAACCTCCACCGGCCTAGGAGTTTATAAAAAATGAAAAAGATCAATAGGGAAATCAAAAATGGTAGAGAGATAACAAATGTACGGATCCGGGTTTTAAAGCGATGCGAAATTCCTAAAGCAGCCGCTGTGTATGCTTTGGCTTGGAGAAAGGCAAACGTCGGGGAGGAATGGACAGGCGCCACAGCAGAGAAGTTTTTTGAGTACTTCTTAAGGAGGCAGAGGGACCTTTTCTTTGTGGCAGTTTATAAGGGGAAGGTGGTGGGAGGTATCGTAGGTGACATTGTTCCGTGGTGGGATGGGCCTCACCTTTCTGATACAGAGATTTTTGTCCATCCAAAATTCCAGAGGCGAGGAATCGCCAGACTCCTGCTGTTGGCAATCCTCAAAAAAGCAATCCGAAAATACCAAATTACTACGCTTGAGGGTTTCGCCGATGTCAAATCCCGCTTCCCTTTGGAATGGTATAACCGGATCGGGTGGGAAAGGACCCGTTGGGTCCATATTGCGGGGGACCCCAAGAAAATGCTTGAGAAATTGCAGTAATGAGTACTTTGGTAAGCATCAATACTAAACATCCAAAGGAAAGAGTGTGGTTTTTGCGAGATCTTAATCGGAAGATAGATAATTGCCCGTTTTGCAAAGCAAAGGGAAATAAGCTCCAACACATCTTAGGTGGGGGAGCGATTGATAATCCTGATTACTTCTTTGTTCTTATCAATCCCACTTATCGAAACATCACCTCCGATCCTAATCATCGAGGTCTTCGAATCCCTTTTATGGGGGTTTCAAATTTTTGGCGGGTTTTGGTAGAGTCAGGTTTTCTTCCAAAGAAGATCTATAGCACAACGGAGAAGGGGATATGGGATCAGAATGATATCTTGACTGTCGCAAACGCTTTAAAGGAAGCCGGGTTGTATCTCACGAATTTGGTTAAGTGTTGTAGCAAAGATGCTGCACCTCCAAGTGTTGCCGCAATTAAATCCCATACTCAGATTTTGAAAGAGGAGATTTGGATCACTGATCCTAAGTTGATTATCACCTTTGGTTTACTTCCTTTCCAGGCGCTGGTGGGGCGGTCAATCAAACTTTCTGCCCACTTAAAAAGTGCAAGAGTAGGCAACATAAATGTTTTCAAAACTATCCCAATTGGCAGGGTTACATACAAAGTATTCCCCACCTTCTTTCCCGTAGGAAGGGGGAGGCCTAAGGAGTCTATCGAACTTCTTAAATATCTAAGGCAGAACCCAATTAAAAGCTAGAGGGAGCAAACCTGTCCTTGACTCCCAGAATACAACGTTGTAATATAGTAGTGGTATGACTAAGGTATCGCGGCGGCAGACGAACCCGGCCGAGGAAAGGCAGTTAATTAAAGAGTTCTGGGAGGATTTGGAGTCTTTGGATCGCCGGGAGAGGTTGCGGTTTTTGCAAGCCCTCTTCACCCCTACGGAGATAAAGATGTTTTCTAAGAGATTGGGGGCGTTTAAACTCCTGTATCGGAGAAAGTCTTACAACGAGATTAGCAGGAAACTTAATCTTACCCCGACAACAATCAACAAGTTGAGCAACATTCTTCATCGGGCTGATGATTTTCTTCTCCGGGTGATTGCAAAATTGTGTTAGTTGGCTTGTTTGCTAAACGGCCACAGTTTTATTAATACACGTTGTAATATAGTACTGCAGGAGAAGTTATGGTGGCCAAGAAACGCTCCAAAAAGGAAATAAAAGTTAAACCGCTTCTTTTTGATTCTTATCTCGCCGCGATCAAAAACAGCGTTGGCGCTGATACGTTCCGTAACTTTTATGCCAAGGTTAACGGGAGGAAGACAGATGTCACGATCGGTGGGGTTCGCTCCTGTGCCTTCTTCGTTTCGACGATTCTAACGATCTTTGATCTCATTGAGGAGGTGCATCTAACCCTTGGTCGGACTGTAGAGGATATGGAGGAGTCGGGTTGGTACAAGATTAAAAAACCGCGGGTGGGGGCGGTGCTTGTCTGGGAAAGGAAAAAGATGGGAGGTAAATGGTTCGGCCATATCGGGTTTTACATGGGGAGGGGCAAGGCAATCAGCAACAGCGCCTCAGCGCATGTACCCAAATATCATCATTGGACCTTTGGTGGCGGAAGGAAAGTGGAGGTGATCTGGTGGCATCGGAAGCTGAAGAAAAAATAAAGAAAGCGGAGCTTGAAAAACTCCGCTTTTAAGTAGCGATTAATTGGGAGATCTCTCTCATGATCGCCTCCCCAGGGGAGAGGGAAAAGGTTTGGGCCTGTTCTCTTATCTCCTCTGAAGAAAAGAGGGGACCAAAGTGGATGGTGAAACATTTCCCAGGGTTGATCAACCGGCTGTATCCTTTAGGAGGCGTAATTCCTATCGGTATTACTTTGGTTGCAAAACCTCTTTTTTCAACCCACTTCAGCAGGGATTCTATTCCTTTCTGAGGGGGTTGAAGTTTTCGGGTTTCGGTTCGATGGCCCTCGGGAGCAAGGAGAATTACCCCTCCGGTTGTTTTCAGAACCTCGTGGGCTGCTTTAGCAAATCGCCGGTCCAAAGAGAAGATGTGTTCGGGGGGATAGATCCCTTTCTCTCTTTCATAATGCTGAACAACTGGGAGGACCTTAAGGCCTAAAAGAGGGGCGGTGAGACGTACGAACCATCCCCAAGGTTTCCCCCAATGTCTTCTTGAAAAAGGGATAATCATCTTCGCGATCTTTCCTTCGACGCCCGGGAGAAGGGCGGCTAACAAAACAATCGTATCGTCAAAGGAAAGGTGGTTGAAGCAAAGAATAGCTGATCCTTCCTCAAGATGGGCTTTGAGGGATTCAAGGTTTTCTCTTCCGCAGCATTCAATCCTGTAGATCCTCTTAAGAAGCCAAAGAATCAAAGGCTTTAATCTGTTAGGGTGCATCTTTACTCTCCTTCTGCTTGTTAAGGGACGGGTTTATAATTTTCTATTTTACCTGTAACTCTAAGCTAAAACAAACTTGCTAAGATGAGGCTGATGCGAGTTGGAGCTCATGTCTCTATCGCTGGTTCTTTGGATTTGGCGATTGACCGGGCGGTTGAGATCGGGGCGCAATGTATTCAGATCTTTGGGTCAGCGCCGCAACAGTGGCAGTTTCTTCTTTTTCCCCAAGACCAGATCAGCCTGTTTAAGCAAAAAGCGAGGAAGCATGAGATCTCCCCAATCTTTGTCCACTCAATCTACCTGATTAACCTTGCTTCGGAGAACCCTTATATTCTTACCAACTCCATAACTTCAATCACTCAATATCTTAAGTTTTCCCAGGAAATAGGGGCCGAAGGAATGATCTTCCATATTGGTTCTCACAAAGGAGCTGGTTGGAAGGCGGTTAGGGAACAGGTCGTTGGTGCCATCTCCGAAATTTTGAAGCGAACGAAAGGTGGGGATCTTATTTTAGAAAACAGCGCGGGAGCGGGGGGGATAATCGGGGATAAATTTTCGGAGCTGGGGGAAATCATTAAGGCGGTTAAAAACCCTCGGCTTAAGGTTTGTCTTGATACCGCTCACGCTTTTGAATCCGGTTATGCAATCCACAAAAAGAAAGGGTTGGAGAAAGCGTTGGAAAAATTCGATGTAGAGATTGGGTTAGAGCGGTTGGCGGCGATCCACGCCAATGATAGTAAAACCCCCTTTGCCTCAGGGCTTGACCGTCATGAAAATATCGGACAGGGTTATATCGGGGAAGATGGTTTTAGGGTGATTGTTAATCACCCTGTGTTTAATCATTTGCCATTTATCATCGAGACCCCTGGCTTTGAAAATCGAGGGGTGGATCGGAAGAATCTTGAGGTTCTTAAGGCATTAGCCGCCGAATCTTGATATTATAATCCTGATGGCCCTCCAACAGGTTAAACACGCCGCCCAAGAGACGGCTTTTTGGGTCAAGTGCTTCTTTTATCTCCCATACCTCTGGTATGTTGAGGGCTCGACAACCTTTATCCGTACCTTATACCGTCTTTTAATCTATCTTGATCAAGCTTTCGCGGTGACTCTTATGGTGCGGTTTTTCTTTGTTCCTCTTTTTGGAGATTACACTCTTTTGGGGCGTTTTTTGGCGTTTCCTTTCCGTTTGGGGAGGATCATTATCGGGGCGGTGGCAGTTGTTATCGCTGAGTTATCGCTTTTGACTCTTTTTGTGCTGTGGCTTATCTCTCCCTTTGCTTTCCTCTGGAGATATCCTGAGCTTGGAATCTTAGGGATTGCAGTAGCATGGGTTTTCGCCTTTGCCTGGAGGCTTGGTAAACCTTATCGGCTAATCACCGAACCGTACAAAGAGACTTCTTATATTTCGGATTACTGTGATGAGGCGGCGCGGGGTGTTATCAAAACTGCCAAAGATTCTGTTGACCTTCTCCAGCGTTTACTAGGAAACAGAGCGTTGGCTGATTTTCTTGTGCGTTTGGGTCCTGATGATATTGCGCCAGAAAAGTTTTCCCATCTCAAGCTGCAAGAGGTCTATAAAACCACTTACGAACTTGCGTGTGAGTTGGGTTCCAATTCGGTTTGTCTCTCCCATCTTTTCACCGCTCTTCTTAAACTCGCGGGTACCCGTTTCGAGGACGCTTACCAGGTTCTCTTGTGGGAGAGACGGTGTCAGGGGTGGAGTCGCCGCCCCTTTATTTGGGATCCGGAGTATGAAGTGGGTCCCATTGGAGGAGTAAACCGTGGTTGGACAGGGAGAGTTACTCCAACTCTTGATGCTTTTTCAACCGATCTTACTCTGGAAGCGGCGAAAGGTCGCCTAAAGCTGATGATTGGGAAAAAACGCCCCTTTGCGGAGGCAGCACGGGTCCTTGCGCGGGCGAGAAAGAGCAATGCTCTTTTGGTTGGTCCCCCTGGGTCGGGGAAAAACTCTCTTGTTGAAGGGATTGCCCAAGCGGTGATCAAAGGAGCAGAGGAGGAGTCGTTTCGAGGAAGGCGAGTGATCGAACTGGATTGTGGGGCGCTTATTGCAGGAGCAAAAAGCCAAGGAGAGCTTGGAGAGAGGTTGCAACAGATTATTCGGGAGATTGAATCCTCTCGAGGAATAATTCTTTTCATTGATGAGATCCACAATCTAGTTGTTGCGGGGGGCGATGTGGAAACCGCTTTTATCTTCAATTCCCTTCGCCCGCACCTTTCGACCGGGAAATTCCAGATGGTGGGAGCAACCTCTTGGGAGAACTATCGAAAATATATCACTCCTAATGAGGCATTTGCCCAAGTGTTTGAGATCGTTGAGGTTCCTGCCGCAACTAAGGAGGAGAGCGTTGAAATCCTTGAGTACCAGAGTCTTGAGTTGGAGCGGATCAACAAAAAAGCGAAGATCTCTTTTCCAGCAATAAGAGCCGCGGTTGAGATGGCGGACCGTTTGATTTATGAGCGCGTTTTGCCAGATAAGGCATTAAATGTTCTTGAGGAGGCGGTTTTGGAGAAGCAGAACGCTGGTGGGGGAGTAGTAGGAGCGGAGGATATCGCAAAGATTATTGCTGCCAAGACTCATCTTCCGGTAACAAAAATTACTCAGAAGGAGGCGAAGGAGCTTTTGACCCTTGAGGAGAGAATTCATAGAGGATTGATCAATCAGGAGGAAGCGGTGAAGGCTGTCTCTGATGCCCTGCGGCGGGCGCGTGCAGGACTTCGAGAGGAGGAGAAACCAATTGCGAGCTTTCTTTTTGTTGGCCCAACTGGGGTAGGAAAGACGGAACTTTCTAAAATTCTTGCTGAGGTTTATTTTGGTAATCAGGATTTGATGGTTCGGGTAGATATGTCAGAGTTTACCGATCTTAAAAACATTTACCGCCTTATTGGGTCTCCGCCTGGTTCAGAAACCGAAGAGCCCGGGCAGCTGACGGAGGCGATCCGGCAGAGGCCGTTCTCCTTGGTTCTCCTTGACGAGTTTGAAAAAGCCCATCCCCAGATCTCTAATCTTTTCCTTCAGGTTTTTGATGATGGACGTCTAACCGATGGGCGGGGGGAAACGGTCAATTTTACCAATACGATTATTATCGCCACTTCAAACGCGGGAACGAAGTTTATCCAGGATCAATTGATGTCCGGCAGGACGATCGAGGAGTTCCAGATCGAGTTTCTCGAGGAGTTGAGAGAGATCTTCCCCCCTGAGCTTCTCAACCGGTTTGATGGAGTGATGGTTTTTAAACCTTTGAGCCCCGAGCATATCCGCAAGATTGTGGAGTTAAAGATTAAGGGGGTGGAGAAAGATCTAAAAGATAAGGAGATTAAGCTTTCCGCAACGGCAGAGTTTATCGATCGGGTTGCCCAGCTTGGTTATGCCCCTGAGTGGGGTGCACGCCCTTTAACTCGAGTAATCCAAGATAGAGTCCAGGCGGTTCTGGCGAAAAAGATGCTTACCGGGGAGATAAAAGAGGGACAGACGGTTACCCTTGATCTTAAGTTCCTTGAATCTTAAATGATGCCTGATCTTAAATCACGCTTGCAAACCTTTAAAGAGGCAATCGATTTTGAGGAAAAAAGAAAGATCCTTCGTGATCTTGAAGCAGAAGCGTCTTACCCGGATTTTTGGAAAGACCCAACCAATGCTCAAAAAGTGATGCGGGAAATCACCAGCTTAAAGGAGGAGATTGCTGAGGTTGAGAAGGTTGGGCAGATGGTCGAAGGAGATGAAGAGAAAGGAGCGCAGGAACTGCTTTCAAAATTGGAGTTGAAGACTTATCTTTCTTCACCATATGATCGAAACGATACCATCCTTTCGATCCATGCGGGGCAGGGGGGGATTGAAGCTCAGGATTGGGTGGGGATGTTGGCGAGAATGTATCAGCGGTTTGCCGAAAAGCGCGGTTGGAAGGTACAGATTTTGGAGAAGCACCCCGGGGAGGAGGCGGGATTCAAAACCATTTCTTTTGAGATAAAAGGTCCGTATGCTTTTGGGTATTTAAAGCGGGAAGGAGGGGTTCATCGGTTGGTTCGGCAATCACCATTTAACGCTCAAGCGCTGCGGCAAACTTCCTTTGCTTTGGTTGAGGTTGCGCCTGTTCTTGAGGAGATCCCGGAGATTGAGATAAAAGAGGAGGATCTTGAGATTCAAACTTTTCGGGCTTCGGGGCCGGGGGGGCAGAATGTACAAAAGGTCGAGACGGCAGTGCGGATTAAGCATAAACCAACAGGGATTGTTGCCGCTTCCCAAGAAGAGCGCTCTCAAGCGAGAAACAAGGAGATTGCTTTAAAACTCCTTAAGGCAAAGCTGTTTGCGAAGATTGAGGAGGAAAGAAAGAAGCGGGAGCTTCGGCTTAAAGGGGAATACATCACTCCAGGATGGGGGAATCAGATCCGCTCTTATGTTCTTCATCCCTATAAGCAGGTAAAGGATCTTCGCACCGGGTTTGAATCAAATGATCCCGAGGCGGTGCTTGATGGGGAGCTTGATGGGTTTATCGAAGCAGAACTTAAAGCGGAGTTTGTTTAGGAGCGGAAAAGTTGTTATTCTGAACGTAGTGAAGAACAAGGTTCTCGAACGTAGCGAGAGGTTCTTATACTGAAGGATGGCGAAGAAACTACAACTGCCTGAAATCCCAAAGCCAATCCTGGAGGTAGGAAAAGAAGTGCAAAAACGCCTCCTCAAGCTTGAGAAGCGGCTTAACTCTCTTACAAAGTGGAAGCTGATCATTTTGGTGGTGACAGTTGGAGTCTCTTCTCTTCTTGCTGGTGTCGTTTTTGGATTTTTCTTAACCCCCTCTCGGGCAACACCAACGCCTGCGGTAGATCTTACCACTCCTCCAACTACTCCACCGCCCGAAACAGTTTCCCAAACAGGGGTATTGCGGAGATTCCAAACTTCCCAAAACGGGATTGAATTTTATCTTGAGAAGCCGGATAAGACTCAAGTTCTTCTGCAGGCAACTGATCGGATTGATCCTTCCCTTCTTACAAGTTTTGAAGGTTTATCCGTAACGGTTGAGGGAACGGTGATAAAAAGTGCAGACGGCAAAAAAGATATTCTTCAGATCGAAAAGATTTGGATTAAACGCTGAGTTAACCTGCCCACACTCGTGGTGAGCGAAGTCGAACCATGATTGAGTTTAAGCAAGTTACAAAACATTACCCCAACAGCACCATCGCTTTGGACAAAATTACCTTTTCCGTTTCCCCCGGGGAGTTTGTTTTTGTCGTTGGTCCTTCAGGGGCAGGCAAGACCACCCTGGTTAAGCTTTTAACTCGAGAAGAGCTACCAACAGAGGGGGAGATCCGCTTTGGCGAAAGGGATATCGCTTCCTTGCGTCCCGGGGAGATAATCCAGCATCGTCGGGACCTGGGAGTTGTTTATCAGGATTATCGCCTCCTTTCGAAAAAGACGGCTTTTGAGAATGTCGCCCTCGCCCTTGAGGTTTTAGGGAGGTCTGATCAGGAAATCAAGGAGATCGTTCCTCATGCTTTAAGCCTTGTTGGGCTTGAGGAGCGGGGGGAACACTTTCCCCATCAGCTCTCCGGTGGGGAACAGCAGCGCTTGGCGATTGCACGCGCCTTGGTTCATGAACCAAAAGCGTTTATTGCCGATGAGCCAACGGGAAACATTGACCCTGAAACCGCTTGGGGGATTATCAAACTTTTGGAGAAGATCAACAAGATGGGGACAACCATTTTGGTGGCAACCCATGCCGCCCATATCGTCAACAAGCTTAACGAAAGGGTGGTTGAGTTGGAGCGCGGCCGGGTTGTTCGGGATCAAAGGGGAGGAAAGTATGGTTCTTCTTAAAAGAGCATTTCGAAACGCCTTTTTGGGGATCCTTCGCCATCGCGGATTATCGCTTGCGACTATCTTGGTGGTGGGCTTAACCTTTGGAACAACCTCAGGGTTTGCCCTTTTTGCTTTTACTACAGAAAAGATCATCAACTACTACGAATCCCGCGCTCTTGTCACCGCTTTCTTTAAAGATGAAGCAACCGAGGTGCAGATTTTGACACTTAGAAATGAGCTTCTTGCTCGTCCGGGAGTGGTTGAGGTGACCTATACTTCCAAAGAGCAGGCGTTTTCCATCTACAGCGAGCAGTTTAAAGATCAGCCGGAGCTTTTGGAGTCGATCCCTACCAATATCCTTCCTGCCAGTTTGGATGTGAGGGCGGAAAGTTTAGATGATCTTCCTAAGGTAGCGGAGTTTTTCAAGGGAAATGAGCTGGTTGAGGAGGTTGCTTTCTATCAGGATGTGGTGGCGCGGTTCAAGAGCCTGGTCACCGCCGCCCGTTACAGTCTTTTGGCTTTGACAACTGTTTTTGCCCTGATCTCAATCTTGATCGTTTTGGCAACCGTTGGTTTGATCATCTACTCGATGGAGGAGGAGATTGAAATTATGGCGCTTCTTGGAGCTTCCCCAACTTATATTCGCTTGCCGTTTATTATCCAAGGAGCAGTTTACGGGGTTTTGGCGGCCCTTCTTACTGGAGGATTGTTGACTTTGGCGATTCCGATCGTTCTCCCTTACTTTAGAAGCTTCTTTGCCAATGTT
>CAYPTJ010000039.1:0-3388 GCA_964413845.1 uncultured Candidatus Saccharibacteria bacterium | reverse complement strand
CTTTTTGCATTTCTTAGAGAGCAGATTCTGGGACTCGTTTTTGCGCTTATTACCACAAAAATGCGAAAATCGTCTTAACCTAATGGTGTTGCCTAACCTTCTTCTTCAGCTTGGTCCACTTTCGGTTTATAGCTTTGGGATGATTTTGGCGGCAATCTTCCTTGTGGGCGTTTTTCTTTTCTGGCGGGGAGCGACAAGGGAAGGTTTCGCCTCGGACCCAATCTTTGATCTGATCTTCCTTTGTACACTTTCCGCTCTTTTTGGGGGACGGCTCTCCTTTATCCTTTTAACCGGTGAACCATCCTTGTTTAACGATCCGTTGGCGATTTTTAGAGTAGGGGAGGGGATCTTTTGGATGCCATCGTTCCTTCTTGGGTTAATTGCTTTTTACCTTTATATTAGGCGGCGCGTTGCCACCTCTGGTTGGTCCTTCTTTAAGCTCGCTGATCTTGTGGTACCGATTGTCGCTTTGGGGCAGGCAATCGGTTTTTTGGGAGCACAGGTTACTGGTTATCTCTCTTCGGTTATCTCCCCCGCCTTTGGTTATCTGGGACTAACTCTTATTCTTATATTTGTCAAAAGAAAGGTGGTAACCACAGGCGTTGTCTTCTTTCTTTATCTTCTTCTCTCGGGTTTTCTTACGGTTGGTGGAGAGTATTTGCGGCAGGTAAAGGCCGTGGCTTTGGGGATTGATCTAAATTATTTGTTGGGTGCGACGCTTCTCACCGCCGGTTTTGCTGGGTTGCTTTATCAGTTTTTACGCTCCCGCAAATTGTTTCCTTCCCTTCAGATAAAATTTTCTGTCCCGACATTTTTAGGCGAGATTGAAAAACAGCTTCGATTTAGGTTAAAAGTAAGTCGGATCCGCCAAAAGCGGGCGGGAGGGGAAGATGCGTCATCCACCGATAGAATTTCTGAAAAAGATTAAAGAACGGCTCACTGCCGAGGAGAAGCATTTGGCAAAAGAGGAGAAGAAGATCAGTGAGCGCGATCCTTTCCTTGTTCCAGAGCGTGATGTGGGGAATCCTGAGTTTGTGGAGGAAGCGGGGGAGGAGATTGGACATACCGAGGTAGTTGCCGAAAGAGGACTCATCCAACGGCTTCAAATAGAAACACGCCTGGCCTTATCAAAGTTTAAAATTGGAAAGTATGGGATCTGCGAGAAATGTGGGAACAGGATTGACCGCGCCCGGCTTGAAGTTTTTCCCCAAGCTCGTTATTGCGTTACCTGTGAGAGAAAAATCAAAGGAAAAAGAGGTTAATGGAAGAGAAGGTTAGGCACGACTCACTTTGGACTGATTTAAGACATTTTTTTCATCATCTCTCCTTAAAGATTGGAAGAAAGGGCTTTCTCATTCTCCTTTTTATTGCACTTTTTGGGGGTGCAGCGCTTGGGGGTTGGAAGACTGGCTTCTGGGCAAGGATTTATCGCGGGTACAACCAAGCAGCAATTATGGTGGTGGTTGAGGATAGCCAAACCGGCCGACTGCTTCTGGGAGTTCCGGTAGAAGCCGATGGGCAGGTGTTGGAGACGGATGAGGGAGGGAAGGTGTTTTTTGAAGAGTTGCCGGCGAGGGAGGTAACCTTTAAAGTCTCTCTTCCCGGATTTAAAGATTTCTTCCAAACCGTTCGGTTAAAGCGTGGTCCAAACAAAGAGTTGGTTTTTTCCCTGCAAATTGCAACCAGTGAGGTAGTGGGGGAAGCGACAGATTACGTGGATGGTGCTCCCATTGCTGAGGCAAAGGTAGCTGCTCCCGGTGGGCAGACAACAACCGGTAAGGATGGAAAATTTGTTCTTGAGGAAGTGATTGTTGGAACCCCGGAAATAACAATTAGCAAGGATGGGTACTTTGAGTTTCGTCAAACGGTTGAACTTTCCAAGAATGTGGTTGAAGAGATGGGGGAGATTAAGCTTCTTGCTAAAGGGAGGGTAGTTTTTGTCTCCAACCGCGATGGAAAAAATGCGATCTATTGGGCGAAGCTCGACGGCTCGGGTCTGGGCAAGACCTGGGAGAACAAAGCCGGTTTTGACGACACCACGCCTTATCTTTCCCCTGATAAGCAGAAGATCATCTTTCTCTCCAACCGCGATAATCAGAAAGGTGAGTATGGTGATATTCAGTATTTCCTTTACTATAACGACACCTCGGGGGAGTCTCTCCAAAAGATTTCCTTTGACACTGGTTTGAGACTTCGTGGTTGGTTGGCTGATGGGAGCGGGTTCGTTTATGAGACCTACTCTCGGAGTGAGGGGGAAGGTTGGCAGAGGAAGATCTTACCGCTTGCCTATGCCGCAATGTGGCCGACATACGGGGAGATCAAGATTGTTAAGGTTCCGACTCTGACTGTTTCCACACTTGTGAAGGATTCCGGCTTTAAAGTTGGCGATGATTATGTAGAGATGCGGCTCTTGGCTTTATCGCCAAAGTCGGACTGGATCGCATTTAATGTCGAGAACTATGATGTGCCCGACAAAACAGGGGTTTATCTTATCCACCCAGACGGTACGGGAAGGAGGCGGATCTCTACTTATGCGGCTGCAAGCTATTGGGAGGGTGGTGGCACGGTAGGGTTCTCAGAGGATGGTAAGAAGGTATTTTATGAACAGTGGCGCGAAGGAAAGCGCGTATGCTACTCGTACGACATTGCCTCCGATAAGGAAACAAAGATTTCGACCTGCCCAGCTGATCGGGTTGGAGTTTATTCTTCTGCCCAAAAGCTGAAAGCGTTTATCGATTATCGGGATGGAAAGAGTGATGTCTATGTCTCGAAGAAAGATGGTACTTCCGAGCGGAGGGTTACCTCCGCCGGCGGGGTACAGGAGGTTTACTTCGCCGGTCCCAACGATCGTTATCTTGTCTATTCGGTCAGTCGTGAGCAGGAAAGTGCTCTCTACGTAGTCGGTCTAAAGAGGGGGAGCAAACCGCTTAAGATTACTGATATCTCCTCCGGCTTTGCCGGCGTCGTTCCTGAGTGATGAAGTTTGCTAAGATCTTGTCGATGGGCAGCGGCGAACCGATTGATCGTGCTTGGCTTGAGGCACTCCCCCAAGCCCGTTTCTGTGTTGAGTGTGAGAAGAAGGTCAGCGAAAAAGACTAATGGCTGAGCAAACTGGGCGAGATTCGATTTTGGTTGACTTGAAACACTTTTATCATCACCTGCTTTTAAGGGTTGGGAGAAAAGGTGTCTTTGCCCTTCTTTTAATCGTTGTTCTCAGTGGATCTGCTTTCGCCGGTTGGAAGACCGGATTCTTTGCAGAGCTTTATTTCCAATATAACCGAGCCGAGATTATGGTTATCCTTGAGGATAGTCAAACGGGGCGCCCGTTGGTAGGGGTGCTGGTAGAGGCCCGCCTTGACTCGGCGAGGCAGGCTGACGGCCAGGTGTT
>CAYPTJ010000038.1:0-10133 GCA_964413845.1 uncultured Candidatus Saccharibacteria bacterium | reverse complement strand
ATATTCTCTTTGGGCATGTTGTACGAATGGGCTTTTTCAAGCGTGGCGCGCAAAGTGGGGTTTCCCTCTGGATCTCCCCCACCCTGCCGTGCAGCCACAGCAATTGCCCATGCAAGCTTAGAAAAGAGCTTACCGCGTTTGAGATCTTCCGCTTGTTTTGTCCGTTTAATATTTGCCCACTTAGAGTGACCAGACATAACACCTTATATAGTAACACCAGTAACACAGTAACCACAATAAAGTCAGAAGCTGTTACTGATTTTATTGACTTTATTAACTTTACTGGATTTACTAACTAACGGAGCTCTTCTTCACCAAGGGGGGCGATAGTGGTTTCACCTTTTTTGGCAGGAGTTTTTTTAGTTGTTGGTTTCGCAGCTTTTGTCTTAGCCTTCTCTTCGGCTTTTGGTTTCTTTTCCTTCGCTACTTTCCTCGCCGCTGGCTTCTTTTCTACCTCAACCTTCTCTCTTGTCTCCTCTTTCCTTTCTTCCCTCTTTGCCTCCTTGCCAGCCACTCCAACGATCGCGGCAAAAGGAGCATGCTTCTCGTCCCTTGGCAGAAGGATCCTCACTTTGTCCCCCTCCTCTCCCCTTAAATATCTCACCGCTGACTGAATCAGTTTGTAAGAGCCCTCAAGCGAAACAGCTACAAACCGGCCATCCTTAACCGTCAGAGCCGCCTCCACCTCGACCCGAGGAATCTTCTCAATATGCTTGAACCGCCTCCCCTCCGGACCCTCAACCATCTTTAGCTTGTCACCGTACACAAGCTGTGTTTTTGCCGCATAGTTGTCAGGAACAGGATATTTCTTGCCAGCTTCCGTCACCATAAACATTCCGTCATACTTCCCGATTAATCCCGGGGTTTCAAAAGCGCCACCTTCGCGCTGTATTTCGTCAATCAGCTGTTTGGCTAAATTAATGGAAGAAGAAGCTGCAGAAAGTGCCTGCGATAAAAGTTGAAGTCGATTTTGAGTTGGTCTCCTCTCCATCATTACTCCTTTACAGGTAACATTTTACCAAATTTACAACTTGCTTGATCTACTCCTCTTTTTTCTCCTTAATCTGCTTTTTACTTTTAGGCTCCTCCAAGGCTTTCTTGGAAAGGCTGATCTTCCCTTCCTCATCAATCCCGATTATCTTAACCTTGATCTTATCTCCCACCGAAACAACATCCCCTACATTTTCAACAAAATCGTAGGAGAGCTCAGAGATATGAACCAATCCCTCTCTTCCGGGAAAGATTTCAACAAAAGCTCCGAAATCAACAATCTTCTTCACCTCTCCCTCAAGAACGCTTCCCACCTCTATCTCGGGAACCGGCTCACCAGCAGCGCGCCTCTCCTCGGCAACCGCCATCCCCAAATCAAAGTTCCTCTCTGACCAGCGCCTAACCTTCTCCTCAACCTCCTTAACATCACGGCCATATTTGCCGCGGGAGTAAGCGACTGCCGCCTCTCGCTGATAAGTTTTCCCTTCAGGAGGAGGAAGGGAAATTGCCGAGAAAGGTCGGGAGGTCATCCCATCAATCATCAGCTTGAGATAGAGGTGGTACTTATCAAGAGAGATCAAGTCCTCGGCGATGAAGTAAGGAGCAAACTCTGGCTCCAATACCTTTGCATCAGGAGCACCCACCGAGAAAACAACGATTGTTCCGATATTCCCAAAGACCGCATCCTGCACTCCCTCTGGAAGTTGGGCGGTGTACTGGTGGGTAAGGTGAAGAGAGAGGCGGTACTTGCGCGCCTCCGACAAAATAGAGGCGAAAGAACCAGCAGCAAAGTTCTGAAACTCATCGGCATAGACAAAGAAGTCCTTCCGCTCTTCCTCGGGAATGGCTATCCGCTGCATTGCCGTAAAGTTAAGCCGGGAGATTAAAAGCGACCCCAAAAGATTGGCATTGTCCTCCCCAATTTTTCCCTTTGAGAGGTTAACAAGAAGGATCTTACCAGAGTTTAAGATGTCCTCCAGATCCAAGGATGAGGTTCGCTGCCCCAAGATGTTGCGAATCATTTGGGGGGCAAGGAATCTCCCTACCTTGTTTTGAATCGGTGCCACTGCCTCAGTGTGGAGACGGGGGTTACTCATCATTTGGGTATATTCCTTCTCCCAAAAATCTTTTAACACCGGGTCTTTAAGCTTGTAGGTGATGTACTTCTGGTAGTTTTGGTCAGAGAGAAGCCGAACAATCCCCAAAAGAGTCGTCCCTGGGATCTCAAGCAAGGTTAAGATAGCGTTGTTCAAAAGATACTCAAGCCGTGGCCCCCAAGAGATATCGATAAAGTGTTTCTTAAAAGCGTCCAAGAGGCCGGAGGCAAGAAGATTCTTTTGGGAGACATCCTTGATCTCCAAGAAGTTTAGGCCAATCGGCCACTTGGTATCAGCAGGGTCGAAGTAAACAACATCCTCAACCCGCTCAGGAGGAATGAAATCCAAGAGGTCCTGCACCAGCTCCCCATGAGGATCAAGAACAGCCACCCCCTCACCGTTCTGGATATCCTGAACGATCATATTTTTAAAGAGGGTGGTTTTTCCGGTTCCAGTCTTTCCAACAACATACATGTGCCGCCGCCGATCCTCCCGCGCAATCCCGAATCGCTGAAAACGGTCACGGAAACTCGTTTGGGCGAAGTAGGTACAGTTGCTTGTGGGAAGGTGGGGGGGCGGTTCACCCTTTTTGTAGGAAGCCCAGGCGATCGTTGGGGTGGCAACGGAGATATTGGGAAGATGGAAAACTGAGGCTAGCTCTGCCGTATCCAAAACATAAGTGATCTCCTCTGGAAACTCTCGGCGGACAAATCTCTCCTTAAAAATCTCGACCGCCTCCTCCGGTGCTACTCTCACAAACGAATTTAGATTCGCAAAGGAAAACTGTTTGAAAGCCGCCGTTGCTCCCCGAAGAAGCTCACGGCAGTTACCCTCATCCAAAGCCGCAGTAAAGACTCGTATCCCCACTTCAAAACCAACCCGAGTAAGCTTATCTTCAATCATTTTAAGCTCCAGCTCCTGGCCGGAAGAGAGACGAACATATTCTTCTTTTCTAGGAGAAAGCGGGGGCTTTGACCGGCGGGCTTCTTGAGCGGCCGGATTTGTCCACTGCTCAACCGCATAAGGAACTAAAGCGGCGATCTCCCCCACCGCCCCTTTAACAACATCCATCGGTGAAATCTTTGTATGGATAACACCCGTTCTCACCTGCTCGACATAGCGGTGGCCATCCGCCTGCCAGACATCAGGAATAGGGCGAATTAAAATCTGGAGCCAGATCCGCTCCCCTTCTCCAATCTCTGCCATCGTTCCCGTCACCGCCGACAAGGGGTCGACTAGCTCAAAATCACGGAAGGTGCGAATCGGGAAATAAACTTCTTTCGCCAAAAGTAGATTCTCACTGCAGAAAGCCAACCCTGAAAGGTCGACTCCCATATAATCATCCTCAACCACTCTCAATTCCGCTAAGGGATACTGCGCATAAATCTGCCCAGAGACAAAATCCTGGAGATGTCTTGGGCACCAAACATAAAAATGAATTCCCGAGGCGTCAGAGGCAATCTCAAAGGAGACATGCTCCTGCTCATGAGGATCAGCCCGAAGAAGCCCGTGAAGGGAGGCAAACATCTGCTCCGCTGCTAGGGGATCCTTTTCGTTCCCTTTGGGAACTTTTATCTCCAAAAGAACTCCCTCATCGGAGTGCAGTCGTGGTTTATGGTTGACTTTCCCGTTAAGGCGGGCGGAGCGAATCGCTCCCACAATAGAGATGCCCACCACACCTAATGCTAGCGGTAAGATTGTCATTATCGTTTGTTCCTCCTAACAAAAAAGGCCCCACGGCCCCAGGATCGGGCAGGAATGGTTCCACTATACCAACTTACGCTATAAGCTGTCAATCAGTGCAAACAAGCTTTGATAAATTCGACAAAAAGTGGATGGGGCGACAGGGGTCTTGATTTGTACTCGGGATGAAACTGGGTACCAACAAAGAATGGATGGTCAGAAATCTCAATCGCCTCCACCAGCTTCCCATCTGGCGAAACGCCGGAGAAGACCATCCCCGCCTTCTCAAATCGCTTCCGGTAACGGTTGTTGAACTCATACCGATGGCGATGGCGTTCGCTAACTACACAAGCCCTGCCGTAGGCCTTTGAGAGTTTAGTACCGGATCGCACCCGACACTTCCAAGCCCCAAGCCTAATCGTCCCTCCGTACTGGTGCTTTTCCAGATACTTCTTTTGATCAGGCATGACATGGATCACTGGATGGGAAGTCTCTGGATTGGCCTCAGTTGAATTAGCCTGCCGCAAGCCCACAACGTGGCGCCCAAACTCCACAACCGCCATCTGCATCCCAAAACAAAGACCCAAATAAGGGACTTTATTCTCCCGAGCGAATTGAGCTGCCTTTATCTTTCCCTCAACCCCCCGACTCCCCCATCCCTGAGGGACGATAATTCCATCAATGTCGTTTAATCTATCCGTCCCTTCTTTCTCAAGCTTTTCCGAATCAAACCAAACAATCACTGGTTTAGCCCCCTCTGCCCAAGAAGCATGTTTTACCGCCTCAATTACACTGATGTAAGAATCCTCAAGAGAGAACCCTCCGCTGGTATAGTACTTGCCAACAATCGCCACCTTAACCTTGCCCCTTGCCTCCTTGACACCCTTAATCATCTTCCTCCAAGAACGCAAATTTCGCTTCGGCATCTCAAGGTCAAGCTTCTCCAAGATCCTCGCCGTCAGACCCTGCTCCTCCAAAATCAAGGGCATCTCGTAGATTGAAGGGATATCAGGACTAGCAAAAACATCACTGGGCTCAAGAGCAGCGGCGAAGGCGATCTTTTTCCTCCGTCGATTATCAACTGGCTGCTCGGCCCGACAAACGATGATATCCGGCTGGATCCCTAAGGTATTAAGTTCATGGATCGACTGCTGCATTGGTTTTGTTTTCATCTCCCCTATTGAAGGGGGAATAGGCAGATACCCGACGTGAATAAATAAGACGTTTTTGCCGTACTTGATTCTTAATCGCCGGGCGGCTTCGAAGAACATAACATTCTGATACTCCCCTACCGTCCCCCCATACTCGACTACCACCAGGTCTGATCTTCTGGTTAACCTCTCCAGACGCCTGATTATCTCCTCAGGAATGTGAATGTAGGCTTCAACACAGCGGCCTTCATACCTTAAAGCTCTCTCCTGCTCCAAAACCCGCTGATAGATCTGGCCGGCGGTGAGGTAGTTTTCCCACCCTAAATTCTGATCAAGAAACCGCTCATAATGTCCAATGTCCTGGTCGGTCTCAGCTCCATCTTCGGTGACGAAGATCTCACCGTGTTCCAAGGGGTTCATCGTCCCGGCATCGATGTTTAAATACATGTCGCATTTGACAGGGGAAACGGTTAACCCGCGGGATTTCAAAAGAAGGCTGGTTGAAGCGGCGGTAATTCCTTTGCCTAAGCCAGAGATTACTCCACCGGAAACAAAGATGAATTTCGGAAACTTTTTGGAAGGCACCAACTTCTTATTAGCAAATAATCTTGTTATTAGCAAATAATAAAGAGAAGATTCAAGATCCAGTAAGGATTCTGCCTGAAGAGCTAAGCTCCCTGAGGGGTTATCCAAACTCGAGCGTTGTCGGCGGCTTTGGCGTCTCGTCTTGCGGGCTTTTTCCTTTGTTGGGAAATAGATGGGCCTGGGCTAATTTTGGCCCAGGCCCGAAGAAAGGAGAGAGACAGATCCTATTATAAATGATCGCTGGTTAGAAGTCAATAGGTCTGCTAATCTAAAGGTGTGGTTCGCGCCATAATTTTTGATCTTGACGGAACAATTATCGATAATGAAGGGCTCTACGGGAAAGCATTCTGCGCCGTTTCAAAGGAGCTTGGCGTCTCCTGCGAAAATGTCAAACACACCTCCGGGATCGGCGTTTATGAAAACTGGGTGAGGATGAAGCGCGACCTTAACCTTACTCCCGATCCAACTGAACTTACTGCCGCTACCCAAAAATTTTACCTTAATAATCTTAGTAAGATTGAAGTCCGCCCGGGGTTTCTTGATACTGTCCGTTATCTTAAGGAAAAGGGGATCAAAATTCTTCTTTCCACCTCCAATACCACCGATATTGGACAGCGTGTTTTAACCACCCTCAAACTCGACAAACTCTTTGATACGATGACCTTTGGTGATGAGGTGATCCATAAAAAACCGGCACCTGATCTTTTTTTACGCGCGATTGAGAAAGTACATCTTCGCCCACAGGAAGTGGTGATCGTTGAGGATTCCCCTTCGGGAATTACCGCCGCCAAAAACGCCAATATCAAAGTCTTTGCTTTCAAAACTGATCGCTTCAACCGCATTGAGCTATCCCGAGCTGATCAGATCATCGAGCATTTTGTCGAACTGAAGGAAGTGTTTTGAGAAATGCTAACTTTGGTAAAGTTAAAGCAATGAGGAAGTTCTCAACCCTTTTTCTTCTTATCCCCTTAGCTCTTTTGACAGGATTGTACTTTTTCTTCTCTTATACCAACGGGGGCATCTGCCTTAAAACTCCAACCTGCACCGAAGATGTCCAAACCCTCTGCCACCCTAAAAGAGAGGGAATCTGGCAGGGACCAAGCTTGTGCAGCTGTGGCCTTGACGCAGCCACACTAGGGAAACGGGGTTGGAGTGAGTGTGTGGTCCCGGAAGGTTATCAAGGAAGATTATACACACGTGAAACTTTATCCCAACTTCCCATCCCTAAAATCCCAAAGACCCTTCCCCTCTTCGTTGTCCCTGCCATTTCTCTAATTATGGGAATTGGAGCCCTTTTGGGCCTTTGGTTCAAAAGACAGTAATTGAGGATACTTAAGGTCTAAAATATTTTCTTATAGTTCTCTAATCCCAAGATAAGAGTGATGTCCGCCCTCTTTTCGGAAGAGGTTCTCGGGGGGCGGCTGTCAACCACCCCGAAAATGTAAGCTAGCCGCTGTGCCGTGTGGCTTCCTGACTCGTTAAGGACAAGGAACCCTTTGGTGAGATCTTGTCTTTCATAATTACCAACTCTGATCACTTCCCCGCCAAGGTTTCTCACCATCCGCGCGGCAAAGGATGCTAACCCCGGCTTGAGCGTCCCGTTTAGAATCTGAATCTTTAAGCGCTCTTTGGCAAAAGTTTTATCTTCAACATATGGGCGAAGTTGCCGATCAAGGCTGATTAAGTCATTAAAATCGGTCATTTTGAGCGCAAAGCTTACCACTTTATCACTACGAACACCCCAAAGGAAGAGGATGAGGCGCCCCAATTCATTAAGGGAGAGATTTGTCCTTAAAAAATGGTGTCCTAAAGTTGCCATCTGCGGCAGAAAAGTAAGATTTTTAATCGAGAGATAATCTTTCGGATGAGGAGGGTTATCCAAAAGTCCACTAAGCTGCTGCACCCCCCTCCTCCCCACCAAAAGGTAACCGTCGATGGGGATTCCCAAAAGATAAGAGACGTTTTTGGACGTTAAAAGTACCCCTTGTTTCGGATCTAGCAAATTTCCTACTCCGTAAATCGCTTTCAGCGGTTGCTTCCCTTGCGTGGGAAGATAAACTTTATGCTCCAAAGGAAGATTAATAATTGTAAAACGGTTTAAGGTGGGGTTTAAGGCGATTACCGCAAGGTTGGTAAGAGGTGAAGTTTCACTCTCTATCTCCTCAACCTCAAGCCAAAGAAGGTTAAGAGGCGCTGTCCCGCCCCAACTGATATCTGTCTCAAGAGTCCCCGCTGCCCGCGCAAACGGACGAGCAAGGTAATACCAGGTATAAATTGCCCCCAAAGTGAGAAGAACTCCCAAGAAAACAAGGAGGGCGAGACTAAAACGGCGGAGGCGCTTTTTAATCTGAAAGCGTTTCTTAACCGATTTCCAAGAAATATCAGAACTTCTTCGGTGTCTTACCCGATGATATCTTTTCGCCATTGCGAATCTGGTTTACCCCGCCAGTGGCGGGGGGCAGGGGCTCTATTCCCTAAGGTCTGTTAAAGCTGACCCATCTTTTTGATCGCCAACCGATAGCCATCTCCAGCGGTTCTCAACCACAGATTTACTCTTCCGATAGTGGCGGTACTCACTTTAATTTTCTCGGCAATTTGCCGATATGATAACCCCTCAATAAGCATCGCAGCAATCGCTAACCTTTTCGCTAACATAATCCGCTCGGTGGGGGTCAAAAGGTCAAAGATGTAGCGTTCCGCCTCCCCTTCTGATTTAAGCCCAACAAGCGCTCTCGCAAACGCTCTTCTGATCTTTTTCTCGGTTTCTTTTGAAACTGGATTTTTTGATACTTGCGGCATCTTTTATCAATGAATTGCTATCTTAATTCATTGATACAGCACCTCCAGTGTAAAAGGTTTAAGTTGTGCAAGTCAAACATCCGTGTTATCCTAGAAGCAAAAGAGATAGGGAGGGGCAGATTGATTAAAGTAACCGAGGAGGAGATTCTTCGCCTCAAGACAAAGCTGCCACCGATCCAAGAGGCATTGGCGAAGTTTAACAATCGAGCGCAGCGAGATTGCGGAGGATGCGAAGCAGACTCGTACAATCCGCTTATCAGAGAGTTTGTTCGAGAAGGTTTGGAGAAAGCGTCCGAGGGATTTTGGCTTGATTCCTGCTCCAGCTCACCAAAGTACCATCCTCCATTCGACCAGGTTACTCCTGGTGGGATTGTCAATCATATCCTGGTTGCTACTTGTTTCGTCGAAGAAGGAATTCGCCGCTATCCAGAGTTCACCACCGAGGAATTCCAACCAGATCATCATTGGGCGGTGATCAAACCAGATCCGCGGTGGTTAGATCTCGCCCGCGCGGCAACGATGCTTCACGACATCGCTAAATGCGGGATTCCCTGGGGAGAGCGCACTGTCACAAACCACGGCCACCTCGGAGCAGAGTTCCTTGAGAGTCTTGAAAGCTTCCAAAAGCTTGACCTTGGCGACCAACGTTTAATCTTAGATGGAGTTAAATGGCACATGGGACGCTGGGAGGAGGGGTTCGGACAAGAACGCGGAGGGGAACGTTGTTTGTTCCCGTCAACATGCTTCACCGGTTTCGAGCTCCTAATCCAAGAAGCAGACTACTATTCGACCCGGAAACAGGTGAGAGTCGCTGGTTTTGATCTGATCAACTCATCCTGCGCTCGCTGAGCGAGCTACGGAGAGTTGACGCCTCGTAGCTTTTCCTCCACCGCATAAAGCTTTGGAGGATCCACCGTAGCTTCTAGCGAAGGTGGAAGCGAAGTGGTGTCAATTATGAATGAACGCTGTTTTACACTTGTGGGGCCTGATATCAAATCAGGCCTTTTTTATTTAAAAAGAAAAAGCCAGTCCTGTTTGTCAAGACTGGCAAGGATTCTCCTACCAGATTAGAAGAACGTGTTTCCAAACCAGCGCACGCATTTGATACACCGCAACAAGAACGCACCCCGCTATAAAGGTAATCAGCGCAGTTATGAGCCCTACGAATACCTGATCGATGAACCTATACCCCCACTCTTGGTACAGAAGTGGATACGTCTTTGCGTACATAGGTTCCATCAAATAACCGACACTATAGAGAGCTACCACTACGGCCGTCACAACCAGCCCAAACACCACCAGTCCCGCAAGAAAGCGAAGCGCTGGATTCCTAATTGGATAGATCATCCCTCTCCTCCCACTATTGTGTTATCCCAACTATACAATGGA
Organism: uncultured Candidatus Saccharibacteria bacterium; assembly: GCA_964413845.1. GTDB lineage: Bacteria > Patescibacteriota > WWE3 > 9FT-COMBO-53-11 > 9FT-COMBO-53-11 > CAYPTJ01. The sequence continues at coordinate 439 of CAYPTJ010000038.1, read as the reverse complement.
GCTACAGGACTGTCAAGACCAAGATGGGGTAGTACGGGTCTCGGCTTTCGCCTCGCCTCCGTTTTTCTCCCTTCGGGAGAAAATAAGAGAGGCTAAAGCCTTTTGGAGATCTTCAGGAAGCTCAACTTCAAACCTCACCCAAGCCTCCGTTTGAGGATGTGTAAACCCTAAGCTTTCCGCGTGGAGAAAGATCCGCGGACACCACTGGCGATCTTCCTTCAACCTCCTATGAGAAAGATAAAGCGGGTCGGAAACAACCGGATGACCAATATATTTTAGATGAACCCGGATCTGATGTGTCCGCCCTGTCAAAGGTTTCACCCTCAAATAGCTAAATTCCTCACCATTGGCTACTGACTCCTGACTCCTGACTACCTCATACTCTGTTACTGCTTTACGGCCACCAGGGACAACGGCAAATCGCATCCGGTCTTTGGGG
>CAYPTJ010000037.1:0-6068 GCA_964413845.1 uncultured Candidatus Saccharibacteria bacterium | reverse complement strand
GCTGACTTCCTTTCGGAACAAGAGCACGGAAAAGATTTTGGTATGTTCCAGAGGGCCAAGCGGCCGTTCCTTTGTGTTCCCAGGTAACTGTTAATTCTACCTGAAGATCATCAGCACGGGTGGGGTTGAAAAGTTTATAGTTGATCACCCTTTTGATAAGGGTAAGGTTGGTCTTGGTTCCAAAATTGGTATCCAAAAGCATGAGAAAATCTCCGCTTTTGGCTTTGAGGCGACCGTCAAAGCCACTTTCCGCCAAAGCTTGGGCAAGGGTTCCTCTTTCAAAGTAAAGGAGAAGGTCCTTCTGCTTTAACCCTTCCCAGAAAATCTTCGCTAAAGAGGCGTAGCTTTCACGTTTAAGGTTGAAAAGGTTGGTGAGCAATTCTTCCCCTAGGGCTTGGAGGAACCGTTTTTTCTTTGTTGATCCAGGGAAAAACTCTTTTTCAACCTCCTCAGTTGTCACTTCAAAGAGGTTCTCGGCGGTAACGGTTTTGTCAAATTCAACCAATTGCAGTGGCCCTACAATTTTAAGAAGGGACTGGGCAAAAAGGAGGTTAGTGCCAATAACCCCATCAACTGTAATTTTCTGTGCTTCAGCAAAAATCTGGGTGATATACTTTCCGCTTTCTGGGAAAGAAGCATAAAAGTTTCCTTCCCGAAGGGGAAGTTTCTCAACCCCGCGAAGTTCCTTAAGCGCAGATGGCGCCGGAATGTTAGCTTTCTCCTCCACTTGATCAAACTGGTAGGAATCAAAAAACTGAAGTTTCTTGATCCCACCATCTTCAACCGTTAACTGTGCCAGTGACCCCAAAAACCCTCCCCCAGCGCGAGCTTCGGCGGAGTTTTGGAAGAGAATCAGGTAATTTCGCTCGCCTTGGTATCCCAAAAGATCAACGGCCCCCCCAGCAAAAGCAGTACCTAATTTAGTGGCTAGTAAACCTTCTTGCAAACGATCTAAGGTAGGAGTGAAAAAGTGCTGAAGATATGGTTGCACCGTTCTCAAGTGGAGCCAGGCGGTAAGAAGTTGTGTCTCAGTCTCTTTAAGGGCGAGCCTCAAGCGGTTAAACTCTTCTTCATCTTGCTTCCTCCCTGCCTCTCCCTGGCGGCTTTTCACGAGATTCTCAACAATGGTTAAGGTGGTTTCTCCTTCAATCAATACCCCCTTTAAGGCTACTAAAATTTCCTCCCCTCCTTGACTGATAAGTTGTAGGTCACGAAAAGGTAGTTTTTGGGAAAGAAGAGGAATGTTTTCAAAGAAGTGGTTGAGGGAGGAAAGCTCCTTTGCGGCTGATCCGGCAGACCAAGCCGCCCCCTGGAAATTAAAGCTGTTAAGCTGCTGGGGAAGTTTAAGGAGATGGTAGGAGACAAGTGCCACTCGTCCTCCCAAGTAAAGGAAAGGACTAAAAACCAGAAGAACAATCCCCAGTTGAATAATCCGCCGTTGGCTTGGGGGTCTAAGGCGGGGGAGATGAAGATGTACTAGTGCTCTGGTGGTGCTTCTCCACTTCTTTTGTCCTAAAGATGCACCACTTCCGGCGGGTAAAGCTTTTAAGGTTTGCAAAATCCCTTCCTTCAAAGAAACCTGCGACTTAAAACCAGGAAGCGCTTCTCCTTTCAACTGGACCTCCCTACCTCCCTCCACAAGCCCTTTATGGTAGTGGATCTCATGCCTTCCTCCTCCCATTTCCACAAGCATTTCCGCAATCGTGGTGGTGGAAAAAGGGGTAGGGGCAGCGGCAAAGAAAACCCCTCCTTCCTTGTTTGCAACCGCAGTTGCCATCTTCACTGCTTCGGCGGCATCAGTAAGGTAAAGGTAGTAATCGTGATCTTTACCTTCACCGTAGATGGTAAGAACTGTCCCTCCTTTTGGAGATTCGCTGGTAAACTCTAAGATTAAGTGACCTAGTGTTCCTGATTCTGTCAAAGGAATTCCTGGGCCAAAAATTGTGGGGAGGCGAAGGATGGCAGTTTTTAACCCGTATTTCTGGTGAAACTGCTTGGTGAGAGTTTCCGCAAAGTGTAGCGACTCAAGGTAAAGCACCTCCTTTGTAGCTTCCATCTTGCTTGTAATCTTCAGGCTGGAAACAAGAATAAATTCCGCTTTTTCTCCCTCCGCTTTTTCCAGAAGTAGTCGCGTCCCCTCGCTTAAGGCAGTTGGATCTTTTCCAAGTTGAATCAGACAATCGTAACGCTCTTTGGGAAGCTTCTTTCCTTTTTCTGTCCAGGAAGAGACTTGAAAGCCTGCTTTTTGGAAAGCTTTAAAAACCGCCTCAACAAGCGCTCCTTCTCCGAAGGCGAGGAGAACTTTCTTCCTGTTGTTCATTATTTTCATTCTATCAGTTGTGAATTATAGTTATAATTGAGCAAAGCGAAGATGAGAAAAAGACTTTATCTTTTTACCGATGGCGCCTCGCGCAGAAACCCCGGACCAGCAGCAGCGGGGGTGGTGCTTAAAGATCAAAAGGGGAAAATCTTGCAACAAAAAAGCCAATTTTTGGGACGGATGACTAACAACGAAGCAGAGTATAAAGCTCTACTTCTGGGGTTGGAATTAGCAAAAAAGTTTCAGCCGGAAGAGCTTATTTGTTGCTTAGATTCGCAGCTTGTTGTCTCGCAAGTTAATGGCTTGTATCGAGTAAAAAAACCTCATCTTGCAAGACTTTTAGACAAGGTTCAGCAGGTAGAGCGCGATTATCCCAAAGTTGCTTATCGATTGATCCCTCGGGAGAAAAATAGCGCTGCAGATGCTTTGGCGAACAGTGTTTTAAAACGGGTCCGGTAAATGGATTTGTCAATCTCTTCCCCAACCGCAAGGGCGATTGTCAAAACTTTAGTTTACCGTGACCTTTTTGACTATCCTCTAACCACTTTGGAAATTCACCGCTTTCTTATTCAAGAAAAAAGTTCACAAAAGGTGGTGGAGGAAGCATTAGGAAAGCTTACTTCAGCAAAGGTGGTGCAGGAGAAGGGGGGGTATTATTTTCTCCCTGGGCGTGAAGAAACGGTTGTGCTTCGAAAAAAACGGGAAGCAATTTCACTGATCAAAATTAAAAAAGCTACCGTCTACTCCAAATTATTTCTTCTTATTCCTTGGGTACGGGGTGTTTTTGTTACAGGAGCGCTTGCGGTAGGAAATGTGGATCAAAAGAGTGATTTGGATATTCTTGTTGTGGCCGGAAGAGGAAGAGTTTGGTTAACGCGACTTTTAGTAACCCTTCTTCTTGATCTTTTGTGGCTGAGAGCGAGACCTCCTGGCAGAGTAAAAGATAAAGTTTGCCCTAACATGTTTTTGGATGAAACCGCATTACAAGTTCCCAAGAATGAGCAAAATTTGTACACAGCTCATGAGGTAGTTCAGGCAAAGGTAATTTGGGAGCGCGAAGGCATCCATCAACGTTTTTTGGTAAAGAACCGTTGGATTAAGAAGTTCCTTCCCAATGTTGTTATCCCTTCTTCATCTTCATCTCACCGTCGGCGAGGCGGTTTTTTCTTCCTTGACTGGTTAGAGTATGGGGTTTATCAGGCACAACTTGCCTATATGCAAAAGCGAAAAACACAGGAAGTAGTTACACCTAAAAGGATCCTTTTCCATCCTACTGACTTGCCGGCAAAGATTGTTGGAGATTTTGAGAAGCGGCTTACCCAAGCTTCTCCCGCTTTACTTGACAAGGTTAAGTAATCTCTCTAAAATCGTTGCTGTGTTAGCCCCTGCCCCAGAAACGCGCTGTGGGCAAATCTCATGAAAATTAAACCACTCGCTGATAAAATCCTTATCGAACCTTTAGAGCGGGAGGCAAAGACTCCTGGGGGGATCATTATTCCCGACACCGCTAAAGAGAAACCTCAAGAAGGAAAAGTGATCGCCGTTGGGCCGGGAAAGTGGGAGGAAGGAAAGTTGATTAAGCCAGAGGTGAAAAAAGGCGACCATGTTCTTTATCGGCGTTACGGTGGGCAGGAGATCAAAATTGAAGGGAAAGAATATCTTATGGTGGAGATGGATGATATTTTGGGAGTGGTTGAATAATGGCAAAGCAGATCATCTACGCTGAGGAGGCGCGGGAAAAGTTAAAAAAGGGAGTGGATAAGCTTGCTCGGGCGGTGGTGACCACCCTGGGGCCGAAGGGGAGAAATGTTGCCTTGGATAAGAAGTGGGGTGCTCCGGATGTGGTTCATGATGGGGTAACCGTTGCTAAGGAGATTGAGCTGGAGGACCCATTTGAGAATATGGGAGCACAGCTTGTTCAGGAGGCGGCAAGCAAGACTAATGATATTGCTGGTGATGGAACAACAACCGCGACTCTGTTTGCAGCCGCAATCATTGACCAAGGATTAAAGAACATCACCGCTGGGGCAAACCCGATGGAGCTAAAAAGAGGGATTGAGAAAGGGGTGGAGCTTGTTGCGCAGGAGATCAAAAAGATCGCCAAGCCGGTAAAGACAAGGGAAGAAAAAGTACAGATCGCTACAATCTCTGCCGCTGATTCCGAAATCGGAGAGATTATTGCCTCCGCTTTTGAGAAGGTTGGTGATGATGGAGTAATCACCGTTGAGGAAGGGAAGGGATTAAAGACGGAGGTTGAGTACAAAGAGGGAATGCTGATCGATAAAGGCTACGCCTCTCCCTACTTTATCACTGATGCCGAGCGGCTTGAGGCGGTGGTTGGGGACGCTCATATCTTAGTGACCGATCAGAAACTTTCCTCCTTAAATGATCTTCTTCCTCTTCTTGAGAACATCGCCAAAGTGACAAAGAACATTGTCATTATCGCCGATGAGATTGAGGGCGAGGCGTTAGCGACGTTGGTTGTCAATAAGCTTCGAGGAACGCTTAACGCTTTAGCGATCAAAGCTCCTGGGTTTGGGGAAAGACGGAAAGAGATGCTTCAGGATATTGCGGTTCTCATTGGTGCAAACTTCATCTCTGAGGAGGCAGGGAGGAAACTTGAGTCAGCGACGTTGGAGGACTTGGGGACAGCGGAGCGGATTGTTGCTGGGAAAGAGGAAACGATCATTGTTGGTGGCGGGGGGCAGAAGAAGGAGATTGAAGCGCGAATTGCCCAGCTAAAGCGGCAGATTGAGGAAGCTGATTCTGATTTTGATCGGGAGAAGATGGAGGAGCGTCTCGCAAAACTCGCTGGTGGAGTAGCGGTTGTATATGTGGGGGCAGCAACGGAAGTGGAGCTTAAAGAGAAGAAACACCGAGTGGAAGATGCTTACGAGGCAACAAAGGCCGCGCTTGAGGAAGGAATTGTTCCTGGTGGGGGGACAACTCCGCTTCGCGCACGAAAAGTTTTGCGAGAAGTTAAGGTTGAAGGTGATGTGGGAGTAGGCTACGAGATTCTTTACAAGGCACTAGAGCAGCCAGTACGCAAGATTGCAGAGAATGCTGGAGCCGATTCCGGTTGGGTACTTTCGGAGATTGAGAGGAAAAAAGGTGAGGGAGCAGCGACTTTTGGCTTCGATGCCGCCGCCATAGAATTTTGTGATCTGGTTAAGCGGGGAATCATTGATCCGGCAAAGGTTACCCGTACCGCCCTTCAAAATGCCGCCTCAGTGGCGGTGATGGTTCTGACGACAGAAGCTTTAATCACCGATATTCTTGAAGAGAAGAAATCCGCCACTGGCGGACCCACCCCCGGAATGCCTTCTGAGGAATATTAAAAACTACTCATCCCAAGGATGATAGGACTTGGTCCTATAACTCCTGTCTCCTGACTGCTGGCTAACTTTCTTCAATGCTAATTCCCTTTCCTCTCTTTTCCCCCTTCGCGATGGGAATGGTGATTTTAAGGATTCCGTCTTTGAGTTTTGCGCGGGCCTTGTTCTCCTCCACCGCTTTAGGCAAGGTTGTGGCATAGTGGAAGGAGTTTTGTTTCTGGGCGCGGTAGATAACCGCCTTTTCTTTTTCCTCCCCTTTTTCCTCTTTGTGCTCCGCATCGATCCTTAAAATCCCGTCCTTGATCTCCACTGAAATCTCTTCTTTCTTTGCCCCAGGAGCAGGTGCTTCAACCACTAACCCTTCTTTTGTTTCATAAAGATCAAGACCACCATGGGGTAAAGAAGAGCGGCCT
>CAYPTJ010000036.1:0-13252 GCA_964413845.1 uncultured Candidatus Saccharibacteria bacterium | reverse complement strand
GCCCAATAGACGCTGACGCGAACTAAGGATTCAAAGGTTCCGGCATCGGACCAAAATCCCTCCAAGAGCGCCCAAGAGAGCTTTCCATCGCGAAGATAACAGTTGTTGACATCTGTAATCTCCAGCTCCCCACGGGCGGAGGGGGCAAGTGTCCGAATGTAGTTAAAGACTTGGGCATCGTAAATGTAAAGCCCAGTAACGGCGAACTGTGATGGTGGCTCCACCGGCTTCTCGATGATCTCCACGATCCTTCCTTCCTTACTAAATCGTGGCACACCGAAACGTTGCGGATCCGGTACTTCCTTGAGAAAAACCACTGCTCCCTCTCTAAAGCTTTGGACAACTTGAGAGATGTCCGCATCAGTGGTGTTGTCCCCAAGGATCACGATGATTGGTTTACCACCCGCAAAATCCTCCGCAAGAGAAAGAGCATCAGCGATCCCCCCTTCACCTTCTTGGTAGGCATACTCAAGGTGAGTGAGACCAAGCTCTTTGCCATTTTTAAGAACACGGATAAAATCCCCAGCATGAGGACCACCAGTAATCACCATTACCTCAGTAATCCCCGCCCGAACAAGCGTTTCGATCGGGTAAAAAATCATCGGCTTATCAAAGACAGGTAAAAGGTGTTTGTTAGTCGCGAAGGTCAGGGGGTGTAACCGAGTTCCCAATCCCCCCGCCAAAACAACTCCCCTCATCTCTCTCCTCCTTTTTTATAGTGAGCTTGCCGAATCTAAGAATTAAGGTTCCTGCTTAAAATTCTACCACCAGAAACTTTTGGTGCAAATTTATACTGATGGGACTTGCCAAGGTTTAATTCTGCTGCTAAACTCTATGGTTAGACAAGAACCTTACCAACTTTTAAACGAAGGGAGGAGAAGATGGGTTTCAGGATTTACCCAGAGCCTCAATCTACCTACATCAATGAGAGAGGCGTAAAGCGTGTAGTTTGCGAATGCGGTAGAGATCTCCGTTATACAAACTACGCCCGACATCGCCGAAGCTTTCATGAAACTCCAAAGACTCTAGACTTGGAAGTGGTCAAGCCTAAGGATCCCGGAGATCATCTTAGCGCTGAGGAAAGAAAAGTCCTTGATATCCTGACCAAAGGATCAACAACCGTTCCGGATCTTGAGAAGCTTTTAGATACTTCTGCACAAGACATCATTCTTTACCTCGACGGCCTTTGGGTGAAAGGTTACAAAATCCGCCACGATCGGACAACAAAACTCGTCACCTTAATCCAGGCACCCGAGGAATTTGCCCCCCTCACAATCAAACTTGAGAAAGAACCAGAACGCCCGATTACTGGGGAGATAAACATCGGGGTTCTACACGGTACGGTCGCTGGCAGCAAATATGCTAAGTGGCGCTTACTGGCGACTGCTTACGAAATCTTTAAGAAAATGGAGGTTTCCTTTGTCATCCACTTAGGAGACTGGATCGCCGGTATCCCTACTCGGGAAAGAGCAGACGAGATTATCGGTGAGTTGGCTAACCCTTCACAGCAAGCAGATTTTGTGGTGGAATGTTACCCTCATGCCCCAGTCAAGACCTACGGGATTTCTGGACCACGCGACCTAAGCATCCTTAAGAAACGTAAAGGCTTTAATCCCCTCAAATACATCAGCGAGCAAAGACGAGTTTCGTCAGAAGGCGGCGAGCAGGACATCGTCTATCGTGGTGACCTTACTGCAACCTTCTGGATCCGAAAACTCGGAATCAAAAAGGGTATTTTGATTAAAGTTCAAAATATTGGAGAGCGACGAGCCTACGCCGCTACCTATCCTCTCCAAGGGATAGTGGAAACCATCGGTGGGGCCCTCCCTACGGTAACTCCCAGAGAGCTTGAATACGATGCGCTTGTCGTTTTGACAGCAGCAGGGGGGATAACAGATCATATTCCCGAATATAATGTCCGAGGAAGGATCCACGCTTATTCGGTTCCAACCCTGCAGGGAATTACACCTTGGCAAGAAAGGCACTTTCACCGAGGAGCCGCACCAGTTTTGGGGGCGAGCATTTTGCGAATCCGCTATGATCCCAACACCTGGGAACTTTTGGAAGATGGGATTGTCTTTGACACCATCAACCTCACCGATTATCAGGATAAGGACAGCTGGAAAGAAGATGCTTTTGCCATCGCCAAGAGCCAAAACCTTGAACTTTTACCAGAGGAAACCAAAGTCCTTACCCGCCTCAGCGAAAGAAACGCCAGTCTTGGAGAACTTTCGCGCTTAACAATTGGTGGGAAAGGAATCGGGAAAAAGAAGGGTCAAGCAGTAATCGCCCACCTTAAGGAAGTAGGGTATCCAATCCTCACTCCAGAGGATCCAGAGCAACGCGCTTCCAACGAGTACAAACTGGTTCCAGGAGTAAGAAAGGATTTCCCTCCGTTTGACCTTACCCAAATCTTTGCAAAAGAAACAACGGTTGGGATTGTTTCCGATCCCCACTACACAAGCAAATGGCAGCTTCCCTCCCTTGTAAATCTGGCTTTTGAATACGCAAGGAAGGCAGGTGCAAAAGCCATCCTCGTGCCGGGGGACATAACCGACGGTGTCCCTGGCGCAGGTGGGGGGAGGAACAGGGAAAAGAAAACCTTTATCCCTGAGGGAAGAAACCAAGTAAACTACACTGTCAAACACTTACCTTCGGGGAAAGACTTTGGAGAAGGGATCTTAGTTGTTAACGGCGATCACGATCTCTGGTCGTGGGATCTTGCCGGTTGGGACCCTGCTGAGGAACTAGCCCTGCGTCGCAAGGATATTCGTTACCTTGGAGATGAACTCGAAGGTCAACTCTCAGGGTTCGTCGAGATAGATGGGCTCCTCTTCGAACTTCTCCATATGACCGGAGGGGTTGCCTACGCCCTCTCTTACGGTGCTCAAAAACGCCTCGAAGCCGAAATTCGAGATGCTTACACAAGATCATCGAAGAAAATCCTCCAAGCGCTTATTATTGGAGGGGGGCACATCGCCAATATGATGCTGTACAAGGGTGTAGTCGTTGTCCATGGTGGAGGCTTTCAAGCACGTACTCCAGACTACATGACTCCCAGAGGCTTAACCCCTTGGGTTGGAACGATGATTCTCACCCTTACTCAGGATGTAAAGGGAAGGATCACCAAGATTACCACCTGCTATGTGAACCTGGCCCCCCTTATCAAACTTCCTGATCGACCTTAAGCTAAGTGAGAGAGACAATTAAAAATATTAGCCCTGTTTGCCTAGATGGCACAGGGCTTTTTTTATTTCACGGTTACCGATTTCGCGAGGTTCCTGGGTTTATCAGGGTCAAGCCCGCGTTCAACGGCGAGAAAATAGGCCAAAAGTTGGGCAGGAATAACATTTACAATTGGCGAAGCGGCACCAACATCCGGAACTTTAATCCATTCATCAAAAGTTTCGCTTCCCTCAGGAGAGATCCCGATAATAAACCCCCCACGACTTTTCAACTCCTGGGCATTTGACAAAACCGAAGCGCGAGTTTCATCATTAGCGACAAAAACCAAACAAGGCGTTCCCCGCCTCGACTCGCGACGCTCGCCGACGCGAGGCGGGCCTCCTTCAATCAGAGCAATCACCCCGTGTTTTAGCTCTCCCCCAGCAAAGCCCTCAGCGTGGATGTAACTAACCTCCTTGATCTTCAGGGCTGCTTCAAGGGCGGTAGGATAATTAACACCCCTGCCAATTGTGTAGATATGCTCTACGTTTTTAAGTCTCTTAGCAAGCGCTTTTATCTGACGTTCAGAATTCCGACTAAAAAGGTCGGAGATACCCTCGGCAGTTTTAGAGATCAATTTTCTCCCTTCTGATAACCTTCCTACCATCTGATAAGCCAAAAGAAGAAACACCGCCAGCTTTGCCGTATAAGACTTCGTTGCCAAAACTGCCTTTTCCGGTCCACAGTTTAGCATCAAGGTTTTATCAACAAGGCGGGTGATTGATGAACCAGGAACATTTGTCAGGGCAATCACCTTCGCCTGGTGCTGCTTTGCCGCCCGAACCGCCTCCAAAGTATCCATCGTCTCTCCTGATTGGGAGGCGGCAACCAGAAGCGATTTAGGAGTGAGGAACTCCTTCAAAAAGTAAAACTCCGAACCAACGGCAAAGTTCACATGGCGCTTAGCAATCTTGGAAAAAAGATAGGTCGCCGCCAGCCCCGCATGCGCTGCAGTACCACAAGCAGTAAAATAGGTTCCAAAAGAATTTTTAATAAGATCGGCAACCTCCTGAAGGTCCCTCTCAGGATACTTTGCAAGACGGGTTAGAATCGCCGGCTGCTCCCTAATCTCCTTAATCAGAAAGTGGGGATATTCACCTTTCTCGGCTTCCTCCACACTCCAGTTGATCTCCTCAACTTTTGGCTTCCTTTCCTCTCCGGTTTTAGCATTAACGATTTTGATTTTTGGTTTTTTCCGCCCGAGGCGGATCCGCCTTTGGCGGAGATTTTTGATATTTGCGAGAACCACCCCTTCCCCATCATCCAAAAAAACCACCTGCTTCGTGTAAGGCAAAAAAGCGGGGATATCCGAGGCAAGGTAAAACTCACTCTCCCCCACCCCAACCACAAGCGGCGAACCGTTGCGAAAAGCAACAATCAGGCTTTCCTTTGGGAAGAAAACGGCAATTGCGTTTAAACCCTCAAGCTGATTAAAAACCTGCCTTACCACCTCAACTAAGCTACCTTTTTGATCTTTGATATTTGATATTTGATCTTCGATAAGATGGGGTACTACTTCTGTATCTGTCTCCGACCTAAATTCATGCCCCTTACCCCGCAATTCATTTCTCAACTCCTCCCAATTCTCAATAATTCCGTTGTGGACAACCACCACTTGCCCAGTGCAATCAAGATGGGGATGGGCATTTTCATCAGTTACTCCTCCATGAGTTGCCCAACGTGTATGGCCTAAGCCCGCCGAAGCTGGGTAGTGATAAGTGATAAGTGATAAGTGATTAGGGGAAAAATCGCTGATTTTTCCGGCTTTTTTAAAAATTGTTGGCGCTTCGCCAAAGGCGATTCCCCAAGAATCATAGCCGCGATACTCTAAACGCTTAAGGCCATCGACTAAAAATTGGGCGGGATTTCTTTTTGGGTTTTGAGAAACAAAGCCAATTATTCCACACATCTAAGTCTATAGCGCTTAGCGCTAGCGCGCTATAGCTTAGATGCTAGACGCCAGCAAAGCGCGTCGTCCATTTGATATGCTATCCCTTTTCCAATAACTCAACAATCGCCTTCGCTAGCTTCGTTGGATCGTGCCTGAGCAAACTTCTTTTAAGCTTATCTCCTTCTTCTTGCTCAAAGATGTGGCGGGAAAGAAAATCCCGTCTGATTATCCCTTTCCCCTCCTGTAAATCATCTTCTACGGGAAAAGATTTCTCGCCGAGTGCATAGCGGCGAAGGACCTCCTTAGGCAGAGGGGCGCTGTTAATCAAAACAAAGTCAAAGCTAAAATCTAAGTACTCATGCAAGGTAGAAAGATAGCGACTGGCGGTAAAACCATATGTTTGGCCATAACGATTCATCAAATTAAGGATGTAAAGTTTTGCTACCTTTGTTTTCTTTAGCGCTTCGGCTATGCCTTTAACAATCAAAGGAGGAAGAAGACTCGTATATAAATCTCCTGGCCCAATCACAATCAGGTTCGCTGATTTAATTGCGGCAATCGCCGGAGGATATGCCGCCGGTTCAGGAAGAAGGTAAGCCCGGCGGATGTTCAAACGCCCATCATGGGAGGGTTCATCAATTGCATGTTCTCCAACAACCGTCACTCCCTCCTCATATTCCGCAACCAGATTTGTCTGCTCTAGGGTTACCGGTAGAACCCGACCCTTGATTTTTAGGATTTTTCCCAACTCTTCAATCGCTTTCTCTTGAGAACCAAGGATGTTAGAGAGGGCAACAAGGAAGAGGTTACCAAACGTTGTCCCTTCAACTCCTACCCCTTGCGTGAAGCGGTAATTGAGAAGCTCCCGAAGCAACCCTTCCTTTCCTTCCTCTTCAGAAAGAGCCAAAAGAGCCTTTCGTATATCAGAAACAGGAAGTAGTCCCCACTCATCACGCTCCTTCTTCGCTGAACCGCCGGAATCTGCCATTGAAACAATCGCGGTAATCTCCAGAGGATATCTTTTGAGGCCAGTTAAAACAGTATAAGTTCCCGTCCCCCCGCCGATAATAACCACCCGCTTTGCCATCAATTAATGAAACGAGATTGGGAAAAAGATGTCACGCGTCCCTCCAAGCCTTAAGTAAAGGAGCATGAACCATCCAACCACCCATCCAATTTTGAACCACTTGGTCAAATCTAGTCTTAAACCCTACCCGCTCTAACCGATGTCCCACTTCCTGGATGTCTCCTCCTGGATGATACTCCAAGGTTAGGCATCCGATTTTCTTCAAAACGGACTCTGGTGTTGAAAGCAACACGGGATACTCACATCCCTCGCAATCCATCTTTAAAAGATCACAGCGGGGAAGCTTGTTCTTTTTAAAGATTTCTTCCAATGTAACTGTATCCGCTTCAAAGGAGGATGCCTCTTTCACAGTTTTAGATGAACCTTTACCGGACATTGCCAATGTATGCATCCCGAGATTATCGGGATGGGCAAAAAACTTGACACGTCCTCTACTTTCGGCAGCCAACGCTACTTTGAATGGAAATATTTTGTCCTGCAGATAATTATTTTTGATGTTTTCTTTAAGAAGAGCAAAGTTGGAAGGCTCGGGCTCGAAGGCGAAAACCCTCACCCCAACAAACTTACTCGCGACAAAGATGGAAAACAGGCCGATGTGAGCTCCAGCATCAAGAACAACTGCTCCATCCTTGAGTCCTTTTAAACCTTTAAGATACGCATTCAACCACCAAACCTCGGCAAAGATTAAGGAATCACAAACGTCGCGCCTTAACTTAAGCGCTATTCCCTCCCTGGTTCGATAGTACCAAAACCTTGCTTGCCCTCTCTTCAGCCAACCCCGTTGTCTTAATGAAGAACGAACAATGTCGCCGAGAAGCTGAAGATCACAACTTAACTGTTGCAACATGATCGGGACTAGCTGAAAAAGGTCCAGAAGAAAAGAAGAAGGACCAAAGCCCCAACTAAAATATACTCCAGCAAAAGTTCAAGCGTTAACCGCTTATTAAGGAAATGGTAGATCGCCCCCCAAGCAACGTAGGTGACAACCGCAAGGGTAACCACATAAAGCTGCATTAAGGGAAGTTGTCGGTAATAGAGAAAGGCCCAAACCGAGGCAACAAAGATCAGCGAAAGAGTAAAAAGATGAAGAATAAATGAGATTTTCTTTCGCATCAAAGAATTCCTCCGGTTCTAGTTAACCACACCAGTACCATCAAAAGCGCGAGGACCACCACATGAGCGATATTTTCTCCTGTGCGCTTAACCTCTTCACGGGTTAAACCACCTCGAAGCATCGCCGCCTCATCTAAGGTGAAAAGCCCTATCAGGACAAAACCAAACCCCAGAGGAATGGTTTTGGGTGAGGAGACAGGATTGACCACCCTTACAACCTGCGCCAAGGGAGAAAATCCTACCGCCGTTAAAGCGGCCGGCTGGGAGATCACCACCTTCTCCTCGGAAGGACCAGTAACCGTTGTTGGTTTGGGCTCCTCTGGTTTTCCAGATATTCCTGCCGTCCCACTGGAGGTTGGTGGAGTTGTTGGTTTTGCTGCGACAGTAACCGGCTGGAGCGTCCCAAACATCTGCACCACCAAGGTAGTTTCTTCCCCGAGAATACTCCCGTTCACCGCCACAATCCCGATATCGCGGTAGCTGTTGTTAAGAAGGTTGGCCCGATGAGAAGGGGAAGCCATCCACGCCTCAACCACTGAGGCAGAAGTGTCAAAATCCCTCGCCAAATTTTCTCCGGCGAATTTATAGGTATAGCCGGTCGCCAAGATAAACTGCCAGGGGGTGGTGGAACCATCCGGTGCATAGTGAGCCCAGTAATTTTTAGCAAACATATCCCGCGCTTTAGCGAGCGCTGCTTGCTCAAGCCGATGATCTACTTTAAGAGAAGTGGTACCCGCCCCAACCCTTTTCTGGTTAGTCAGCTGATAAAGATCGGCAATACGAATATCAGTGGCAAACCCTAAGATCCTAGGCGTTAGATGATAAACATAAAGCTGGAAGCCAAGAAGAATTAAAACATAGAAAAAGAGGGCGGAATTTTTAAGAAGACAGGCCCGGGTACTTCGATCAGGATAAGGAAGGAGATAACAACAGTTCCTGATACAGAACCTTAAAAACTTTTTTGAACCGTTTTTTATTGCCTCTTTAACCATTCTACAAATGATTATACACTATAGGACGGGAGGTTGCAACCTCCATCACATTTTATCAGTTTCCGCAAGGGGTTTAAAAAAAGAAAGGCTCGGGATGATGGCATCGCGAGCCTCTTGTTTTCTCCCGCAACTTAGGCACGGTAAGTTGCAGGATCTGTTCTGACCGGTGAGAGTTAAACTTTGCGGCTTCTCTCCGTCCCCTCACTGTACTGCTTCCCCTACTCTCCCCCGTGCCTGAAGCGTAAGGTCTGCAGCTCCCAGCGAGGAGTCAGGTGGCAGCTCCAGAGGGTGACTACCGTCTGGCCTGCGGGCCGTGGTTTTATTATATCCTCAATCTATAGCCTGTCAAGAGGTATCTTGCAGGTTGCATCAACTTCTTCACTTCCGATAAAATAGCTCGAATGCTGCTCAACTTCCTTATCTTTATCATCGCCGCCGCCGTTTTGGCAAAATCTTCTGTTTTCTTAATCGATACCATCACAAGAATCGCCTTAAAACTAAGGGTTTCCGAGTACCTCGTCGGGTTTGTCATTATGGCTTTTGCCGCCTCAATCCCTGATCTATCCGTTGGAATCGCCGCTGCCCTTGGGGGTAAGCCGATTCTTTCCTTGGGGAATGTTATTGGCACCGGTATCGCCGATCCAACTTTATCACTTGGATTAGCAGCCCTTGTTGCCGGAGGATTAAGAGTCCAAACTCACATTAGAAACCGCCAGATCTTTTACACAGTTTTCTTGGTTCTTACCCCTTTGATAATGCTTCTTGATGGAAAGCTTACCCGCAACGAAGGTTTGATTTTGCTACTCCTTTTCGCTCTTTTCGTCTATACTCTTATCCTTGGCAGCCGAGCGTATACCAAAGTCATTCAAGACCATCGCTCGCAGCGGAGCCTCTTTGCTGAGCTTTGCTCCTTTGCGCTGGGAGCTGCCGTTCTTCTTGGAAGCGCGGGAATCCTTGTTAAAACCGGTGAGGCGTTGGCGCTTGCTTTTGGAATTCCGAGTATTTTAATCGGACTTTTCGTTATTGCTCTGGGGACCTCCCTACCAGAGCTTTCTTTCTCTATCCTCGCCGCAATCAAGCGGCAGGGAGCAATGGTGATGGGAGCAATCCTTGGCTGTGTCGTCACCGACGCTACCTTAGTGTTGGGGGCAACGGCACTCATTCACCCCATCACCTTATC
This sequence comes from uncultured Candidatus Saccharibacteria bacterium, assembly GCA_964413845.1. Taxonomy (GTDB): domain Bacteria; phylum Patescibacteriota; class WWE3; order 9FT-COMBO-53-11; family 9FT-COMBO-53-11; genus CAYPTJ01. The sequence goes on along the minus strand of CAYPTJ010000036.1, from coordinate 3,764 downwards.
AACAGAAGATTTTAATGTTTTTCTAACTAGCGCTGGAGCGTTAATTTTTGCCCTGCTTATCTTTACCTGCTTTATCCGTTCGGAGTACAAGATCTCTCGGAAAGAGGCGTTGATTCTTGTTCTGGGGTATCTGGTGTTTGTGATCGCTGAGCTCCTCTACGGAATGCGAGCATAAACCCCCCGCTCCCCACCGCCATCCCAAAGATCCCGAGGATGATGTAGAAGTTGAGCTTGAACTTATCGCCCGGCGGTGCTTCCTCTCCTAAAATTTCTCCTTTATCCACTGTAGCCTCGGCGAAGGAGGACTCCCCCTCTGGGTCTAAGCTCTCATTTGTAGCTGAGCCGCTGGATTCGGAAGCTACCGACCCTGTTACCTTTAGGGATTTGGTATCTGAATCAAAAGTGTCTTTGCCGTCATAAGCTCTGACCTTAATGAGATAGCTTCCAGCAACGACATCGCCATCCGTCTTGGCCTGAACCGACTTGCTTCCCGAACCAGAGGAGCCGACGCTTACTTTCGGAAAATCGGCCCAACCGGCATTCCACGCCAACCACTTTCCACTCGTCCCTTTTGTTCGCCCATCGTAAAACTTTTCCCCCTTCCCAATTAAAACTTTAAGGGAATAAATTCCGGCCTTGAAGTTTTTAAGAGTTACCGATACGGAAAACGGTACCCCAACCGAAACAGTTGAAGGTGCGGAAAAGCTTATTGTCGGTTGTGGCTGTTGTTGGTTACTCTCTTGTGGGTTTATTTGAGCATAAGGTGATTCACCCTGATAAAACCCGACCTCATCAAAGAACGCCACACCAGAACCATCAGCATTAGGCTTGATTGCTAATCTAACGGCTGCAGACTTAGCACTGAGGGGCGGCGTCAAGGTTCCAGTTAAAATATGCGCGAAGGCAGTTGAATTCGAGATTACCTCTTCTGAATCAACCGTTGAAATCTGAGATCCGCCTCCGTCTATGGTTGCGTACCACGCTACCCTCAAGAATACAGCCCCACCAGATATCTTAAGCCCGTAAGCTTCTGCATAATATTTATTACTGGAGTTAATCTCGGATACCTGAAAAATATAGTTGGTAGGGTTAGCTGTGGTTTCAACTTTAGCTGCGTACTGACCGGATTTTTTTATATCAGAAGATTGGGATAGAATAATTTTGCTGTTTTTCACCTTCCAATCAATTAGCTTTCCCTCATTGTCCAAATCCTCAAAGCCATTATTTGTTAATAAATTCGTTTGCGAAAAAGAAATTGGCGCTTGCAAGAACTGACAAAGGACAAAAACCACCACCAAAAAAGCCAATATCTTTCTTAAAACTCTCCCGATAATTACGCTATTGACCATGCGGCCGCTACGCTGATATGCTCGATTCTTGTTTCTCATCTCTTTGGAAGAATTCTCCGGCGAAGAAGAAGGTAAGAAACCCCTCCAAGCATAACCACCAAGGGTATCGGCCAGCTACCTGAATTTTGAGGACTATCTTCTCCAGTCGGGGTCGAAACGTCCGCATCCTTAACCCCTGCCTCACCGGCGGGCAGGTCGCCACCCTGTGAAACCCCGGGGGTTTCCTGGCTCTGAACACCAAGAACCTGCGGAGCAGGATTTCCACCCAAGGTGGATCCGCCTTTGGCGGAAAAGACGTAGCTGAATTCTACCAAGGCACTCTGGTTACCAGCCTCATCGACCGCATAGGCAGAAAGAGTTGTATCGTCGGTGATAGTGATCAAACCGGAATAAAGGATGGGTTCGCTACCATTTAAGAAGTAGTAAATCTTTGCCCCCTCCTCGGCGGTAAGACCAACCCTAAGGGTTTCTCCCTCGGTGAAGGCTCCACTGGGGATGGAACCTGCCGGCACAGTAGGTGATGTGGTATCAATCTTGAAAGTAACTTCCTGCTCCTGCTCGATGTTCCCCGCCAAATCCTCGCTCCAAAATCTGACGACATAAGTCCCATCCTCCTCAAATAAGAACGGGTTTTCACTATCATACTGTAGAGTATGATAGTGCTCTTTCCCATCTTTTATGACAGTTAAGTCAGTCCTTTTGATACCTGAAGTTTGGTCAAGGGGATTCAAAGTTAGGGTTACCGGTGAAACATACCAACCATTCAATCCCGTTAAACCTTGAAGGTTTACAGAAGTAATAGGCGGAGTTGCATCATAGACAAACGATACTACGAACGTGGATTCCTGATTCCCGGCAAAATCAATGGCTCGTGAATAAACGGTGTAGAACCCATCACTTGGAACAAAGTTAGGAAGCGACCAGCTGTCTGTTTCCCAGGCTGGCTCCCAATTCCCTTCCCTGCTGTCTTTATCTATACGAATTTCAACCTGAGCAACACCGGAAAGATTATCGTCCGCTGTTCCATAGATCCCTGGCCAGCTATCGTTGTTGTAGTAAGCATCCTCCTCTAATGAGGTGATCTTTGAGGTTGGATCGGTGGTATCAACTTTAAAGAGAAGTACATTTTCCTCCCCAACCTTCTCGATATTTCCTGCCCGATCTATAGACCAAAACTCAACGACGTATTCCCCATCCCAAAAGGTCAATGCAATGCTGTAAACCTGAGGTCCAAAACCATTAATGGTGTAAAACACTTGCGATACACCAGAAACCTCAATCCCCGGCTTGGTATCATCGGTGAAAAGTTGCAACGTCACTGGCGAGACGTACCAACCGTTCAATCCCGTTAAACCCGAAGGGTCTACGGAAGTAGTTGGCGCTGTGACATCGTAAACAAACTTTACAGGAGTTTTTCCTTCGTAGACCTCTCGATTACCGGCTCTATCAACTGCAGAAGAAACAATCTCCCAACCACCCTCACCCAGCGTTTGGAAATTATATACAGTCTGGTCCAACTGATCAGTCACAGGTCTGGTCGGTGGGCGATAACGCCATTCGCCATTACCAGTCGTTGATCGATAATAAAGCACAACATGATCAAGACCAATGTTGTCTTTAGCTTCAATAGTCAGGGGGATGGGAAGGCTGTTGTAGTAAGGCTCCAAACTGCCACTGTAGTCCAAAGTGGAAGAAGGCGGGGTATTGTCAAAGACAAAAAAGGTAACCTTGGCGGTTGATTCTTGGTTACCGGCCAGATCAGTGGCCTGAGAGCGAGCGGTGTAGTGTCCGTCGTCGGAACCGTCTTCAGCCAGCTCAAGGGGGTAGCTCCAGTTGGTTTCAAGCTCTCCAGGATGGGTAAGCTGAGCCTGGCCATCCTCTTGGATCTCTTGGTCTTGGACCTGAGCCGAGATCTCCACCTCAACCTGGGCCACTCCGGACAGATTATCACTAGCGGTCCCCCGCCCTTCCCCCTCCCAACTTTCAGCATTGTAATACTCCCCTTCCTCTGGGAAAGTGGTCTCTGAACTCGGGTCAGTCTTATCAATGTTGATTCCACCCACGGTCGTACTGGCGGTGTTGCCAGCGTTATCCTCAGCGGTACCAACGACTTCTTGTTCCCTGCCTTCGGTCGAGACAACAACATCCGGCGTAACTGACTTCAAGCCCGAAAGGCCAGGCTGATCCTCGGCCTCAAAGTGGATGACAATATCCTCATTGTACCAGCCATTTTCATTGGGTGAGGCCGTCGGAGCGCCGGTTATCTCAGGCGGCGTCTTATCAATCTTAATCGGCTCCGCGGTTTTCTTCTTCTCAACATTTTCAACGTTGTCAACCGCGTGATACGTGAGATCATGAACCCCTTCGTCTTCGAAGATAACTTCGACTTGATCCGCGAAAATCTCATCTTCTTGG
>CAYPTJ010000035.1:0-10552 GCA_964413845.1 uncultured Candidatus Saccharibacteria bacterium | reverse complement strand
CCAACTAGCTGATAGGACGCAGGCTCCTCCCTGTCCACCGAAGCTTTACCCTTGCGGGACCATCGGTTATTAGCCCGCCTTTCGGCGGGTTATCCCCGAGACAGGGGCAGATTCCTACGCATTACTCACCCGTTCGCCCCGTTCGACCCCGCTTGCGCGGGGCTCACGGTCGACTTGCATACCTTAGGCACGCCGCGAGCGTTCATCCTGAGCCAGGATCAAACTCTCATATTTCAACTCCGCTCCGCTTTGCTCTATGAGCATGTCGAATAGCCGAACGGGTCAAAAAAGACGTTCCTTCCTTATCGCTGATGTCAAGGTGCTTCAGGGCTACCCTTCGACCCGTTCGACTTCGACTCAGGGTCGCACTGAGCAGAGTCGAAGTGCGACTTCGCTCAGGGTTGTTTGCTGAAGGCAAACAAAAAGCCCCGGAGACGGGGCTTCCAAAACCCTGTTTCAGTTATGTCGAGTTTATGCGCCCATCTCCAGGGTTTACTTTAACAGAACATCTTGGTTGATGTCAATAGTGGTTTTTTTATCTAGGAGTAGTAAAAGATCGAAAGGCATCAACGGCAAAGTCGCGGTTTTTGGAGATGGGCTGGAGGTGTTAACAATCCCCATAACCTTGGACTACCCTCCTTCTTTCTACATCTTCCTTCCACCCCCCCTTCCTCCTCTGTTTCTAGCAAAAATTTCTTACCAAAAATTCCGCGCCCGCATATTTTTTAGTAAGATTTTACGCTCCTAAAAGTGGCGATCACCCCACCACCCACAACCTACCAATCCAATCCACCCCTCGTCAACTCCCCACCCAAAGTCCTAAACCCGAAGGGTTGAAAAGCTATGGGTTTGGTGGTAAAATCCCAGAGAATATGCCAACCAAGCCAAGAAATTTTGATCCCAACTTCTACCACCACACCTACAACTGCGGGGTTGAAAAGCGATCAGTCTTTCTTAACGAAAAGGACTACCAGAGATTTCTGGACACAATCGCCTACTACCTCCATGACCAAACACTTTCCTATGCTCAGTTTCAGGATCTGAATGAGGAAGCCAAAAACGCTTATCGGCAGTTAAACCCGAAGGGTTTAGCAACTTTGCGCGTAAAAATTGTTGCTTATTGCTTAATGCCCAACCACTTTCACCTGCTAATCAAGCCAGCAAAAGAGGGTGGTGTCACACGATTTGCTTCAGATATAGCGAACAGCTACACCAGATATTTCAACATCAAAAATGAAAGAGTTGGCAACCTCTTCCAGGGAACGTTTAAGACCAAGGAGATTACTAACGATGCGTCGTTTCTGCAGGTCAGCAGGTATATCCACCTGAATCCTCTTATCTCTTCCCAAACAAACCCTGACGGTCGATTAAAGAAGCTAGAAAATTACCCCTACAGCTCATATGCCGAATGGATCGCCGTTAGGAACCCTCAGCTAATAGATCAAGAGGAGGTAGATACGTGGGTAAAACGCACAGGAGGTGCAGAAAAATACCGCCACTTTGTGGAAGCAAAGATGAGCAAGGACCCAGCCCTCGGAATCGAAGCTCTAGTCCTAGAATAACAGTTAAACCCGAAGGGTTTAAGAGTTATGGGCTAAAAGAAGGTTTGAGGCAATCTTTTTCGAATGAAGAGATTACTCCTCCACCCAGGACTTCCTCACCTTTGTAGAAGACGGCGCTCTGGCCAGGGGCAACACCACGGGTCGGGGAGCATAATTTAACATCGACCAATTTTCCATTTTCCATCTGGATTTTAGCTGGCATAATCTCTCCCAAATGCCTAATTCGCACTCCGACCTTGTCACCGCCAAGGAAAAACCCGTCGGGTTTAAAATCCCCAACCCGACGGGTTGGGGAATTGGCGGCACTAATCCAATTCCCCTCCCCCACCTCAAACTCCTTAACCTCCGCCTCCTTTCCCCGACCGACAACCAAGGTGTTCGTCTTGAGATCTTTCTTGATGACATACAGCGGATAGCCTTGCCCACCTTTGACGGAAAACCCCCGCCTTTGCCCCTCGGTGTAAAACCAAACTCCGTCATGCTCACCGATCGCCTCGCCTTTCGTGTTTACGACCGGCCCTTTTTTGATGGGCAGGTTTTCTCGTAGGAATTTAGACACATCTACCGGACCAATAAAACAGATTCCCTGACTGTCAGGTCGTTCGGCGCAGGGTAGGTTAAGCTTTCTTGCCTTCGCCCGAACTTCTTTCTTGGTTAAATGACCAATCGGAAAGACAATGCGTTCAAGCTGCCTGGAAGTTAAAATCCAAAGGAAATAGCTTTGGTCTTTAGTCTCGTCAACGCCTCTTAATAATTTTCCATCCTTGATACGCGCATAATGCCCGGTGGCTATTTTGTCAACCTTAAGTCCTGCCTTGCCGGCCCGCTTCGCTGAATCGAGGCGAGCAGACAGGTCCTTTAACGCCCTCTCCATAAAGATTCCAAACTTGATCTCCCGGTTGCACATTACATCAGGGTTGGGGGTTCGTCCTTCGCGGTATTCGGCAAAAAAATAATCGATCACGCGCCTTTTGTATTCCTTGCGTAGATCCCAAACGACAAACGGTATATTAAGGTGTTTCGCCACCCGCAACGCCGAGGCACGATCCTTGTTGGCGGTGCAATAAGGACCTTTATCCCAGCAAAAAAGATGGACTCCAATAACCTTGTAACCTTGCTCTTTTAACAAAGCGGCGGAAACGGCAGAATCTACCCCACCTGATATTCCCACCGCAATTGTTATTTTCTTCTCCATCTCCAACTCAGTTTAGCATGCGGATGAAGCACAGGCGTAGAATACCAAAGTTCCAACCTTATAGTTTGTGGATTACCAAAAAAATCTAACAACTAATACACAGGGAATCCTCCCTGGGGAAAGGAATTAATGGCGCAGCTACCAAAAAGTTCAAAATCTTAAGATAAACCCTCTTCTGCTGAAGAAAACAACATTTTCAGAAGTAAATAAATCGGATACTTTATTTACTCAGGTATATTTCGGCCAAAATCACAGACCCTCATGCCCCTAAAATAGTGAATAAATACACCAATGCCAGTGCTGTAAAGCGCCGTATGAGGTTTCTCAAAGGTGACGTTACGCCCTTTTTCTGTAGATCTTATAGTTTACAACAGTTTTGGTACTTTTTGTTGGTTTCTTGGCCAAAATGAGCAAAGATTGCACCAATATTTTCGCAAAAATTTGTAACAAGCTTTGCGAAGCATAAAGAAAGAGTGAAGACAACGCTTTAAAGATTTACGATGCACAAAAACAAGTCCAAAGCGGATTATAAAATGGCTTGCAAACTTTGTACCCTTTTTGCTTTCATTTGGTGCCTTACTCAAACGCTAAAATCCGTCACCATAGATATAGTTTTAAGCTCCAGGTCTATCTCTTTTTGCCCCTTGCGCAGGCAAAATAACCACCCGCTCGTAAAGTCGCAAACAAAACGGTCAATGGTCAACATAGTTTCAAGTTATAAGATAGCAAATACAAGGGTTTCTTATTTTTTCTTATCCCATAACTTACACTGAATGGGTGGTTATGATTAACTTTTATTCTCTTCATAATTCTCCAACAGTTGTTGATTGTATATCGTTAAGCGTCAAATAATCTTTTTTCCTACGCTACTGCCTCTTCCCCACCAAAGCTACTTCCTTTGATTTACTAAGACTTGTTAACGTGGTTAATCTGCTAAGAATTGCCTCGTTTTGCACTGATTCCCGATAATTATCCTTCCAGATAATGCATATATCTGCTGATCTTTACCAAAGAAACTTGACAGAGCGTTCTTTTTTATTCTACGATAAGCTTATGGTTCAAAAATCTTCCAAGCTTGAATGGTTCTCAATCGGTGATGCCGCAAAGTACTTGGGCGTTTCCAAAGACACACTGCGCCGATGGGAGAGGCGCGGAAAGTTCAAATCTTATAGGACTCCTGGTGGGCGAAGGCGATACACAATGTATGACCTAGAGTTAGCAATAAAACCCCAAAAAGCGCCTGCTTTCTTCGTCCAAACCCCACCTAAACCAAAAATAAAAGAGATAACAATCAAACCAGAACTTCCTACTCCAGAGATAGCCCCAAAAGTTACCCAACCGCAAAGACGTCTTAGCACCACTACAGTTATATTGCTTGCTGCTATCCTTGCCCTTCTTGCTCTTCTTACTTTCTCAGGATTAGGAAACCTCCTTCTTTCTCGCTTGAAACCCCCGCCTGGAATCCTCAACCCCATGCCCCAAAGTTACCTTTTGTAGCAATTGCAGATCTTCTTTGCTAAACAGAAATTTGGAAAAGGTGTTTACTTCTCCTGTTGACAGGGCTTTAATTGGCAAAGGTATTGGTAGGCGGAAGCGGCAGCACCTGCTCCCTCACCGGTGGAGTTCACGATCTGGTTAAGAGAAACCCCTCCTGGAAGATGGGTAATATCACCAGCAGCGAACACACCAGGAATGTTAGTAGAATGGTCTGGATTAATCTGAATACACCGGCGTTCGTCTAACTCCACCCCCAACTGATCTGCCAACTCCGAAACTGGATCAAAACCGATCTCAACCAAAACCCCTTGAACCTTAAGCGCCTTTTTACCTTTGAAGGGTTGGTCCAAAACGACTTCCTCGACCGATCTTTTCCCCCTGATCTCTCTCACCTGACGAGTGAGAACCTCCTCAACATTCTTAAGCGTTTTTAGTCGCTCAATCCAAAGTGGTTCTGCCCGATACTCCCCTCGTCGGTGAATAAGGTAAACCTTTTTTGCAAAAGCAGCGGCATGAATTGCGGCAGCAATGGCAGTATCCCCCCCTCCAACTACCGCAACCGATTTTCCTCTAAAAAGAGGGGCGTCGCAGGTAGCACAATAGGAGACCCCCCGACCCAAAAACTTTGCTTCCCCAGGAACATCAAGACGGCGGTGCCGCCTTCCTGTGGCAATAATCAAAGCGTGGGCTTCAAAGGGTTCTCCTTTCCCGGTTGTGACGACAAAATGTACACCCTTTCTGGAGGCTTTGATCAACTTTTCCGGCCGAATTTTTACTCCATAAGATTCCACCTGCTTTTTGAAAGCCTGAGCAAGATCTAAGCCGGAAATAGAGGTAAAACCAGGGTAATTTTCAATTACCACGGCATCCACAAACTGCCCTCCGACTACCTCACCAAAGATCAAGTGATTGAGCTTGTATCGGGAGCAGTAGATCGAGGCGGTCATTCCTGCTGCTCCCGCGCCGATGATGATTGTGTCGTACGTTCGACTCCGCTCAGTACGACCCTGAGTTTTATCGAACGGGTCGTAAGGCTTGTCCATCAATAAACCTCCTCTTTCTTCTCCCGCATAAAGGAGACCCACTCCTCAAGGATCTCAATCAGCTTCTGGAATGGAGCCTCGATTAAAAGTGTGGCAAAAAGCACAAGAAAATTGAAGCGCGAAAGACCAATCGAAACATAACTTCCCACCTTAAGAAACGGCAACGAGATAAAGCTGAGGAGAACGGAAGCTATTGTCTCCTTCCCCCCAACCATCACCAGCTCACGGGAAGAATCACGCACTCTCACCCCAAAGTACATCACCACCGAAGTGTAAAAGAAGAAGAGAAGAATCCCGAAGAGAGTAAAATCTACCAACCGGAGAAGATAAGAAACGGCTCCGAAGATAACAGCGAAGGTTGCAAGATAGAGTAGAAACAGGACTAACGAAAGAGTCCGACTCCTCTTTTTGACCTCGACCCGATACTGCTCAGAAAAGATTCCATCACCACCGCCAAAAACCGCGCCCTCAACTGCCTTTACCACCCGCTCTTCATTCTCCCGTCCAGGAGGAGTAAGGGAAAGAGTAAGCAGGAAGATCAGAAGCGGGGGGAAGAAAAAGTTAATCATAAAAGGAATCCGCCGTACCTCTCCGTAAATGAACCGCTCTGCCGGAAGTTCAAAGGCGAGGGAAAGCAAAATCTTGGTTAAAAAGATATAGATCAACGCCCGCGTCGCGGCAGTTGCCAGACGTGCTCTCTCCCTCTCATATCGCCTCTGGTAAGCGGTTCTTACCGCCCGCACAAGATCCATCTGACTTCCTAAGATTTTCGCCCCCTCTTTTTCAAGTGCATCACGCAGGACAAAAAATGGAGGCACGTAACGCTTAACCTGCGCTGCTAAAGCTCCCCCCAAAGGATAGCCAAGAATCGCCACGCTTCTTTCTTTAATCCGAATAAGATTGGCCCCAACCTCCTCAAGAAGTGGATAGTCTGCCTGCTTCCAGTTGGGATAGAAAAGTTCAAAGAGATTAAACTCCAGCATCGCCTGATCCAGCTTTAAAAGCGTTTTGTAGATCGCCAAATAAAGTTGGAGCCGTTTTTCGTTCTCGTTAAGAGTATCATCCTTAAGGATTGCTGCCTTTGAAATGTTGGTGTACATAAAAGCGGCAAGGGCGTCATCACGGTTCGGTGGGGTAAAGATCTCCTCTATTTCTGAGGAAGCAAGCCGCATCAACCACTCAGAAAGCTCCATCCCCTCCTTCCTCCCCTCTATTTTCTGAAGAAGATAAACATACTTCTCCAACGTTTTCCCAACAACTGCGATCAAACTTTCTGGATAAGTGTTGTTCTCGAGATATCTTCCGCGGATAAGCTCTTTGACCAGCGCCTCGGCCACCGAGGAGGCATTACTTTCGGGCCGCAGTCTGCGCATTAAAATTCGCTCTACCGCGGCACGCCTTAAGAGATGTGACTCCTGATACTCCATCGCCTGGCGCACCTTCTCATAAAGAAAGGCGAGAGTAGAAACGGCCTCACTCACCTTGATCTTTGGTCCCTCAGGAAAAGAAGGACGATGGTCCTTAGAAAAAGCTTCTATCAGATATGAAAGGTGGGGTGCTCCCGAAACTGGATAAGATTCAGCCATTCAAGGGAAATAATATCACGAAAGCGAAAGGGAGTCTGTCAGAAGGGGAAAATTATTTAGCTAACTCGGCCTCAATCATTGACTTGAATTGGTCGTAAGGATAGGCACCTTGAATAAGAGTCGCTCCTTCAAAAGTAAGATTTTTTTGTCCTTGCTGACACACCCACTTCACTGTTACCTTAACTTCTCCGGAGCTGTCGGTTTTGAAAAGGATAAAGTTCGGCGTTCCTTGTATCCCGTAACTTTGAGCATCTTGGCTATCCTTGGTCACTTCATCCCTGTACTTTCGGTCATCAAAACAAGAGTTAAAGGTGGTGGTATTAAGCCCTAATTTCTTAGCCCAATTTTTGAGATTCTCTACAGTCACTGATTGTTGGTTAGCGAAGATCTTGGCCCAGTACTCCCAGAACTTCCCTCGCTCATTGGCGCAGTGAGCGGCCTCTGCTGCTTGGGAAGCGATATCACCATGAATTGGCAAGTCACGAAGGACAAATTTCAGCTTTCCCTTGTCAATGTAGTCTTTCTTGATCTGAGGAAAAGTCTCGCGAAAGAACTGACCGCAATAAGGGCAGGTAGCATCGCTGAATTCAAGAAGCGTTAAAGGAGCTTTGGGCTCACCCAAAACAGGGTCATCATCAATAGAAATGGTTACTTCGCTATCTGCTGGTAAATCTCCACATTCTCCTTCTCCTGCAACCGTCGGGGTACCGGTTGCTTTTTGTTTACCTCCAAGTGTGATTGTAATCCCCCCACTACCGTAAATCGCGGCGGCGATTACTAAACAGCCAACAAAGATCACCAAGGGGGTGTAAAGTGGCTGGTATTTGCGGAAATCAAACTGGAAAGCCATCGAAAACAGTCTAACCAGTAGATGGTAAATAGTCAATAGTAAGGGGTCGTAGGGTACTATTTTTGAGGAACATCCCGCACCAAATCTGACTTGGGAGGGCGAGGCGGCGCGAAGCGAACGCCGTTTCCGAGAAAATCGGTACCCAAGACCTATGGATTAACAAGATTCTCAGGAGTTTTGCCGGCGAAGACATCAAGGATCGCTTGAGCTGCCAAGTGAGCCATTGCCCCCCGTGCCTCGATCGTCGCTGAAGCGGTATGAGGGGTTAAAACCACGTTCTCTAGCTTGACAAGGCCAGGAGCGAGCTCCGGCTCCTTCTCGTAGACATCAATGGCCGCCCCTTTGATCCAACCTTTCTTAAGGGCGGAAACTAACGCCTGCTCATCAACCACCGGCCCTCGGGAGGTGTTGATCAGATACGCCGTCTTCTTCATCAATTTCAGCTCCTTCTCCCCGATCAGATGACGGGTTGCTGGAAGGAGGGGGACGTGCAAGCTGACGAAATCGGCTCCTTTAAGAAGATCTGGGAGATCCTTGCAAAACTTCGCCCCAAACTGTTTCTCAAACTTCTCATCCTGCTTGATATCATAGTAGATCACCCTCATTCCCATCCCGCGGGCGGCCATCTCCGCGACCCGGGTGCCAATTCGCCCCAAACCAACAATTCCCAAAATCTTCTCTTGAAGCTCGCATCCCAAAAGAAGCATCGGCCCCCATCCTTTATACATCCCCTCCCGAGTAAATTTATCCGATTCCGCGATCCGCCGGGCGATCGCCATAAGCAAAGCAAAGGTGTGCTCCGCCACCGCTTCCGTTAAGACCCCGGGGGTGTTGGTGACCATAATCTTGCGCTCGGTTGCGGCTTTGACATCAACGTTGTCGTAGCCCACGGCGTAGTTGGAGATGATTTTAAGTTGAGGACCGGTGGCGTCCATCACGGGGGCATCAATCTTATCGGTTAAAAGGGAAAGGAGGGCGTCAACCCCCTTAACCCGTTTAAGAAGCACATCGTGAGGGATAATCCGATCCTCCTCCCAGATCTCAAGATCAACCTTGCCGCGAAGGAGATCAAGCCCTTCTTTAGGAATTTCTCTAGTAACAAACACTTTAGTGTTTGCTAGCGATCTTTGATCGCGTCCAAAAACTTTTTGCATCTCCTCAAGGATATAAATTTTCTCCCCCAACTTTCAACCATCCCAGCCAAAAAGAGAGATGCGACATTTCTCGAAGAGAAAAGCAAATCCGAGCAAAGCGAGGATTGTACAATTCGCGCGAATTGTCCCATGTTGGTTGTTGTAACATGTTATAACGTGTTATTTCTGTAACCAGAAACAACGACGTTGTTCTATTTGAATAGAATAACGCGTTATAACGTCTAACTTGATTCTCGGAAACAAAATTAAATAATAGGAACGGAAAGAAAGCTATCTGCCTGCCCCTCGTAGCCCCGAGCGAAGTCGAGGGGGCGTAGTGGGGTTTCCAACCGGCGCGTGAGCTAACGAATAGAAAACCAGATCAACGGCAGTGCCCCCAACATTAGTAGTGTTGACAAGATGCTAATTACCCCTTTGGGCATGTTCTTGGGACCAACTTTCTTGCCGGTTTTTATTTCGTAAAGGAGGTCTGGGATACGTGCGATCATAAGCATAAGCGCAGCCGCAGCCACACCGGCATTCCAAGCTCTGAACAGGGTATAGATGTACGCAACAATGACGAGGGCAGAAATTAATGTTAGCCAAAGATTCATACGCTCAAGCTTAGCAGCCTCTTTGCGCAGGATTGGCTCCCTGTATTCGGTGCTAGAAGGCACTCCTTCACCAACTACACCACGTACAACAAGGCCAATGAGATTGGTACCAATAAACATGAAGACAAGCCACAAGACTGCCGCTTCGACTAAAGAAATGACCTCCATCACTCGAATTTTAGCACAGCAGGAGATCGAACCATTATCCGACTCTATAGCATATGGGACAATTCTATAGAACTGTTCCTACCGCTTCCAGATACTTACCCTTCACTGGAAGAGCGGATTCTAAAGCCGATAAAAACCTTGGCCAAACTCAAACCCCACCCCAACTAAACCCGAAGGGTTGAAAAGCTATGGGACGGGTAGTAAAATCCTAGATGATATGCCAACCAAGCCGAGAAATTTTGACCCCAACTTCTTCTACCACATCTATAACTGCGGTGTAGAAAAGCGACAAATCTTCCTTGACGAAAGGGATTATCAGAGATTCCTGGATACGATCGCCTACTATCTCCATGACCAAATACTCTCTTACGCTCAGTTCCAAGATTTAAACGAGGAAGCGAAAGACACCTATCGCCATTTAAACCCGAAGGGTTTAGAAACTTTGCGCATAAGGATTATTGCCTACTGCTTAATGCCTAACCACTTCCACCTGCTAATCAAATTGGTAAAAGAGGGCGGTATCACTCGTTTTACTTCAGATGTGGCAAACAGCTATACAAGATACTTCAACACCAAGAACGAAAGGGTTGGCAATCTCCTTCAAGGGACATTCAAAGCTAAAGAGATTGCCGGTGATGCTTCTCTTCTACAAGTCAGTCGATACATCCACCTGAATCCGCCAAACCCCCACACCTATCCTTACAGCTCCTATCAAGACTGGCTTAATCTCGGCAATTCAAAGATCGTAGATCGGGAGGAGCTTGACAAATGGCTAAAAATAGCTGGAGGAATAGGGAAGTACAAGGCCTTTGTTGATTCTAAAATCGGCAAAAACCCAGCTCTTGGAATCGAAGATCTGGTGTTAGAGTAGCTAAATAGCTAAACCCGAAGGGTTTAGGAGTTA
>CAYPTJ010000034.1:0-5321 GCA_964413845.1 uncultured Candidatus Saccharibacteria bacterium | reverse complement strand
TTGAGCGAACCGGGGCAGGAGATGCCTTCTCCGCTGGGTTTGCCGCCGCGCTGGTCGGCGGTAAGGACCTTAAGGAAGCTCTTCGCTGGGGGACGGTTAACGCCGCTTTTGCCACCCAAAAGGTTGGGGCTCAGGCGGGGCTGTTGAGGAAGGCAGAACTTCAGAAGGCTTTGAAGAAGTGGAAGAGTTGATCTTGGAAGGGAGGTGATAGATAGTGAAAAGCAGAAAGGGAGTCGTCCCCGTAGTCCTCATTATTGTATTAGCCCTCGTGATCGCCGTCGGCGGGGTTGGGATTGGTTTGGCTTGGAGAACTAATTACCTCGATAAATATCTTCCGGCGAGAGTCAAAGAACTCCTTGGTAAAGAAGCTAAACCAAGCGATCAAGGTGAGGAGCCTGGAGAAGAGCCAGGTGAGAAACCAGGGGAGGAGTCGAAGCCAGAAGAAGATGAAACCAAGGACTGGAAGACTTATACCAGCCCATCATATGGATATTCGATCAAATACCCACCTGACTGGAGCTTTGCTCCGCAACCCCACGCTGATTTCCGTGCTACAGCGCCTAAATGGGGAGGGATATTTGAGATAGTGGCAGGCCCTGGGTTAGGCCTCCAGTTCCCGGAGGAATTCTTTGAAGATCAAATCGCCCCTCCAATCGAGCGGTTCAGGCAGATTACCGTTGGCGGCAAGGCGGCAATGAGGTCTAAAACCACGACGCTTGTCTACATAGCAGTTACGCCAGAGCTGGTGTTCAATGTGGAATATTACAGAGAGGGTTATCCTTACAGCGAAGCCGAAGCATCAAACTTTGATTTGATACTTGGTAGCTTTAAGTTCGAATAGCGGAAAATCAGATTTTGGAGGCTCGATCATGGATAAATTTGCGTTAGTTAAATCTCTAATTCGTGGGTGCACTATTCTAGCAGCCCTCTCTTGCTTCCTATTTGCTTTAAGTAATGAAGTTTTGGCCGCACCAGCTAGTTCTTTTAGTTTTCCGCTTGGCGCCGGTTACGCAAGAAGGGGTTTACGACTTTCTCAGCAAGATCGATTTCTGTGCCCTCGGGCATGCGGAGTTTTGTAGGAAATATGGAACCGCCTGGCACAACGGTGAGGATTGGAGTAAAGTTGGTGGGGGCATTTTTGGAGACCCTGTCAAAGTGGTTGCCAACGGTAAGGTAATTACCTCAGGTAAGTGGGGCGGATGCTTTGGCCATATCGTCATGGCCGAACACGTACCTCCCTCTGGGGTTAAGTTTACTCTTCCTGATGGACGAAAAGTTAAGAAGGTTTGGTCCAATTACAACCACATGAGTGCCCGTTTGGTCAGCGCTGGTCAGAATATTTCCAAAGGTCAAAAGGTAGGAAAGATTGGTACCGGCGGATGTTGGGCTCCACACTTACATTGGGCGATCAGATATAGATATCTTTCTGCCACTGCGAATACTCTGAATTTCCGTAAGGATCAGATTCTATATTATTTTGTCGACCCCTCCGACTTCATTAACAAGAATAGGAGGGTCGAGTGTTACCTTGTCAGAAAGACGGGAACAGCCGCGGTCTATTTTGTTGAGAAGGGGAAGAAGCGGGGGATACCAAACGCGACAACCTTCACTCAAGGTCTGCGCTTTAGGTGGGGGGACATCTGCGATCTCGATAGTTTAGCTGCCTACCCGACTGGTCCTCCCGTTCCTGACGTCACTCATTCTTGGGTCGCTTCACATTTCAGCGGTAGGAACATCTCTCTTCCGCCCGTAGTTATCAGAGGCGATGAGCTCAGTCACGGCATCTTTACCAAAAATTGGGGTTATGGTTCTCCTGACCCCTCGATCGATGAGGACAACTTCTCCTCACGCTATGTCACTCGTTACTACTTTGACGCTGGAACCCACACCTTTAAATTCGTTTCCGATGATGGCTTGCGGGTTTGGATTGATGATACAAAACTTATTGATGCCTGGGTTGATCAGGCAAGGTCTTTCGAATTCAAGTACTCGCTGTCCAGGGGATACCATTATATTCGGGTGGAGCACTTTGAAGGGTACGTGACTTCTTACCTGAAGGTTAACTGGGAAAGGAGCGATTGGTTCACCCTTATTATTAAGCCGGTAACGCAGGCGATTATCGAAATTAAACGAGTCGTCGGCTTGGGATTGCAGATAATCGTCGATGGCGTCGGTGGTGTTTACAAATGGCTCACCGATGCTTACGCCGCAATTAAACTTAAGGCTCCGATCTTCTTCAGATCCCCCGTTTTCGTCTCCTGGGAACAGTTTGATAAGGACTACACCTTAATTCTTGCTTTTCTGATTGAAGGCCAGGATGGGAAAGATCGACTTCTTTCCTATGCCGCCAATGCGCCCGATCGGTGGGATCAGGTTGGTTATGTTGATATAAGTCCTCATCAGCCTACCTACAACCAATGGGAAACCTTTACCCGCAACTTAGAGAGCGACTATCTCGATGAGTTTGGAGTTGCCCCGGAGGTTTTAACAGAGATCAGGATCGGCCACGCTGTCAATGACGGCTGGGTTGGAGACCATGGGGGGACGATTCAGAACATTACTTTTGTTGAGGAGATTGCTGCCCCGGTGACAACGATTTCCTTTGATCCTCCCGAGCCAAATGGAGAGAATAACTGGTATGTCAGCAATGTCACAGCTACCCTCTCCGCGACCAGTCCCTTGGGAATCGAGAGAACTGAATACAACTTAGGTGCCGGTTGGGTCACCTATACCGTTCCCTTTACCATCTCCCAAGAGGGAATCGTTAAGATCCTCTGCCGTTCGATCGATAGGGCGGGGAATGTTGAGCCGGAGAAGACAGCAATCGTTAACTTGGATAAGAGCCCTCCGGTGGTAGTGATCGGTGGGCCTTACCCCGGTGAGGAAGGAAGTGCTGTTGAATTCGATGGTTCCAGTTCCTACGATGCTGTTTCTGGAATCCAGAGCTACCTTTGGGGATTTGCTCCCGCGGTAGAGGGCCAAGAGACATCCCAGCCCTCCGTCTCCGCTTCCTACACCTGGGGAGATAATGGGGAGTTTGGCGCTTCCCTTTCCGTCAAAGACATGGCCGGATGGGTGGCGGAGGATGATACTCCCGTTCCAATCACCAATGTTTCCCCGATAATTACCCTTGATCGCTCGACTATGATTCTGTTCCCCGCCGAAGAAGCGTTTCTTACCAAGGTTGGGCAGAGCTTCGCTCTCGGTGGTAACGTCACCGATCCGGGGAGTGACGACCTGGAGCTAACCTTTGACTTTGATAATGGTTCGGCAGGCTCATCACAGACCTTCTTGAACGATCCCGAGGTTGGTCCCGATCCTTCCCCTTCGCCGGAGATTAATCCCCGGGATGTTACCGCCTCGGCTAGCCATAATTACCAAAACCCCGGAGTTTATCAACCCTTCCTCACTGCTACTGATGACGACAGCGGTGAAAGTTCGGATCAGGATTATACTGTGGTTCAGGATGATGGTTCGGTCGGAATCAGAACGACCGGCTTCTGGAAATATCAGTTCGGGGTTGGGGAGGGGATAGGAAACCTTATCCCTCAAACAACCTTGGAGCGCTACCTTGCCATCGCCGACTTTCTCACCGACGTCTTTACCGATCTTACCTTCACCCAGGCCCAAGAGATTCTTGGAATCCCCGATGCCTCTTCGATGCAAGAGAAGGCTAAAGCCCAATACCTCGCCCTTCTCTTCAACTTCGCTTCCGGCTCAATTGATTGGAATCAGCAGGTTGATACCGATTTTGATGGCATTTCTGATACCATTCTCTTAGAGGCGGTCTTCGAGATAGATGCTGCTCTCTCTGATCCCGACTCAACAGACGCGGAGCTTGAGGCGGTGAAAGACATTGCTGACAGTATCAATAATATGGGTGAATGAGATGGAAGAGTTAGCGAAACTGCTCGGAACAACCAAAGAAAGACTGGAGAACCTCGCCGAGGAGATGGGGGAGTTTACGGGGAAGAAGGATGTTTTTGAGAATCTTTCCGACGAGCTTGCCAAGGAGCGAAGCGAAGCTTTGGGCCAACTTGGTCTCTCCGAAGCTTCCGGCCGGGAGGAAATCCTTAGTGCTTTGACGGGGAAGGCAAAGAAGACTGAGGAAGAGCTGTTGGAGCTTTTGAAGCATCCTGATTGCTCCACCCACGAGGGGTGTCGGATCCCGATCAAAACCGCCTTTGACCTTGCCAAGCCGCCAAAAGGTTTTTTCCTTAAAGAGGAGAAAGCGAAAGAGTTGTTTTTAGCCCACCCGCCGAAGGGAGTGATGAGCGAATTCAACTACAACAGTGTTGAGGAGATGTTAGCCAAGGAGGATATCTACCACCTTTTTTCTTCTCTCCGTTTCCTTGAAGAAAGGAGTTGGCTGAACGAGGAGTTTTTTGCCTCTTATACCTCTCTTACTCCCAACGACTTTGAAAAGCGGGAGATCAAGATTGAGGTCTTGCCTAAGAAGCGGTTTGGGGCCGTTGGGGCGGAGTTTATGCGCAAAAAGTTCCACAACGTTTCCCATCTTAAAGAGATGGGGTTGATCTTTATCCTTCCTGTGGTTCAGGCAGAAGGTGTCTTCGTAAGGATGTTTTCTCTTCTTCTCCATTATCTTCACGAAGTTTCTTTCTACGCTAAGTATCTTGAACAGTGCGCCAATCCTTCGACAGGCTCAGGACAAGATTTCACCAAAAACCTCACCGCCGCTTTGCGGGGGGATGTCCGCGAGACGGTTCCCCCGGTTGAGAACCTCTTCGTCTGGTTAATCATTCAGCGCTACCTTGCCAAAGAAGATCCGAACGATCCGCGCTTGGCAATGCCCCACATCTCTCCTGAAGCGATGGTTTGGCGGAAGGCGACTGGCGATTTGGGAAAGCTAGGGAAGAAGGATCCCGAACTCGGTCTTTCTTTTTGGGCGGGGAAGGCCCATGTTGCGGGAATCTTCAACGATAAAGTTACCTCCTTCAACTTTGAAGATAATGTTTTTTCTGCCGCGCGTGGGTGGGAGGTGGAGCCAGCCTCGACTAGCGCGAGTCTAGGCGGGCAATACACCTACCATATGCGGGAAGCGCTTTGGAACCGTCTTTTCACCAGCTATTTTGACGAAAAGGTTCTTGAAACCTTGATGCTTGAAGACTTCACCCAGGGTTTCATCGGCTTTAGGATAAGGAGCAACGCCTAGAATCCCATAACTCCTAAACCCTTCGGGTTTAGCTATTTAGCTACTCTAACACCAGATCTTCGATTCCAAGAGCTGGGTTTTTGCCGATTTTAGAATCAACAAAGGCCTTGTACTTCCCTATTCCTCCAGCTATTTTTAGCCATTTGTC
>CAYPTJ010000033.1:0-3686 GCA_964413845.1 uncultured Candidatus Saccharibacteria bacterium | reverse complement strand
AGCCGATGTCCCCAAAGCCAAGGGTGACGGCATGGTAGTAGTAGATCGCCCGCACCACTGTCTTGGGATCAGGATCGTTGAAGACGGTGTGGTGAACAATCATCTTCTCGATTGGACGATATGAACGTGTCCAAATCTCATCACCGTTTTTATCAAAACGGTATGATTCCTTCGCTCCCCAGGAAGCACGGTTGATTACTGGAACATCAGCCGAAGGAGTATCAGCGCTCACCTCATAACTGTCAAATTCGAGAAAACTCCTTATTTTGCGAAGCAAAACGGATTCGAGCGACAGCGAGGATCGTACAGCCAAAAGAGCATCTCCAAGAACAGTCCCAACCGACCGACCTCTCGCTTTTGCCTTCCCCCGAGAATCAATATAGACAAGCTTGATCTTCGAAACGGAGGGAACCTGCTTGGCACTCATTAGGGTGAAGACGGCCCGATACTGAAATTGCAATGCATCACCAGCAGAAATCAAACGCCCGTAATGGATCCCGGGAGGTGGATCTTCTTTAAGATCATCCTCCTCTTCAATTGCCCTCCAGTCGCTCCAGCTACCGGACTCTTCTTTGAACCGCACTGCGAATGCCACCTTGTCCCCCTCGGGCAAGTTGGCTTCCCAAATGGACCCAAGGGCATTAAAGGCGAAATCAGCCGTCTGCTCCGGCGATTGATGCGTTACCTTGAAGGGAGTTTTCGCCCCTGCAACCCTAGGCCTGCCCTCCGAAGCCTTGGCGAAGGAGGGAAAGGCCAAAGAGATAAGTTCCTGGACACGTTTCTGAGGAATTGAGTCCTCAAATTCCCCCGCCCGGACAGGAATGGAAGGTGAGGTTGGCCTTACCAATCCCAGAATCAAGAAGACAACTCCCAGAAGTGCCAAAGAGCTAACTGTCGCTACCCAAACTCTTCTCGTCTTCATTGCCTCCATTTTACCATCACAGGAAAAAGAAAAGCCGATCCACCTTAGGCGGACCGGCTTAGAAAATCAAACTTTCCGTGCATAAAATCTCTCTGCTTCCTCTTTAAGCGGTGCCCACCAGTCCTCATTCTCCTGGTACCACCGCACCGTCATTCCCAACCATTCCTCAAAGGAGTACTGCGGTTGCCAACCGAGCTCATCGTGGATTTTGCTCCAATCAACCGCATAACGCCGATCATGGCCGGGACGATCACGAATATACTCAATCTCACCCTTGCCCAAGATCTCAATGATCCTCTGCGCAATCCTGATGTTAGGGATATCCTTGGTCACCTGTGGTGAGCCCCGTCGAACCATCCCTCCAACAATGTAGGTCTCTCCTACCTGACCTTTCTTCAACACCAACTCGATCGCTCGGACGTTGTCCAAGACATACAGCCAGTCCCGAACATAGAGGCCATCGCCGTAGATCGGGATTGGCTTGCCCCAGAGAACGTTGGTGATCGCCCGAGGAATGAACTTCTCCGGGTGCTGATACGGCCCAAAATTGTTCGAGCAGTTGATGATTATCACCGGCAAACCATAGGTGTGGTAGTAGGCTCGCACCAGATGATCGGCCGCTGCCTTCGAGGCCGAGTATGGCGACCGCGGATCGTAAGGCGTCTCCAGGGTGAACTTATCTGTGGTTCCCAGCGGCAAGGCCCCGAAGACCTCATCAGTCGAGAAGTGAAGAAAGCGCTCCACTCCCTGATGTCGAGCCGCATCCAAGAGAACATAAGTTCCTTCGATGTTTGTTTGCAAAAAGACCTGCGGTCCCACGATCGACCGATCGACATGCGATTCGGCCGCGAAGTGGACAACGACATCACAACCCCACATCGCCTTCTGAACGACCGCCGAATCAGCGATATCACCCTTGACGAAGTGGTAACGCGGATCGTCTTCTATCTCCCTCAAACTATCCGGGTTGGCTGCATAAGTTAATAGATCAAGGTTGACAATCTCAATCCACGGATAGTTGGCAAGCATATACTTGATAAAGTGCGAGCCGATAAACCCCGCTCCGCCGGTAACCAAAATTCTTCTCATCTCACCCTCCCTATTCCTTCTTCATCTCCCAAAAATCTTTCCCCGCCTGGTTCCAACGAATGCGGTGTTCGTCGGGGTTATCCGGATTGAACTGTCGGTTGATGAAGTAGATGATGTAGACCGGATCCCCGGAAAGGTTAGCACAACCATGAGCCACCCCCGACGGAATCACCAGGAGCTGAGCTCGGCCAGCACCGAGAACCAGACGCATCTTGGCATTAGCCGTGGGAGAGTCCTCCCGCAGATCCCAAAGGCCAACCAAGAGACGCTGTCCTGGGAGGACACACCAAACATCGACCTGCTTGTAGTGAAGATGCCAGGCCTTGACCGCCCCTGGTTCAACTTCGCTACAGCTGGTCTGACCCCCGAGCAAAGAGAAGCCGGAGATCGCCTGCGCTTCTCCGTTTTCGCCAATCCGCAAGAGCTCAGCGAACGAGCCACTATCATCAACAAAGCGTCGAAGCTCAATCAACCTCAATCCGTCAATCTTCTGCTTAGGCGAATAATCTTGGGTGGTTGCTCGAATTCCCTTAAGTAACCTCACCTACCACCTCCATTTGATTTTTAACTGTTCTCAAAGCCTCCAAACCGGACATCCTCAGCCCCAGCCGTCTCAGCTTCTGGTTAGAGAGGCCGAGGTACTTCTGCCGCGGTCGCGGATTCTTGAGGAAAAGCTCCAAAAGATTCCCCCGTTTGACTACGCCAAGATCAAACCCCCAAAGCTCCGCGATACATCGCGCTAACCGATAAGGGGTGATGATTGACGAACCGACAGCATGAAAGATTCCCTCCGGCTGATAGGTAGTGAAGTAACCTACCACCGGAGCAAGATCATCAATGAAGGTTGGAGTGATCCACTGATCAACAAGCATCGGAGGGAGGTTCCCTTCCTTCAGACCATTAATGATCCACCGCACCAGATCAATTTTTCCAGGAAAGTGCGCTCGGAAAGGGAAGGCAATCCGCAAAATCGCCGCTTGGCAACCTGACAAAAGAACCTCTTCCTCAGCCCAAAGCTTCGTCTCGCCGTACCACTCGATCGGCCACGGCTCATCTTCCTCGATATAGGGATAGCGTTTCTGGCCCCCGAAGACAAAATCAGTCGAGATGTGAATGAGGTAAATTCCCCACTCGGCACAGACCTTAGCGATATTCTTTGTCCCCAAGACATTGATGCGGTAGCAAAGGCCATCCCTTTGCTCTCTCTGCTCCCAAGCAGTGTTGACGTTGGTAAAGGCGGCTAAGTGAAGAACTACGTCAATATCGCTTGCTAACGCTTGCCGAACCTTTCCAAGGTCAACAACGTCAAAGCCGTCCTCTTCGCGTAATTCTACGATCTCAAATTTAGGAGTCAGAAGCTCTATTAGCCGCGTCCCGACCAATCCGGTCGGACCAGTTACAGCAATTCTCATCTCCTCCCTCCTATAGGTTGGGAAAGTTCTGTCCTAATTATAATGTCTCACGCTGAAAAAGCAAGAAAAACCTCTGATCAAAAGATCAGAGGTTATTCAAACAAGTCACTTCGGCCTTCTTCGCCCAATAGACGCTGACGCGAACTAAGGATTCAAAGGTTCCGGCATCGGACCAAAATCCCTCCAAGAGCGCCCAAGAGAGCTTTCCATCGCGAAGATAACAGTTGTTGACATCTGTAATCTCCAGCTCCCCACGGGCGGAG
>CAYPTJ010000032.1:0-43634 GCA_964413845.1 uncultured Candidatus Saccharibacteria bacterium | reverse complement strand
ACCTGTCCCTTGAAGTTCAAATACCATTATCTTCTTAAAATTCCCGTTCCTCCCGCCCGGGCCCAATCGTTTGGATTAACGATGCATCGGGTTCTCAGGGATTTTCACCGTCTCTCCAAAGAGAGCCAAACGCTTGGTAATCTCCTTGATCTTTATGAACGACATTGGATTCCTCTTGGCTACGAAGGGGTTGAAGACCAGCGCTTAGTGAAGAAAGAGGGTGAGAAAATCCTTCGTGATTATTTTAAGGCCCACCGAAAAACGCTTAGTGAGCCGGTTTTCCTGGAAAGAGGTTTTGGCCTCAAACTGGAGAACGTTCTTCTGGCAGGCTTCATTGACCGGATCGATCGCACCAAAAGTGGATATGAGGTCATTGACTATAAAACGGCCGACAAGGTTGCATCCCAAAAGGAAGTTGATCAGGATGAGCAGCTGACAATCTACGCCCTTGCCGCGCGCGAAGCACTGAAGATCGAACCTACTTCTTTAGCGCTTTATTTTCTCAAGCAGAACAAGAAGCTGACAACAAAGCGAACAGCAGAACAGCTCGAAAAGGAAAAAGAAAAGATCATCAAGACTGCCAGAGAGATCAGAAGCTCAAACTTCCCCGCCAAACCGGGGATCCTCTGCCACTACTGTGATTTTAGGAATATTTGTCCGGCCTTTAAGCTTGCCCCGCCTATAAGGTGATTTGATGCCAGAAAACAGTTCGCCCAAATATTTTCTCGAGAAGCTATGCTCTCTTCCCCATCGGGGGACGGGGAGTGTTTATGAGAAAAAGGCAGCGGGGCTGATCTTCCAAGAGTACAAAAAGTTAGGCCTCAAGCCCGAGATGCAACGATGCCGGATTGTGAAGAACGGCTGGTTCCTCCAACCATTAACTTACTCTTTCTTCATCCTCTCGACGACTTCTATCTTGCTCGATAAGCTTATCCTTTCGCTTATCTTTTTCGCGGTGGGAGCTCTCCTGCTTGGTCTCAACCACTTCCGGTACTTTGGCCCATTCAAAAGAATCTATCCCGGAGAATCGCAGAATGTTTTTGTTGAGCTCCCTTCCAGGAAAGGGAAGAAGAAAACGGTCGTTGTCATCGGACACTATGATAGTCCAAGGTGCACGATTGGGATAAAGCTCTTGAATCCTCTCGCCAAGAGTCTCGCCCCAAAGGCCAGAAGCTTTCCCCCGTTCCTAAACGGCCCATTCTTCATCTCCAACTTTTCTGTTCTCTTAAACCTTCTTTTATTCTTTCTCTCGCCAGTTCCGATGACCAGACTGTTGGTGGGATCTTACGTTGTTGTTACCTTGCTTATAACGGTAGCCCTCACCCTCCATACCTTCTTTTCCCCCTTTGTTCCCGGTGCTTTTGACAACGGTTCTGGGGCGGCGGTGGTGATGGCGCTGGCGCCGCACTTTTCTAAAAATCGACTTGAAACCACTGGCTTAGTCTTTTTGAATACCGGAAGTGAGGAGAATATCACTAACGGATTGGAAACCTTTCTCGAAGAATCCAGGTTAGATCCAAAAACTACTTGCTTTATCGATCTGGATGGTGTGGGAGCGGATATCTTGACAGTTTCAGAAGGGGAAATCAGCGGGCCAGGGCTTTTTGTGCCTTTTGATAAGGAATTGTTCTCGCTTGTTAGGGAGCTGGTCAGGAAAAACAAAAGGTTCCAAAAGATAAAAGAGTTTTGCCTCCCCGTCCCCTCGGAGTGCAGTCTTCTCGTTAAAGAGGGTTTCAGGGTGGCGGTGATGATGAACTCCATCAACGAAATCGGCTATGTTGCGCAGTACCACCAGATGTTGGACACGATAGATAAGATTAACTTTGAGACCTTGGATTTATGTCGGGATTTTACTACGGAAGTTATAAAAGAGATTGATCGGAGAGATAGCTGATGGAAGTTTTTGAAGCGATTAAAAGACGAAGGACGGTAAGAAAGTTTAATCCCGCGCGGAGGGTAACCGATGAGCAGGTAGAGAAGCTTTTGCAAGCGGCGCAATGGGCTTCCTCCGCCGGGAATCTTCAAAGTCGGTTTTTTGTTGTCGTCCGCGATCAGGGGGTTAAAAGGCAGTTGGTTGAAGCGGCGTGGGGACAGAGCTTCATTGCTACCGCCCCGGTGGTGATTGTTCTTTGTGCTGATCTTGACCGGTCTGCCTCAAAATACGGGAGTAGGGGAAGGGAGCTTTACGCTATCCAAGATACTACTCTCGCCGCCCAGAACCTTTGGCTGGCAGCGACCGAAATGGGTTTAGCCGCCGGTTGGGTTGGAGCTTTTGATGAGGGAGAAGTTTCTCGAATTTTGGATTTGGGAAATGGTCTTCGCCCGATTGCGATTATGCCTTTGGGTTATCCCGCTGAATCACCTTCTCCACCGCCCCGACGTTGGCTTAAAGAAATTTCGAAACAGCTTTGAAGATAAGAACCTCTCGCTTCGCTTGAGAACCTTCTTTTCTCCTTCCAGTCGAAAATAAAAAGCCCAGGTGTTTTGTAGCAACTGGGCTTAATCTACTCTACCGATAAGATGTAATGATAGTGAGGTTGACCACCGGCAACGAGTTCTACCTCCTGCTCCGGGTATCTTTGACAGATCTCGTGGGTTAGCTGCTCGGCCTGAATTTGGCTGATAAGATTGCCATAGTAAATACTGATCACCTCATGCCGCTCAGCCTCCATTTGGTGCAGCAGCTTTTGAACAACCTCCTCCACCTTCCTACCTGATACAACCGGACTCCCGTTCAGAAGACCAATGAGCTCCCCTTTCTTCACCCGTATCCCCTTGATCTGAGTTGAACGGATAGCAGTTGTCACTTCCCCTGTTTGGATCTCTTTTGCTGCTCTCTCCATCGTTTCCACGTTCACTTTTAAGCTGGCTCCTCGGTTGAAGGCGAGAAGAGCACTGACCCCTTGGGGAATATTTTCGGTCGGTACAATTGCAACCTTCTTTGCTGAGAGTTTTTGGGCTTGTTGCGCAGTCATAATCACGTTTATGTTGTTGGGGAGAAGAATGACCTCATCCACCGGGAGGGCATCGATGGCTTTTAATATTTCTTCCGTGCTGGGATTCATTGTTTGACCGCCAGGGACGAGGGCATCAATTCCTATACTCTCAAAAACATGGGCTAATCCTTCCCCAGCAACAACGGCCACAACGGCAATGTTATCCACTTTCCTTGGGAACTTGATCTGAAGCTCCGTCTCAGCCTTGCGACGGACGAACTCTTGATATTGCTCTTGCAGATTCTCAACGCTGATTTGGGTTAGGGTGCCAAGTTTTGCGGCATAGCTTAGAGGCCTGTCCGGTTCTGGGGTGTGGATGTGAACCTTGACTTTCTTGGAGTCGCCAACCACAAGCACTGAGTCGCCCATCGCCGCGATTGCCTCTTTGATTTCCTCTATGTTCAGATTTTCACCATTGAGGATGAACATCGCCTCGTAGCCGTACTCTTCACCGGTTCTCACCTCTGGTTTTGTTGCCACCTCGATGATTGAAGGTTCCCCCACCTTCCCCCCGCGGGCGAAGTGTAACGCACCTTCAAGGATGGTGAAGAGACCCTGTCCGCCGGCATCAACCACGCCAGCCTCACGTAACACCGGCAGGAGGGAAGGTGTTCTGGCTACAGCGTGCTTGGCTGCTACCACCACCCTTTCTAAGACGTAAAGGATATCGCCATCTCCCTCGGCGGCAGAGGCAGCAGCCTCAGCTGCTTCGCGGGCAACGGTGAGAATTGTGCCCTCGACAGGCGCAACCATCCCTCTGTAAGCGGCGAGAGAAGCCTCTTTCGTGGCCGCTGCAAAATTCGCCACATTAAGGGTCTCTTCTCCGTCTAGCACTTTAGCTAATCCTCGCAAGAGCTGGGAGAGAATAACTCCTGAGTTTCCCCGGGCCCCCATCAAAGCACCGTGGGCTGCGTTACGAGTAACGGTTGAGAGAGAACGGTCTGGGGAGCGAGCGATCTCCTCCAAGGCGGCCTGCATGGTAAGAAACATATTGGTGCCGGTATCACCATCTGGTACGGGGAAGACGTTAAGCAGATTAATGTCCTCAACTTTTCTTTCCAACCAAGCGGTACCGGCTTCCAAAGCCTGCTTAAATGCTTCTCCGTCGCAAGTGCGCTCTCCCATCATCTCCTCCTTTCTTTACCATGGGAAGTTTGTTAAAGATCTAATCCGGCCCAATATTAACTTAAGGTCCCATAGTCGTCAAGGCGGAAGACAATTGAATAAAGCTAAAAGGGAGCTTCCTACCAGCTAAGCGAGAAGATAATCAGGTTTGAGCATTAAAATTACCATCGGCATTTAAAATTTCCTGATCTTTAAGGAAGTTCTCAAGCGAGCGGTCAAAACTCTTTTCCGCTTCCTTTGAAAAGAAGCAGGCGGGGAGCTCTGTCTTCTCCCAATGGTGCTTAATACAAAGGCAGCAGATTCCTTTTCTGGGGCAATCGGGCCAGGTGCAGGGACAGCTTTTAAGGTTTTCCTTTTGCCGACACTCCATCTTATCTTGATCTTTTTAACCACCAATACTCTCCACTGCTATTTTACCACCAAACCAAACACGCTGTTATAACACGTTATAGCGTGAATGGCAGATTGAGGGAGATTGAAAGAGATTTAGGACGAAAGGAGATTTAAGAGAGGCTAAGGATGGTGAGAGCGGGTTGGTGGATTTTGGCCGCGTCCGTTGAAGCCTCGGCGCAGGTGGGGGCTAGCCAATTTTAACCCTGATCAGCGGCGTTGACCCGCCTTGACTCAAATTCGGCGAGGCAGGCAAGTTCGTTTTCGAGGTTGGGGTGTGTTACAATTGAGCGTTAGCGAAATTGATAGCGATTAGAACCGCGTCCAATTGAGCGTTAACATATTTACATCTGTTTACGACCGTTCCTTGATCAAAAATAAACAGCGCTGTAAAAAAGAACGGTGGTGATAATAAATGGCTAAAAAATTATACGTCGGAAAGCTTCCTTATAGTGTTACTGATTCCAAACTGGAAGAAATGTTTTCAGAAGTGGGTAAAGTTACATCGGCAACGGTAATTATGGATCGGGAGACCGGCCAAAGCAAAGGCTTTGGGTTTGTCGAGATGGAAAAAGACAAGGACGCCGAAGAAGCGATTAAAAAATTAAATGACACCGAAGTGGAAGGAAAAAGGATCGTGGTTAATGTTGCCAGACCAAGGGAAGAGCGACCGGGGTTTGGTGATCGCGGGGGCCGCCGCAGCTTTTAATCCAGTTCCCAAAACGCTCCGTCAAACCAACGTGGAGGCTGGCTTTTGGGCGGTGCAAGACCTTAAACTGCTATCCTTAAAAGGATAACTTGGACCACAACACAAAGGGGGTGATGAACTGATGGCAGAGCTTAAAGTGAGAAAGAAGGATGGTCGGATAGAGCCCTTTGATCGGGGCAAGATGGCAGCTGGTTTTCAGAGGTCCGGTGCCTCACCAGGGGAGGCGGAAGGAATTGCTTCTCAGGTTGAGAGCTGGGCCCAAAGTGCGGCGATTGACGGGATAATCAGTTCAGTTGAACTGCGAACCAAAGTTCTTGAGCTTTTAAGAGCAAGCAACCCAACAGTTGCTACCAACTTTGAACAGTTCCGGAAAGGGTCCTAAATCAAAAAAGTCACAAAGGAAATTTACTTACCTCTTTGCTAAACTTCTCCTGTGGAGATAAAAGGTCTTACTGGGGTTCAAGAGAATGTTCCTTTGGCGCTGCTGACTGCTTTTAAGATCGGTGGGCCAGCGCGTTATTTCTATACCGCGAAAACTAAAGAAGATGTTATTCGAGCAGTTAAGGTGGTGAGGGAAGTCGGACTTCCTTTTTTCATTTTGGGCGGTGGAAGTAATCTTTTGGTGGCTGATAAAGGATTCGCTGGGTTGGTCATGCAAATCAAAGGTCAAAAGTCGGGAATCAAAGATGGGAAGATCATTGCCGAGGCGGGGGTGCTTCTCGGTGAGGTGGTCGTCGATTCCATCCAGGCAGGTTTGGCGGGATTGGAGTGGGCGGTGGGGATCCCTGGAACGGTTGGGGGAGCGGTCTTTGGCAACGCCGGAGCTTTCGGGCACCATTTCTCTGAGACGGTGGAGAAGGTAGAAATTTTAGACGAAAATAACATGACAAGGTTGTTCCTTGTCAGTGATTGCAGGTTTGGCTATCGGGAAAGTATTTTTGAGGAAAAACCCTGGGTGATTCTTGAGGTAACCTTGAAGCTTAAAAAAGGCGACCCCTCCGAAAGTCAACGGCTTGTCCAAGAATACTTAATTAGGCGGCAGGTTCCTCCTTACCCTTCAGCGGGAAGTATCTTTAAAAATTTAGAGGTTGGAGGATTGAGGTTAGAGGCGAGAAAGATGATCCCGAAAGAAAAGATCAAAGGGGGGATGGTTCCTACCGCCTATCTGATTGAGGAGTGTGGGTTAAAGGGGAGGAAGATCGGTGGGGCAAAGATCTCCAAGGAACATGCAAATATGATCGTCAACCTTGGGGAAGCAAAAGCGAAGGATGTAGTTGCCTTGATTGAGCTCTGTAGGGAAAAAGTTAAAGAAAGGTTTAAAATCGAGTTGGAGGAAGAGATCCGTTACGTCGGCGAGTTTTAGCGAGTACTTTATATTGGATTCTAAAGATGGTCAAAAATCCGCTTAAACCTAACCCAGAAAGAAAGCTTTATATTAAGGTTGCGGGAAAGCGCTTCGCCCGCCTCCCGATCAAAACCCACGTGATCGTTGCCAACGATGACATCGTTAAGATGGTGGAAAAGTATGCCAAGCCTCATCTCCAGCCCGGTGACATCTTGGTCGTTGGAGAGCGGATTGTGGCGATCACTCAGGGGCGATCGTTCCCGATTGAGATGGTTGAACCCTCTCTCCTGGCAAGACTACTTTCGAAATTTGTCTATAAACCACCTTACGGGATTGGGATCGGCAGCCCCTACACGATGGAGCTTGCTCTGCGGGATGCAAATCCTTTCCGCTTCGCCTTAGCTCTTCTTCTCAGCGCTATCACTAAACCTTTTGGAATAAGGGGAGTTTTCTACCACGTTGTCGGGGGAAACATTAATGCGATTGATGGACCTTGCAACTATACCCTACCTCCTTACAATCGCCATGCCAAATTAGGACCAAAGAATCCGGGGAGAGTCGTTGCTCAGCTGGAAAAGGTATTGGGGTTTCCGGTGGTGATCGCTGACACTAACGATAAAGCGGCACGTGTTCTCGCCGCCTCAAAAGAGGTGGATCGGAAATTGGTTGAAGTTGTTCTCGCTGGAAACCCGATGGGCCAATCGCGAGAGCAAACCCCACTTTGTATTTTGCGGGAAAGTTGACATGGTACCCCCGATCTAGTAAGCTAAATTCAACCATACCCCCCATGGGGGGGTATCTAGGATTCCATGATCAACAAACGCAAGAAAACCCTCCTTAACCGAATGAGCTATTTGATCGGCCACCTCAAAGGAGTGGCTAAGATGATTGAAGAAGATAAGTACTGTATCGATATCATCCGCCAAAACCAGGCGGTAACCGCCGCTTTAAAAAAGGTCAATGAGTTGGTCCTCCGAAACCACCTCGAAACCTGTGTCACCAAAGCAGTCAAGGGCAAAAGTGAAAAGGAGAGAAAAAGAATCTTTAGGGAGATTATTGAAGTTTTTAAGGAAGGAGAAAATGGAAAATAAAAGAAGCTGTTGTGAGGTTAAAGATAAAAAAACAACTGTTTTTTGGTCCGGTTTGGTTTATGGCCTTTTGCCTCACAGCTTTTGTTTGATCTTTTTGATACTTTCAATTGGTGGCTCAACCGCAGCTACGGCCTTTTTCCGGAACTGGTTGCTAATGCCCGCCTTTTTCCTTTATTGGTGGATTTTTCTTTTTGGGTTGGTAGTGCTTTCGGCGCTCGTTTATTTATACCGGATTCGGAAGCTTTCCTGGTTGGGCATTAAAGAAAAGAAGGGCTATCTTTTGACTTTATTCGCCGCAGTTGTAGGGATCAATTTGTTACTTTATTTGGTCGTTTTTCCTCTGCTGACAAATTTGAAAGCACTGCGGCTAAGTAAGGGTGAAGTGATGGTTTCGGGACAAACTGGATTGGTGACAAAGATTTTGAAAGTTGAGATTCCCTGTTCCGGCCACGCGCCTTTGGTCGTTGATGAGTTGCAGAGGATTGAGGGGGTAAGGGAGATAAGATTTAGACTGCCGAATTTTTTTGAAGTTAGTTTCGACTCCAGTCAAACCTCTTAAGAAGGGATTTTGAACCTGGAAATTTTTGAGGTTTACAAAGCCTACGTAGTTTAACAAGATGGAAGAAACGCACGCCTGTTGTCATCAGCGCCAGCCTTGGTATCGAGAGCCACTATTTGTTATTGGGGCAGTAATTTTCATAACTTTCATCACTCATCTTACCCTTCTTTTGTTTGGGAGTACTCTATTATCGCCGCTGTTTAGGACCTTTTGGCAATATCTAAAGTTGACCTGGTGGGCAATTCTTTTGGGGTTAGCGATTGGTGGACTGATTGAGGTCTTGATCCCTCCAGAATTTATGGTCAACTTGCTGGCTCGTGGAAGGCGGAGCATAATTATTGCCGTTTTTCTTGGATTCCTTGCCTCAGCCTGCTCTCACGGAATCCTGGCGATTGCCGTCTCTCTTTACAAAAAAGGAGCTTCTACTGCCTCAACTTTGACATTTCTGCTTGCTTCCCCTTGGGCTAATCTGTCAATCACCTTCCTTCTCTTGTCTCTCTTTGGTTCGAAGGCTCTTTTTATAATCGGCGGAGCTTTAGTTGTGGCACTCATCTCCGGTTTTATTTTTCAGATTTTAGAAGATAAAGGGTTGATTGAGGGAGCGAAGTTGAGACCAAGAAGGGGGAAGATAGTTTGGCACTTTCCTGGGTTAAAAGTTTTGATCTTTGGAGTGTTCAAAAGCGTCTGGGATCTGGCAAAAATGGTTGTTTGGTGGATCCTGTTAGGCTTTTTCTTAGCTTCGGTTTTAGGGGCGTATATTCCTGAACGAATCTTTCATCAGTTTTTCGGCCCAACAATCTTAGGAATGCTGGCAACTTTAGTCTTGGCCTCGATAATCGAGGTCTGCTCTGAGGGCTCTTCCCCCCTCGCTTTTGAACTATATAAACAGACTGGGGCTTTCGGTAACGCCTTCGTTTTTCTCCAGGCAGGGGTGGTAACCGATTTTACTGAGGTTGGAATTGTTTTAACCAACATTGGCAAGCGAGCAGCGCTAGCTCTGGTTTTGGTTACCGTCCCCTTAGTTCTTCTCCTCGGCTTCCTCTTTAATACCTTGATTCTTTAATTACCAGAGAAAAGCGATAGCGAAATTAATGGTGCCTAAGAGGAGGAGATTGACCGGCAGTATCCACCAGTCTGTTCGCGAATCAAAAGATCTACGACCGGGTTTAGAGAGGGGGTAGAGGGGTTTTGGTTCGTAGTGGGTGGAAATATCGATAAGAAGGTGCCAGAGGTAAGCGAGGGAGAGGATAAGGTAGTTTTGGGCAAAAAGAAAGAGAAGGAGAGAAAAGGCGAGCCAGGCAAAAACATTGTGAAAAGCAAGGTAAAAGTTGAGAGCAAAATTGCTCGGGGCAATTCTCTGCCAATCGGTTAAAAGCTGGCGGAAGTTCCTTCGAACTCCCCTTCGGTAGTCTTGGTAGTAGCGGCGAAGAACTTCATAAACTCCAGGTAGCGTCCCAAGATCAGGAAGGAGTGAAACCCCAACTACCAGGGGGAGAAGTTCACGGCTTCTGATTAAGTTTACTCCCCAAAGTGCGTGTGAGATAAGATCCATCTTAGTCGAACAAAGAACCAACCTTAAAAAGCAACCTAACCAACGGGTGGTAATACTTCACAAGCGGAGGGGGGTACTCTTTCTCCTTTCCTCCAAACTTTCGTTTGAAAACGGTAAAGCCCTGCCAGCTTTTGGTGAGTTTATGGTAGCGAGGATCATAGATTCCTTCCAGGTCTAGAGCTCTAAGTTTTGAGTCTTTCCCCTTCTTTATAATCTCCCAGATAAGAAGGTAGGGGGCGTGGAACTCCCGACCCTTGGTGGAGGAGGCGGCATAGCACCCGTAGCTAATCCTGTCGTGGATCAAGTTGAATGCGCCCGCCAGAGGTGAGGCCTCGCCTCGCGGCGAAGCGGGTCGCCGAAGGCGGCCGGCAATCGGTTGATCTGGCATAGGGGAGTAGGCAAGAAAAAGGACAGCATTCTTGCCGAAGTACTCAAGCTTGGTCTTAAGCTGATCGAGGCTTGGGGTCCAGAATCTCTGACGCCGTCCAGTTCTTTTAAGAAGTTGGTGAAACTCCTTCAACGCTTCAGCGAACTTATTTTCTCCATACCGATAACTAATAACTAATAACTGATCACTTTTTGCCTTGCGAATGCTTTGCCGAGCATCTTGGGAGAGATTTTGCCATAACTCTTCCTCAGATTTGGTAAGATCAATGATAATCGTTTTGGTGGGAAGATTTGGGCTAGAGTCATGGATGAATCCATGACTAGTTGATAGTTCATAGTTAGCAGTTGAGAGTGGTTCAACTTTGACGAAGAGGGCGCGGTGTTTTTGTGCCAGTTTATCAATTGCTTCAACCGGAGGGACCTTGGGAGGTCTTTGAATCTTAATTACCGAACCATAAACGGGGAGTTTGCGAATGTAAGCTTTTGTCCCGCCAACCTCCTCAACTATCCAACCCTGGGAGGCGAGAAATCTCGCCCATTCCTTTGACTGCCGTAGATTGCTCAACATTGTAATCTGCTAACATTCTATCAGGGTGGAGATCAAAGAGATCTTGGATGAGAAAACCTGGGAGAAGTTTGTCCTTGCGCAACCCCCCCATACTCCCTTTCTTCAATCCTGGGCTTGGGGGGAATTTCAGGACGCGATGGGCCTTTCCCACCACCGGCTGGGGTTGCTTGACAGGGGAAAGATGGTTGGGGGGGTACAGGCATTAGTTGGTGGACGAAAGTTAGGGCAGTTTGTTTATGTTCCCCACGGACCTCTGATAGTGACCAGCGATAAGGGACCAGTGATAAGTTTAATAGATTATCTTAAAAAGTTAGCGGAGAGTAAGAAGGTGGACTATTTAAGGGTAGAACCCCCTTGGGAGGCGACGGAGGAAGGGAAGGAGCTTTTGAGAAAGTTAGGCTTCCGTCCAATCGCTGCTACCTCCCAAGCGGGAGGGGCGACCCTTCTTTTGGACCTTCGTGCACCCGAGGAGGCTCTTCTGATGGGGATGCGCAAGACGACCCGTTATCTTGTCAGGAGAGGGCAGGAGATGGGGATTGAGGTTGAACGCAGCCGTGATCCAGAAATGATGGAGGAATTCCACCGCTTGATGGTTGCTACCTACAGGCGGCAGGGCTTTACCCCCCATTCGCGAAAGTACCTGCAAACTCAGTTTGAGATCCTCGCTCCCCGCGGAATGGCGGAGCTTTATCTGGCGAAATATCAGAGCAATATCTTGGCGGTGGCAGTCATCGTTACCTACGGCGACACCGCAACTTACCTTCATGCCGCCTCTGTAAGAAGTGACATTCCCGCCGCTTATGTTCTTCAGTGGGAAGCGATTCGGCAGGCGAAGAAGGAGGATCTTGACTTCTACGACCTTTGGGGGATCGCCCCAACCGATGATCCTCACCACCCCTGGTATGGCTACTCCCTTTTCAAAAAGGGTTTCGGGGGGTATCGGATGGATTATCTTGGCGCCTGGGATTATCCTTTAACCAAGCGCTACCTCGCCGTCGCCGGTGTCGAGCGGGTCCGCAAATTTCTCCGCCGGTATTAACCTCTTGTTGCTTTAAAAAGTTTTACCCACTCCTCAAAGCCTAAGGTTTGGGGTCGTCTTTGAGGATCAATTCCAATTTTTTGAAGCAGTTCTTTTGGAAACCGCTTGTTGAGCATCTTTCGCGGCTGGGCGAAGCCATGATGGAGGAAGGATTCGAATTTAGGGTCTAGGGTATAGGGTTTAGGGTATAGAGCGATGTGAAGAAGAGCAGAATCGACTTTGGGTTGAGGACGGAAAGCGTTTGGCTTAATGATCCGAAGAATCTTTGCCTGCCCAAAATTAGCAACAAAGTTTGAAAGGTAAGTTGCACTTGGTGGTTTTGCTACGATCTTTTCCGCCACTTCCTTTTGAACAACAATTGTGATCGATTCTGGTCTGGGGATTGTTTTCAACAGCTTGTGAATCAAAGGTGAGGTGATCTGGTAGGGAATCGATCCAATGACCTTGAAATCTGCTAATTTCCAGTTTCCAATTTCCAGTTTGAGGATATCTTCATTGATAATCTCAACGTTTTCCCCGCCAGAGGCGAGGCTCGACTTGGTCGGCAAACCCTTGAGGTTCATTTGGAGCTCGGGAATCAAATCTTTGTCAATCTCGACAGCGATGACTTTTCTCGCCTTCTCCGCCAGCGGGCGGGTAAGAGCCCCCGTTCCCGCCCCGACTTCAACTACTACATTGGCCTTACTGATCTGTGCAGATTCTATCGTTTCGCGGATAACATGTGGATCGATTAAAAAATTTTGTCCTAGCTTCTTTTTGTATCGCATTTATTTAAGAATATACAACCCTCACTTTGTTTGAGCTCACATTCCCGCTTCACTCGAGAATGTGAACTTGCATTCTATTTTGAAGCTCAGTTACTTCAAAATATAAATGTCCTTCCAGCCTTGGGGAAGCCAACCTTTACTAGCATCTGTCCAACCAACATCGACTCGCAGCCCTTTAACTGCCTCACCGATATCCTCCGCGTGACACTTGCCGTAGTTGGGAATGTAAAACCAAGTGCCTAGTGGGATTACTTTAGGATCAACGGCACAAACACCTTTTTTCACCTCTGTTCCAGAGTAAGTTCTCCCCCGACAGCCGGGACAGTTCCCATCGTAGGAAGTGGTGTAAACCCGCAGCCGGCGGGTGTAGGGCAAACCATCAATCGTTTTCGGTTTTGAAGGTAGTGAGGAAGTCTCCTGGGGAGGAGGTGTTGAACTGTCTAAAGTTGTAGGAACGGGGGTAGTGGCAAAACGGAGAAAGAGGAGGGAGACAAAGATTACAGAGATAAACTCTTTCATTGGTCTTCATTTTTGATCATAACACGTTGGTTTGACGGAACCACCTTTTTTTATTTTTTCAAATTTGCTATCGTGGTGGTGATGTTGAAGCTTATCGATTTTTGGGCCGAGTGGTGCCCCCCTTGCAAGTTAATGAAACCCGTTATTGCCGAGATTGAGAAGGAGTTTAAGGGAAAGGTTGAGGTTGAGAAGATCAATGTTGATGAGAAGCAGAAAGAAGCGGAGCGCTACGAGATCTTCTCTATCCCCACTTATGTTTTGGAGAAGGGAAGAAAAGAGGTTGACCGAATAACCGGGGCGCGAAGCAAAGAGGAGTTTAAGGAGTGGCTTAAGAAGCATCTATGATTAGAGTTGCTGTAAACGGTTTTGGTCGAATTGGTCGCTGCTTCTTCAAACTTGCCTTGGAGAAAAAGGAGCTGGCGCTTGTTGCCGTTAATGACTTAACCGATCCGGCAAATCTCGCTTACCTCCTTCGTTACGACACCGTCTATGGCCGTTATGATAAACCGGTTAAGGTCCAAGGCGACAGTTTGCTCGTTGGTGGGTCCCCCGGTGGTGCTTGGGATAAACAGAAGATCAAAGTCCTTTCCGAGAAAGATCCCGCCGCTCTTCCCTGGAAGAAGCTGGGGGTTGATGTGGTTGTGGAATCAACCGGCCGCTTCGCTAACTTGGAGGATGCCTCAAAACATATTCAAGCTGGAGCAAAAAAGGTTGTGATCTCTGCTCCGGCGGAGGATGTCACCCAGCTTTTAATTGGAGTTAACGATAAAGGGTTTGAGGAGCCGGATCTGCCGGTTGTCACCTGCAACGGCTCCTGCACGACCAACGCCGTTGCTCCGGTTGTGGCAGTGGCGATGGAGAATCCGGGAGTGGTTAAGGGAATGTTAAACACCGTCCATGCCTATACCGCGACCCAAAACTTGGTTGATGGTCCGGCGACAAAAGATTATCGAAGGGGGCGTGCCGCGGCAGCTAACATTGTTTCCTCAACCACCGGGGCGGCGGAGGCAGTGATCGCCTCCCTCCCTGAGCTTAAAGGGCGGTTTGATGGGATTGCGATGCGCGTCCCGGTTGTTTGTGGTTCGATTGCCGATTTTACTTTCCTTTCTAAAAGAAAAACCTCCGTCTCTGAAATCAACGAGATCTTTAAAGAAGCCGCAAAAACCAAGCGCTGGGAGGGGATCTTAAAGGTTACCGAGGAGCCGCTTACCTCTGCCGATATTATCGCCGACCCTTATGCTTCAATCGTGGATCTTACCTTAACGCGGGTGATTGATGATGATTTCGTGAAAGTTCTCGCTTGGTACGATAATGAGTGGGCCTACGCCGTCACCTTAGTCGAGCACGTCCTCAGAGTTGGTAGTTGAAAGGGACTCGGGTACTGATTTTCTCGGAAACAGCGTTCGCTATCTTTCTTTAATTTAAGGTCTTTTCCCGTGCCGCTTCGCCCTCCCCCGCACCTAATCTTATCTGCTTTCTTGATGGTTATGCGGTGCGGGGTGCGGGATGTTCCTCGAAAATGATACCCCGCGTTCCTTCTGAACGAGTCTAGCGCTTTTGACTTTGAGTGAAGATGGTCTTAGTCGTTACATTCGAGCGAAAGCGAGAAAGGAAGGAGCGAAGCGACGCCACGTTAGTGAAGCACGTCATTCGAGTTGCTCGAGGTTAAGGTTTCTCCCCTCCAAAGCCCGAAAGATCTCTCCTAAGCTGTTGATAATCCATGGCCCGACAAGATAAAGGGCAACTGCAATGATGATAATTGCGATAAGTTGAGTGATTTTTCCTTCCAGCTTCATTTTCCTTTTATCTTAGCGCAAATCATCTGCCCATATTTAAAAATTGTCTTTCTAAAGATGACCCAAAGAAGAAGAAGCGCCAGCCCCATCCACCAGAAGTTAGAAAAGAACCACTCGATAAAAGGGCGGTTTGTCCCAAAAAAATAGCCGATGGCAACGAAAAGTCCTTTGCGAAAAGCGGCGCAGGTGGCGGTGAAGATAAAGTACTTTGGCCAAGGGATACGAAGCGCTCCCAAAGCAACAAGAAGAAAGGAGCGGATGAGCCCTATCATATAGATCAAAAAAGCCTCAATGATATTCTCTTTGCGAACATATTTTCTTTTTTGCTCCTCAACCCTTTTTTCAAGATTAAAGACGCGGATGAGGTGATAGATGCCGCTGTATCCAAGAAGGTAATCAATCTGGTTTCCCAAAGTAGCGGCGGCAGCGGCGGTGATCCAGACTAAAAAAGGATTAAGAAGCCCTTGCTGGGCGTAAAAGCCGGCGATCCAGATCACCGTTGATCCAGGGGTAAAGTAGTTGATGATCGCGATATTTTCGAGGAACGCACTTAAAAAAATCAAAGGGTATCCAAACTGGCCAAAATAACGGCCAACAAGATCGATAATCTCCCCTGCCGGCAACTGGAAAAACACCTCTTAAATTTAGCATACTTGATATTGATGAGAAGCTGGGGGGAAAAAATTAAAGCCGTTCCGTGGCGGAAAGTTGGGTTGGGATTTCTTGTTTTTGCGCTGGTGGTGCTTTCTTTCCTTGGCGGTTATTTGGCGATGAACTGGTACTTGGGGAAGAAGGCGGCAAAGCCGGAAGCGGTTGACCAATATGCCGGTTGGCAAACCTACGAAAGTAAAAGCTACAACTTTACCCTTCGTTACCCTCAAGATTGGAAGGCGGAGGAGGTGAAGCCAACTTTCATCCTCTTCTCCCCTCAAGTTTCCGAAGAGGAAGAGAACCCCCAAGAGTACATCCTCCTTAGGATTGCTTCCAACAAAACGCGGGGAAAGACTCTTTGCGAGGAAGATCAAAGCAAATGCAGCTTTCACACCAACGGGATCTTTGGGGAGCGAACCACCACTCCTGAGACAGAAAGTGTTTTCTTTGCCCACGGGGAAAACGACTTTCTCCTTACTCTTTTTAAGTACAAAACTGATCCTGGAATAATCACGAACTACATCACCGTCTTTGAAGAGATGGCGGAAAGTTTCCGCTTCGTAAGTGAAGTGATAACTTCCTGTGAGAAGGATGCCGATTGCGCCTTGGGGATCCGGTTGGATAAGTGCTGCACCTGTGCGGAAGCTTTTACTACCTCTGAGATTGAAGCCAATCTGACGATTGCTCCTTTTGAAGTAGGGAAAGACTATTCAAAGGAGAAAACAGTCTCCTGCACCGGGATCTATTGCAGTCCTTGTCCAACCCCACCTTCCGGGGCGGTCTGCGTTTCAACTCGTTGTCGGGTGACGGAATGATTCCTTGATTTGACACGCCCCCCCCATCTCGTAGAATATAGAAGAAGTGGAAGAACAACAAGTTGCTATCTCTCAATACCCAACACCTACCCCTTCTAAAAGATTTCCTTGGAAGAAGCCAATTCTTATTTTGGTTGCCTTTATCATTGGTTTTGGTGGAGTAGGATC
The DNA here is from genome assembly GCA_964413845.1 of uncultured Candidatus Saccharibacteria bacterium. Classification (GTDB taxonomy): domain Bacteria; phylum Patescibacteriota; class WWE3; order 9FT-COMBO-53-11; family 9FT-COMBO-53-11; genus CAYPTJ01. Next base: position 27,157 of record CAYPTJ010000032.1, on the reverse strand, counting down.
GGTTCTCGCTTGGAGGACAACCTACCTTGATAACTATCTTCCGGCAGGGGTGAAGGAGTTTTTTGGAAGGGGTGAGGAACGCAGGGAGCTGACACCTGGAGAAGTTGAGGAGGAGACTAGGAATTGGAAGACTTACAAAGATGAAAAACGTGCTTATGAGCTAAAGTACCCGCCAACCTGGGTTTACGGCAGTACTAAAGAAGGACAGGTGGTTTTTGAAACCAGTAAGGAAAATCTTGGGCCAGGAGACCTTGCCTCAAAAGCGATTGTGGTTACAGCCGTCACGTTGCCAACGGGCAGTGATGTCCCGGATCCCCTTATTGACGATGAGCTATACGGGGAAAAACAGAAAGTGGAACGGACATCTGTCACCATCGGAGGTCTACAGGGGGAGCAGGTTATCTTCCTGGATCTTGATTGGGTTTACTCGGCCGTCTTTCGCGAAGGAACATATCAGCGGAGGATTTATTACTTCAACCTACACAAGATTGAACACAGGGAAATTTATGATTTAATGATCTCCACTTTTGCGTTCCTCCCTGAGGAAGACCCCACCGAAGGTTGGAAGACTCTCAAAAATGAAAAGTATGGATATTCGATTAAATATCCTTCAACATGGCTTACCGGTGGTGGTAAGGGGACTCTGGCGCAAAGTTCACCCCTGGCGTACTTCTTCGTTAAACGGGAAGATATGGAACATGAAGGAGGCGAGGTAGTTTTGATTGCTGTGCAAGCGTACCCAGGCGGGATTCCAGACCCTCTTATCTCTGTTAAAAGGTGCAAAGAAGAAGGAGAATGTAAAGATTGCACCAAAGAAGAATGTGACGAAGACGAGCTATTCTGCATGGAGGGATGCAAAGCTGAAAGGAAATCTATTACCATCGGAGGAGTGCAAGGGGAGCAGGTTGCGTTCATGTTCATAGCGGACAACCGTTTATACAAAATTGGATCAGCTGTTGCCCAGAGCGGAACTGCTTCCCACCCTCCTAGAGTTTATTTCTTTACTTTTGCTATTCGCTACTCGCAATATGAACGTGAAGAAACCAAATACAGAGAAATCTACGATTTGATGCTTTCTACCTTCAAGTTCCTCTGAGATTTCTTGACACGCCCCTGTTTTGTAGCATCGCTGCGCTCCTTGCTTTCAGCCTTTGGCCGAATGTAGAATATAGAAGAAGTGGAAGAACAACAGACTACGCCAGCCCAACCACCAATCCAGCCACCAGCGGTAACCCCTAAGAGATTTCCTCGGAAGAAGCTAATCTTCTTGCTGATCGCCTTCATCATCGTCTTTGGTGGAGTAGGATCTGTTCTCGCTTGGAGGACAACTTATCTTGATAACTTCCTTCCCGCAGGTGTCAAGGAGTTCTTTGGAAGAGGAGAAGAGGAGAAAGAACCGCCTGTAATCTCCTCCGTCAAGGCGACAAACATCACCGAAACTGGAGCTACCATTAGCTGGACCACCGATGTAGAGGCGACTTCTCAGGTAGAGTATGGAGCAACCACAAGTTACGGCTCCCAAACAACGGAAGATATCACTTTAGTAACTTCCCACTCCGTTTCTCTTAGTGGGCTCACAAAAGGAACCCTCTACCACTTCCGGGTGAAGTCTAAAGATGTTGCTGGCAATCCAGCTGTCTCTGAAGACTCTACCTTTTCCACGGTAGACCCGTTCAAGAATTGGAACACTTACGAGAATACAACTCTTGGGTTCTCAATTAAATATCCAGGAGATGTAGCGAGGGTAGCGGAAAGTTCAGACGGAGTTAGTTTTTCCTATGGTGTTTATCCCGTGGGGGAATTTCCTTGGATGACAATTACGGTTTACCAGAACACCTCAGGCAGGACGGGAGTTAGCTGGATAGAAAACGACAGTTCAATACGTGGCTTGTTGACAAAGGAAATAACTTGGAACCGTAGCGACGATTGGTATGTTTCAAGCGACACCATCGTAACTTTTGGACCGCAATATTATGCTTACGGCTTCTTTAACACGCGGGTTTTTGAGCTCTCGACAACATTTGCAGGCAGTATCACATCCCTGCAAATCTTTAATCAGGTTCTTTCCACCTTCAAGTTCCTCTAAAATCTCTGATAGTCGCGGAGCTATCTTCTAAGCAGTTCCAAAAGGAGGTTAAAGTTTTCGTGGGCGACTTGGATTAAGCCTCCTTGTTTACTGGTTGCGATAGTTCCGCTGACGAGGATCGCTGTCAGCATCAGCAGGGTAAAAAGTACCAAACCGATCTCCTTGTATGGAGACTGTTCCCAAACCTCTTTACGGGTCAGGTTGCCCCCCTCTTCAATTGATTCAAGGTACGGCAACGCACACTTTTTGTAAAGAAGAAACCCTAAAACTGCCGGAATAATAAGGAGGATTCCCTCGGGGAGGAAGTGTTGACTTGAGCTGATAACAAAACTAAGAAGCGCTAGGAAAAGAAAAAGGTACAGACCCGCAAACACGACCAGGATTCCAATTATTATGTCTTTTCTCACAATAACCATTCTAACAGAAGGGAATTTTTCCTAAACTACCGTCAATAGGGTAGAATAAAAAGTAAGATGAAGTCGGTAAAGGCAGCTAAAGTTTCCGGGAAAAAGGTAATCCTGCGCGCGGATTTGGACCTGCCTCTTCGGCAGGCAGGGGTTGGTCAAGTTGAAGTTGCCGATGATACACGTCTTAAAGCGCTCCTGCCCACCCTCAAGTATCTTCTTGATCGAGGAGCAAAGGTAATTGTCATTGGACACCTTGGGCGACCGGAGGGGAAGAGGGATCCAAAACTCTCCCTTGAACCGGTAGCGGTGCGTCTTCAGGAGCTTTTGAGAAAACGGATTGAGTTCTTCCCCGAATTACCAATTACCAATTACCAATTACCAAATATCGCCCTTTTGGAAAATTTAAGATTCTGGGACGGTGAGGAAAAAAACGATCTAGGTTTTGCCAAGAAATTGGCGGGGCTGGGCGATATTTTTGTCAACGACGCCTTTGCTGCTTCCCATCGGGAACACGCCTCGATTGTTGAGATACCAAAGCACCTCCCTGCCTATGCAGGGTTAAGGTTGGAGGAGGAAGTAAAAGAGTTGGGGAGTGTTTTGGTGAAGCCAGAGAGGCCGCTGATCTTTATCATCGGGGGGGCAAAGACAGAGACCAAGAAACCACTTGTACCGGCTTTTGCGAAGATTGCCGATAAGGTCCTTCTTGGAGGACTGTTGATGTTTTCTCGGGAACTTGAGAGGATCCCCAATGTTGTTTTTCCAATTGATGCTAAGGACGCTTATGACATCGGGCCAAAGTCGGTCAAGTTTTTTACTGGGATTATCAAGGAAGCAAAGACGGTTGTTTGGAACGGGCCTTTGGGGGTTTGGGAAAAACCTCGCTATGCGCGAGGGACGCGGATGATCGCGGAAGAGTTGGCACTTTTGCCGGGGAAGACGATTGCTGGCGGGGGAGACACGATTGCCGCCTTAAACGCCTCTGGTCTTGCCTCAAAGATAAGTTACGTTTCCCTTGGTGGTGGAGCGATGCTTGAATTTCTCGCTGGAAAAAAACTCCCCGGACTTGTTGCCCTTGGCCATTATGATTGAGCCTTTGGCTCACGGCTAGGCCTCAGGCTCGGGATTTCAAGTTCTCGCTTGCAAACTCGCCAACCTTTAGGCTTTAGTACAGGAGCGAAGGGTTTCCTTGCCCTGCTTCTTCCTGTACCTTCTCCCCTCGACTTGCGCTCGGGGTTGGCTCAGACACTGCAACGCTGCGCTTTCTCAAAATCCCTCGCCCTTTCTCCTGTTCGCTAATCACTTATCACTTATTACTAATCACTTAATGTGATACCCTTATCTCTTGAGATGGCGAAAATCCTCAAAGCGGCAAGAATGGAGGATTGTATTGGTTGTGGACTTTGCGAGTTGGTTGCCTCCCGAGTGACAAAAGGTAAGCTCTCGTACTCGGATTCTCTTATTCAGATTCGAAAAGTTAAACCTGGCCAACCCCGTTTCAAAGCGGTCATTGACTATGGCCAAAAGACAGATTACAAGGAGATTCGCGATATCTGTCCTGCCAATTGTTTTGAGATTGCCGAAGAATAAAAATGGCCCACCACCCCCCAACGGTTCTACACCTTGATCTAACTAACCAATCCTTTGAGGTTCGAACCCATGAGGATCTTGCTCCTTGGGTTGGGGGGTTGGGTTGGGCCTTGGCGCTTTTTGAAGAGTACCTGGAAGAAGATCCGATCGTTTTTGCGATTGGTCCTTTAAGCGGGATCATTCCCGGTTGTTCAAAGACAATTGCCGTTTTTCGTTCTCCTCAAAACGGTTTTCTTACCACCGCCTTAGGCGGAGGACATCTTGCCCGCTCCTTGCGGTTTGCGGGATACCAAGCTGTAGTGATTAAAGGAGCAGCGGAGAAGCCAGTGATTATCAATCTAGATAAAGAGCAAGCTCTTTTTAAGGATGGGGCGTATTTAATGAACAAAGAAACGGGGCAGGTTTTTGATCTCCTCCTTTCCTCAGAAGGAGTGCCGGGACAAAGATCCGTTCTTGCAACCGGGCTTGCAGCCGAGCAGGGGATCACCTTCTCCCCTCTTTATATTGATGAATTTTTCGCCTTTCCCCGAGGGGGTTTGGGAACGGCTTTTAGCCAAAGAAGGCTGAAAGGATTGGTTGTTTCTTCCTCCGGGGAGGAAGATCTTGGAACCCTTAAGCAGTATGAGGAGATCTTCTCCCTACTTTTGTCAAAGGTTCAGGGATTTGAAGAGCTGGAGCGACGAGGGACGTTAAAGAATCTTGAGGTTGAAAGAAAGATCTCCGGTGTTCCTTTTGAAAATCTCAATGAACCAAACTTTGAAGATCAAAACCAGTTGGTGGAGTCCCTTACCAGTCCTGCCCGACTTTCTTGCGATGGATGTCCTGTAGGTTGCCTCCATCTGGTTCTACATGATAAAAACTACGTTCCATACGACTTTGAAAGCGTTGTCGCTTTGGGTCCTCTCCTTGGCCTTACATCTAAAGAAGAGGTGGTTCAACTTTTGTCTATTGCTTACCGGGTTGGTCTTGATCCCACCTCGCTTGGTGTGATTCTGGCTTATCTTACAGAAAAAGAGAAGCTCTCTTTTGGTGATGTTGAAACTTATTTAACGCTGGTTGATGCCCTTTTGGACGGGAAGGAAGATTGGGCGAAAGCTCTTGGGTTGGGGTTGGATGAGGGAGTGAAGCAGCTTGGCGGTGCAGAATTTGCCTTAACGTTGGGGGGGATGGAGTTTCTCCCGTATTTTAACGGTTATGCCAGTATTCTCTCTCAAGTTTTATCGCTTTCCGCTACATCTGAGGAGAATCGGGGATTCCTTTTGGATCTTGATCTTCTTAAAGGAGAACTGGATCCCGCATTGGTTGTCACGGCGCTTGTGGCGGAGGAAAAGAAGAAGATCCTTTCTCAGCTTTTGATCGGGTGTGGTTATCTCTCTCTTGTGTTTGAAGAGACGGCGACTGCTTTTGCGGCTCTTGAGAGGGTTGGGGCTGGGGTGGGCCATGAAGAATTAGAAGATACGGTTGAGAAGATTTTTGCCCAAAAGCTTTCTCTTCAGAAAAGATCAGGCTTTAATCCTCATCATGTTAAAATCCCAGCGAGGTTTTTTTCTGTCCCTTCCCCCCACGGTCTTTTGGAGGAAGGGAAGTTGAGACAAATGATTAAGATCTATTGTGAAAATTACTTTGATGCACAACCTTGATCTTGACCAGGAGCGACAAATTAAAAAGCGCCGCCGCTTAAAAAAGATTGGATTGATCGTTGGTTTCCTTGTGCTGCTTTCTCTTCTGGGGGGCGGTTTTGTTCTCTGGCAAGGCGATCTTTTAACTGCCCTTTTTTCCCCAATCTCGTTTGTAGCCCGCCTTATCAATCCCACCAAGCTCAAAGAAACTGATGGACGGGTGAATGCTTTAATCTTGGGCTTGGATACCCGTGCCAATGGTGGCCTGCTTAACACCGATACAATTCTTGTTGGTTCCTTCTCCCTAAGCGGGGGGGACCCCGCTTTAATCTCTATCCCTCGTGATCTTTGGGTTTCTTTCGCAACCGGTGGTCAAGGAAAGATTAACTCCGCTTACGCTTTCGCAGCGGTGCAGCTAAACGGAAAGATTGATGAGGGGAAGGGAGTGGAAGCGGCCAAAAAGATGGTTGAGCAGGTTTTGGGAATCCCCCTTCATTACTGGGTAGTGGTGGGCTTTGAAGGCTTTAAGGAGATTATTGATACTCTCGGTGGGATTGAGGTTTGTGTCGAGCGGACCTTCGACGACTATGGTTATCCCGTTCCGGGAAAGGAGAACGCCCCGCTCTCTCAGCGCTATGAGCATCTCCATTTTGATAAAGGTTGCCAGAAGATGAACGGGGAGCGGGCCTTGAAGTACAGCCGTTCGCGGAGGGGAATCGCCGGAGGAGAAGGTTCTGACTTTGCCCGGGTACGGCGTCAGCAGAAAGTTATCCTGGCGGTGAAGGACAAGATTCTCTCTCTCTCTTTACTCCTTAATCCGGGGAAGGTGATTAAACTTTACAACCAACTCACGAAAACGATCAAGATGAACGCCTCTTTGGGCGAGACGCAGCGGGCTTTGGAACTCCTTTACAACTTTCAAGATCTGGAGGAGGTCAAAACTTTGGTCCTCGATCCAGAGAGCAAGCTAACCTATGTGGGAAAACCTTCCCTTTACGGTGGCGCCTATATCCTTGTCCCCAAAGGAGGAAACTTTGATGCGATCCACAAAGCGGTGCGGGAGCTGCTGTTTGAATGATTTATCTCTTTCACGGGGAAAACCAACCGGCCCTGCGGGATGCCTTGCTTGAACTCAAAAAGGGATACGAGGAGGCGGTTTTTTGGGAGAAAGACCTGCCCGTTGCCCACCTGCCGGACGGGCAGGGCAAGGGAGGGTTTGCAGAACTCTCTATGTATCTTGCCTCACCGACCCTCTTCAGTCAAAAAAGCCTACCCGCCGGTAGGCGGGAGTTGGTGATTATTGAGGAGCCCCCCCTTGCTGAATTGTCAAAATTAATGGAGCTTATTAAAGCGGGTGACAAGGATGTCGCGCTTATCTTTGCTGAAAAAATTCCACCAGAGAAGCTTCCCCACGACCGGCAGTTAAAGATCCTCTACTTTCGCGAGGAGGTTCCAAAAAATGCCTTTCCTTTTCTTGACGCTTTGGTTGCGAAGGATAGAAAGAAAGCTTTCGCGCAAGCCCATCGCCTGATAAAGTCAGGAGAAGATGTTCATTTTCTTTTGACGATGGTGGTCTGGCAGATGAGAAATCTTGCAAAGGTAAAAGGAAAAGTAAAAAAGGGATTTCATCCTTATGTTCTGGAAAAGTTGCAGCGGTTGGAGAGAAATTTTACAGAAGAAGAGCTTGCCTGTGCCTTCTCCCTACTTCTTAAGGAAGACTTAAATATTAAAAAAGGCAAGGGCGATGCGGTTACCTTTGATCTTCTTATCAGGAAGCTGACCTCTTAAAGTTTTTCAATGATATCTACCCGAAGCTGGGGGTTTAGTGGTTCAACAGTCTTTCCAATAAAAGAAGGTTGCGGAGTTTTGCGCAAAAGAACCATCCCCCGAAATCCTACCCAGGCAAAAAAAGTGATTAAGGTAAGGATAAGGATCGCTGCCAGATCTTTACTCATGGTAAAAGCTTCGTCCGCGTAAGGTTATCTCAAGGATATCTCCTCCTTCTGCTGCCCTTCGAGTGTACTGAACCGACTCGATCTTCACCAGCCGCTTTTTGGTAAGTTCCTCTAAAAAACGGGTCAGTCCCGTTGAGCTTCCTCGAAGGGAGCATTCAAAGCTTTCCGAACCAATTTCATCCCCAGTTTCCCTTCCTTTGAAAAAGATACTGGTGAATGAGAACCCTGTTCTTCCTCCATCAACTGAGAGCTCTTCAATCAGCTCTGCCTGCGCTGGATCATCAGGGACAGCTTCGTTGATTATCTTCATCTTTGCGGCAATTTGTGCGAGGTTTTCCTTCCCTTCTTTAAGGGCGATGATCTTCGCGGTTAAAGCTGCCTCATAAGTTTCTCCATGTTTCAGCGTCGAGTATAGGGAGGTAACATTAAAAAATAGCGGTCTTATTCCCCAGATTCCAAAAATAAGAATAGAGAAAAGGGCGAGAATCGAAACAAGATACGGAGGAAGAAAACTTTTTACCTTCCAAAAACGATCAGTCATTTTGGGTTACCTCTGCTTTGTTAAACCACAGCTCCATCGTAAAGTTAAAACGTCCATCCTCGCTTAAGCTTCCGGAGGTAATGACCACTTCTTTAATCGCCTTCTCCTCAAGAAGGTTTGCAACAAAAAGCGCCAAGGAGGGCCCATGGAAGGTTTCAGCGACAATCGAAAGTTTTTCACCTTCGATTATGACTGTGTTGAAGTTAACCAAGGCGGGAGTGATCTTCCCAAGGATTTTTAAGGCGCAGGGATAACAAAAATCCTCTTTAACAGCGGCAATCGTTTCGAGTTTATTTTGGGTTCGGCGGAAGAGAGTTTCTAACTCTTTCCCTTGCTCAAGAACGGTTTCTTTCTCGTCGATTGAGGCAGAAAGAGCATTAAGGTCCCAATTTAACTTGAAGTAAAAACCGAGGAGGGTTAGAAAGATAAGCTGGATCGCAATTGCCAGAGGTAATCCAACTTTCTTTGTGGTTGCAACAATTGTTTGCTTGAGCTTTGACGGTGGAGCCTTTTCTAATAGTTCAATGCCTTTTTTCTCCATAGTTTTGGCTCGGAAACCGAATTTCTCGGAGGTGCTTGCTCGGGTTTCCCTACTCTCGTCCTGCAAACTTGCCAACCTTTCAGGCTTCGGTACGGGAGTGAGGGGTTTCCTTGCCCTGCTTCTTCCTGTACCTCCGTCCCGCCTCTGGCGGGTGGTTGGCTCAGACACTGCGGGACTTCGCTTTGGGAAAACCCTCGCCAAGGATCTGCGGGATGCCTGCCCGCCTCTGGAGGGTTCCTCGAAATTGGTTTCTTGCGCCTCCCTCAACAATCATTTAGCGGCTAATCTCTTACTCAACATCTGTTTCATCCTCGCGGCTTTATTTGGGTGAAAGATTTTACGCTTGACCGCCTTATCAATTGCCTTATAGATGGTGGAGAGGTTTTTTGCACTTCGTGCTTTTTTCACTAACCTTTCGATCTGGTTTTTAATTTTTTTGTTTCCTATTTCCCGTTTACGGCTCTGCCGCAAACGTTTTGCAGCACTTTTAAGGTGAGGCATCTTTTTTGCGAATAGGGTTTAGCGATTAGCGACTGGAGTTTCAAGGACCCTAACCCCTAGACCCTAGCGATATTATGTTAGCATTTTGATGTGCTTCGCCGAGCACTCAGCTCAATTTTGCAACCCTTTTATCGAAAGCAGCCGGATATTCTCTCGGCGGCAGTGCTTTTGTCGATCTTCACTCTTGCCTCGAGGATTCTGGGGCTTGTTCGGGATAGAGCCTTAGCCCAGTTTTTTAGTGAGAGCAAAATTGGGCTTTATTTCGCTGCCTTCCGTCTTCCTGACACTCTTTTTGAAATTCTTATTTTGGGGACGCTCTCGGCAGCCTTTATTCCCACCTTTATCTCTTATATTTCAAAAGGAAAAAAGAAGGAAGCTTGGGAAGTGACCGCAACAGTAATGAACCTTACTCTTATCTTCTTCTTGGCTTTAGCAGCGATCATCTTCTTCTTTGCTTATCCTTTCTCACGGCTTCTTGCTCCCGGTTTTTCGGTGGAAGAGCTTGGGTTGATGGCTTCGATGACAAGAATCCTTCTTATCGCCCAAGGATTTTTTGTCCTTTCTCTCTTTCTTACCGGTATCCTTAAATCCTTTCAGCGGTTTTTAGTTCCAGCGATTGCCCCTCTTTTTTACAATCTAGGAATCATTGCTGGCATCTTTCTTCTTGCTGGAAAGCTAGGAATTTATGCCCCCGTGTGGGGGGCGGTTGGGGGTGCTTTTATCTATTTTGCAATTCATCTTCCCCTTGCTTTTCACCTTGGGTTTCGGTTTACACCCTCTTTAAATATCTTTCATCCGGGGGTAAGGAAAATTATCAACCTTGCTGCCCCAAGAACATTGGAGATTGGATTTTGGCAGATTTTGGAGACCTCTGATCTTTTTTTCTCTTCTCTTATCTCAACCGCCTCATATGGTTACTTCACTTTTGCTTCTCACCTGGCGACGATTCCCGTTTCCCTCTTTGGGACTTCGTTGGCCGACGCCGCTTTACCTGCCCTTTCTTATCAACAGAAAAACCTAAAGCAATTCCGAGAGACATTTTTAACAACCTTTAGACAGATAATCTTTCTGGTTGCCTTTTTTGCGGTCGCTCTTATTATCCTTAGAGTTCCCGCAGTTCGGCTTGCCTTTGGAACTCGCCGCTTCACGTGGGAATCTACCGTTGCCACCGGCTACGCCCTTTCGGCCTTTGCGGTGGGAATTGTTGCTCAAGCTCTTACCTCTCTTTTGGTAAAAAGCTTTTATGCGCTCTCGGATACTTTGACCCCGGTAAAAGTGGGAGTGGGAACAGTTTTGGTGAATATCACACTTTCAGCATGTTTTATTTTGGTTCTTAAAACACCGGTATGGGGGATTGCCTTCGCTTTTGCCTTGGCTAATATTTTGCAGATGGTCGTTTTAGCCTGCCTTCTTGCCGCAAAAGCAGGGATAGCCCTTTGGCAGATGATCTACCCGCTTTTGAAAGTGGGGATTGCTTCTTTTTTCTCTGGAGGAACGATGTATGTTCTTCTTAAGGTTCTGGACCGGAGTGCCTGGGACAGACGTCTCTCTTTTCTTGGCTACCTCACGCTACCAGAAAGGTTTGAGAAGTTTGTCCTCGATACTCGCTACACGGTAAATGTAATTATTCTCACTGTGGTTGTAGCGGCAGTTGGAATTGCAGTTTATCTTCTTGCGGCGAAACTTTTAAGGATTAAGGAGCTTTCGCTGATTCATGAACTTAGTAGCAGGCTTCCTGGCTTAGCTAAAGTCACCCCCCCGCCCCAAGCAACGGGGGAGGAATCAGAGCTTGCTTGAGACAACTTATATACCCCGATATTTTTAATCCTCGGTTGATCAACAACTAGTTTCTTTCTTTTGAAATCTGGGTGTTTTATGATTATCGGTATGGTAATCGGCGTACTTTGTTTCATCATCCAGGACGGGAAAATTTTGCTGGCAAAAAAGAAGCGGGGATTTGGGCAGGGTTGGTGGAATGGGGTGGGGGGCAAGGTGAATGAGAATGAGGAGATTATGGAAGCGGTACAGCGCGAGGCTCAGGAGGAAGCGGGGATAGTTCCTCAAAATCCTACTTTTTGCGGGACACTCCATTTCTCCTTCGAGGACGGGACTCCTGATTGGCAACTTCATGTTTTCCGGGCGGAGGGGTTTGACGGTGAACCACAGGAAAGTGAGGAGATGTCACCACAATGGTTCGATCTTAAGGAGATCCCTTATGAGGAGATGTGGGTGGACGATCACCACTGGTTACCCTTACTTCTTGAGGGAAAGCGTTTTGAAGGGAGATTTCACCTTCACGATCATAAAACTATAATTGACTTTGAAGTTAGGGAACTTTAGTTGACTTCTTCCTCGGTTACGTTATCCTGAAAGTAGACAATCTAATACAGAAGGGAGAAGAGAAGTTGGGCACGGATCCAGTCAAGGAGACGATCGAGGGTTACGAGGCAGGCGCTGAGGATTACGCCCAAAGGCACCTTGACCCGGAAGTAATGAGAAAACAGCTGGAGTTATTCATTAAGAATCTTAGGGGAAAAAGGATTCTGGACGTTGGTTGCGGTCCCGGGCGAGATGCAAAATTCTTCGCCGACCGCGGGCTTAAAACCGTCGGAATTGATCTCTCAGAAAAGCTTCTGCGAATTGCCCAGTGAATTGCCTCAAAAGCAACGTTCCTCAAAATGGATATGCGGGTTTTGGGGTAATCAAGATTGGTCTTGACTATAAACACGCCGTCTTTATTGATGTTTTTGCTCGTCCTGCACCAACTGGTGCTAGGGCCAGACCGGAATAGTTGGTCTGGCCTTTCTTTTTGCCTCCTTAAAATCTTAGTAAACGCCCAAACCCTTAGGGTTTGGGTGGGTGTTTATCTCGCTAACTCGCTAATCAGTGCTTCTTTCGCAGGCGGGAGAGTAATCGTGAGAATAGCTGTAAGGGGCGGCGCCTTCTTCTCGTTGGGTGGCATCTGATCCGGTCGAGTTTTTCTCGAAGATCTTTCCGCATCTCCGTATCTGCTTCCTTGATCCGTTTTCGCAGATAATGCTCCATCCCCCTTAATTTTCGTTCATCACCGTCCTGGAGCGTCTTCTCAACCGTCCGTTCCAGATTCTCCTCCATCTTGTCTAAGTCCTTCTCCAGATTCCTTTTTATCTTCTCTACCTCTTCATCCGTTTCTCTACATTGCTGACGGGAACTTCTTAGATAACGGATAAGGAGGAGCAGAAGATGGATGATAATGATGATGAGGAGTCCATAGATGAGCCAGCCGGGGAAGGTGATCCCGAAGAGAGTGATCGCCCTTGGATCGACTCTGAAACTGACTTCGGCCTGAGCGCTCTTGATTCCTTCTTCAGTGATGAAGGTGGCCGAAAGCCTGTGTTGCCAGGGGTGTAAGAACTCGGTATAGGTGTATTCGAAGTCGGGACCGGTAACCTCAATGGAGGTAAGGAGGCGATCATCAAGGAAAAGCTCAACCGTTCCCGCTTCGACGACCTTCCCTTGGATCACCAACGGTTCAAAGAGAGGAAGAATCTCCCCTTGCTTTGGTGAGGTGATTGTTGGCGGGGGGACGTGCTTAACCCTGAGGGTAATCGACGCATCGCGGGTGTTGCCGGCCTTGTCTACTGCCCGAACGGTGACCTCGTGGGTGCCGCTGTAAATCCAATCAAAGCGGTAGGGGCTGGTTGTCCTCTCGAAGTCGCTCCCATCGATGGAAATCTCGTAGTGGTCAATTCCCGAAGGTTTATCGGTCGTAGCAAAAGAGAGCGTTGGTGCACGATCGATTACTTTATCGGCCGGAGGATCGGAGACAATCTCAAACTCATCTGGGGCTTGGGTATCAATCTGAATGCGGAAGTGGCGGACAGCGCTCCAGCCACCCGAACTGTGGGCTTTAAGGTGGAAGTACCAAACTCCGTCGGTAAGATCTTTGTAGGTTTTACTTGTTTCTGTTCCCTCAGAAACATCATCGGGGACAGTTTTGCTGGAATGGGTTAAGGTAAAGGAGAAACCATCTGCCCCAGAAGGTTTGGTCCAAGAAAGGATAGCAGTTGTTGCTTGGTACCAGGCGTTTTGATCAGGATGGGTCGGGGAGGAGATCGCGGGGGCGCCGGTGGGAGGGGGTTTCAAAGTAAAGGTCGCCGTTCCTTTAATCGCTAAAATCTCTGTTCCTTTCCCGTCGGCTTTCTTCACTTGAGAACCGGAGGCGATCCTTAATGTTGCCGTCCCTGTTTCTTTGACGAGAAAGGTGATCGTCCCGATTCTTCCCACCGAGCCATTGTAGGCGGTGGGAGTTCCGCACTCAAAAGTTGCCCTCCCTTGGCTGTTAGAGTAGCTGGGGGAGGGAGGAATTGAAAGGGTGCAGATTGACCCCCCGGAAGAGACAGAGGTGATCCAAAGCTTATCGGTCGGGTAGGTGACGATTGCCTTGTAGGCGTTTGTCTCGTTTCCTCCGGTGTTCACATAGACATAAACCGGGAAGTAGTTATCAACATACTGTGTCCCTGAGGAGGGGTAGAAGTAAAGGGACGCTCCCGCGGCGAAAATACGAGACAGGGATAGAGACAGAATAAGAGCAAAAGCCAAGAAAGAGCGTAAAACTTTCTTCATTTTCCCAGCTCCCAGCTTAGCAATTTTCCTGTCCAATTGAATAGCGCCACCGAGAAGTCGGCCGGATTTACCCAAACCCGCTGTTCTAAAACAAGAGAAGGGGAGAAGATCGCGAGAAATTAGCGAAGCCCTTCGAGGCCCCTTCGTTGCCCTTGCTTTTTATGCCAAGGCAAAGGCAAAGGGCAGGGTAGTAGCTTTCTGTTATTCCTCCTTGATAGCCTTTCGGAATTCCCTCACTGAGTCTCCGATACCGCGAGCCAGCTCGGGGAGTTTCTTTCCTCCGAAGAATACCAAAAGGAAAACGGACAAAAATATAAGTTCGGTTGTTCCCATTCCGCCTATCACATTCATCACCCCCTCTCCTTTGCGTCCTTACGCATCTCTACTTAAATAATAGGCATAAACGGGGATGGGAAGTCAAGAGATGATTGGGTTAACTGGGTGACCGGGATGCTTGGATGCTGGGAAACCTAGCCCTCCAGCAACCTAGTAACCAGGTAACCAACCTTAGAATGTTTGATTAAAATACGCGTAGTCCGTACGAGTTTTTCGGGTGCCCCAATTATCGGAGAAACCAGTATCACCCTTGACGTAGAGATAGGAGTCGTACCCTGTGTCGGGGGCCTCTTTTAGGATATACCAAGCGCCGTTTTTATCGATAAAGCCGTAGTAAGAGGTGGCGCCATCGTCGATGGCAGAAATTCCGAAGGCATCGATGGGAGACTTGATTGCTGGATCTATTTTAGTGTCGGTGGTATCCTTGATCGCTACCGTTCCTGGACCAGGGACACTACCGAAGAAAGCAGCCCCCACTTGTTTGGGGTTTAAAATCGAGTAGGCCAAGAGACCTAAACCAACACTACCGATCCGTTTCAAAAAATCCCGCCGTTGGGGTTCATCCACCTGATCTTTACGAGTTAGAGGAGCGGCGGGCGCCGGCTCCTCCGCTACAGCGGGCTCTTCTTTCGCCTGAGGCTTCCTCAAACCTTTAATAAGGCACCCCCCTGCAACTCCCCAAAAGTAGAGGGGTAAGGGCGCAACTAAAAGAGCAAAGAGATACTCGGAAGAGTTAGCCGCACCCAATAAATTGAAAACGAACAAGAGGCTGGTGGTTGCCAGACTTAAACTAAAAGCGAGGCCCTTGATTGCTGACAATCCTGGGAGAGCCAAAATCCTCCTTATCCCGGCGGCGGCAAAATAGACCGCCACAGGCAGAAGGAACAGAAGGAGAACCCGATTGGCAGAAGTGCCAACGCTCCGCACCCCAGAAAACAGCAGGGCGCCGGTGAGAACTAAATTGTAGAAAACCAGTACGGCTCTAAAAAGAAAACCCATACGCCTCCAAAAACCACATTGGGCAGGTTCTAGAGGGCAGGGTGCTTTACTTCTTGACTGTAGTCAAAAATCAGTGTTGATGTCAATAGCGGAACCGCAGCGTAGCGAGGACCGCTATTGTGCCGTTTTTTCTGAAGGAAAAACGGGAACAAGCACTCGCGTTATCCTCAAGATCGATTCTTCGATTCTTCGATCGCCTTCTTTTTCCTTCTTTTCCTCCATTTTATAAAGAGGACTACCAGTAGAGAAACAGCAATTAAGAGAACACTGTAGAAGATGTAGCCGGGGACCACAAACCCGAGCAGGTAAACCGATCCAGGATTCACTTTGAAGTTGACTTCCGCCGGCGCGCTTTCGATTCCCTCCGCGTTCACAAAAACTGCCGAGAGTTTGTGTCCCCGCGGGGAGAGAATCTTTCGATAAGTATGTTCAAGTTCAGATCCAATGCTGCCATCCAAAGTGGCAAAGAGCTGACTGTCAAGGAGGAGCTCAACCGTCCCCGGCGCCACTGTTGTAATTTTAATACCTAGCGGTGCAAAGAGAGGAATATTTTCTCCCTCGGTCGGACGGATGATGGTTGGGGAGGGAACCCCGATGACGCTAAGAGTTAGGCGGGAATCTTTAATGTTTCCCGCCTGATCCACGGCCTGGACGACAACCTCGTGAATTCCGCCTCTGATCCGATTAAACCGATAAGGGCTGATGGTTACTTCAAACTCGCCTCCGTCGAAGGAGATTTCGCAGCGGTCAACCCCGGAAAGTTTGTCCGTCGCGGCAAAAGAGAGGAGGGGAGCGCGGAAAACCCGATCGGCGGGCGGATCGGAGACAATCTCAAAATCCTCGGGTGGCTCGCTATCGATCTGGATGCGGAAGTGGTTGGTGAAGCTCCAGCCCTGCCCGCCGGCAGGTGTGGCCTCGGTGGTTTTTGCTTTGAGGTGGAAGTACCACGTCCCGTCCGCCAGGTTTTCGTAGGTCTTGCTCGTCTCTGCCCCTTCGGAGGTATCGTCCGGGACTTCGTTCGGCTTTTGGCTTAAAAGGTAGGAAAAGCCATCTGTACCTTCGGGGCTGTTCCAAGAAAACTCAGCTGTCCGGCTTTGGTACCAACCGTTCTGATCGGGGTGGGTGGAGGAGGAGATCACCGGAACGCCGGCGGGGGGCTCTTGGAGATTAAAGGAGGCCGAGTCCCGCACGCTCAAGATCTCCGTTCCTGCCCCATCCGCTTTCTTAACCTGACCGTTGGCGATACTCACCGTGGCCGTCCCCGCGGCCTTAACGAGGAAGGTGATGGTTCCGATCCGTCCAGTCGTACCTTTGTAGGGTGTGGGCGTCCCGCATTCCAAGGTACTTTTGGTTTGCGTGATCCAAAGAGAACAGATTGATCCCCCCGAGGAGACAGAAACGGCTTCCAATTTGTCGGTCGGGTAGGCGAGAACGGCCTTGTAGGCGTTGGTCGCATTCCCTCCCGTATTCACCAGTACCTCGACCGAGAGATAGGATCCGGCATAGTAGGTTCCCGAGGAGGGAGAGAGAAAGAGCCTTGCCCCTGCAGCGGCGACGGGCAACAAGAAGGAAAACAGCAGGAAAATGCCAAGCAAAATGGTGAGTGTGAGAAGAGTGAGTTTTTTAAATTTGTTTTTAGCTTCAAGTTTCATATTCCTTCTCCCGTCCCTACGGGCATTTACCCCAATAGTAAAGCATGATCGAGAAATCGGTCAAATTAACATAACCATCGCCGGAAAGGTCGTGAGTTGGGCTGTACTTCTTCCAATAGTAAAGCATGATCGAGAAATCGGTGAGATTAACATAACCATCAGAGTTGTAATCGCCCAAGCAGGTTACTTTGCTGGCCATAAACACCTGAGATGCCCCCGATTTTTCCGTTCCCCACTGGACCACCACCTTGAACCAATACTGCCCAGGGTTGGGTACGGTGGCATTGAAGTTGGTCGTCCAGCTTTGGCCGGCGTTGAGTTTTTTGGATCCCGACTTGTAAAAGACATCATCCCCCCCGCCGCAGGTATTGTTTTCCTGGGCGACGACACAGTAGGCATACTTATACTCATACCAGCTTCCTCCCTCGTTTTTAATCGTCACGTTGGCGGTGATCGAAGGGACGGTATTATCGGTGATCGCATTAATCTTTACCTCGGCTGGGGAACTCTCTACCTCCCAGTAGCTCCCGTCTTGGATATCTGTTCCGCCGCCATCGACGTCGACGTCCACGATCGTCTCCCAGCGCCCGCCGGTGGCGTTGGTGGGAACGATGTAGGTGAGCTCGTAAATTCCGGTCGTTCCGGCTAATTTTGTCATGGTGCCGGTCGGGGGCGGGGAGTCAATGACGTTTCTCATTGCGTCATAGATGGTATAGGTGGGGTCGGCGACGGCGTCAGCCAGCTCGGTTTCGAAATTCAAAACCCAAAGTTTGGCCCGGTAGGTTTTGCCGGCCAAAACCTCGCCGCCGCCCGCGAAGCGGGTTGTCCAATGCTCTTCTTCCCGGGCGATGTGCTCGGTGGGGCTGATTTGTCGCGTAGTTAAACTGCGGATGGTGTTGTTCCAAATATCCGCTACTAAAGAGCCGAAGTCCGTCAAACTTCGGGATGTGTAGCTCCAAATGTTCTGGGCCAAGCCAGTGGCATTTTGCAAATACCACCCGAAGGTGCCGGGAGTGTTGTAGCTTGAGGGAGGCGCGTTCCAGACCGCCCCCGCGACGTCGGGGCCGATGGTAAAACTCTTGTCCAAACACAGATGTTCGGTGCCAACATCACAACACATGGTCGAGCGGTAGAGCCCTTCGGATTTGCCGGTGGTATCAAAGTCGTAGTAATACCAGCCGTCGGCGCTCTCGCTCATTGCGGGCGGTGGGTCGAAAAGGAGGCCACCGTCGGGTTTCCTGATGGTGAGGGTACAGCTGGCGTTGGCCGGCGGGACAGGCGTGTAGTTGTCGTCATACAAAAACTCGCCGATCGTACAGGTGCTGTCAGTCGGACAAAGCCGATACTCGGCTTCGGCCGCTTCCACCGCCAACGGCTCCAACAATATTAAAACGACCAAAGCGCCTAAGGCGCTAACGATCAACCTGGATTTTGGTTTCATCTTCTCTAGCGGGCAGGTCTACTCGCTATGCCGTCTCCACTTCTTTCTTTTTCGGCCCACGGAAACCATTCCGGACCTCCTTTATTGATTGCCCTAAACCCCGGCTAAACTCTGGTAATTTCTTTGGCCCGAAAAACAGGAGTAAAACCGAGGAGAGCAGGATGATTTCTGGCGTCCCTAAGTTTTGGATCAATTTACATCACCCCCTTAAGTAAGTTTCAAGTTTCAAGTTATCTTCCTCTTCCTCTTTACTTACTGTAATCAAGTGTATCTTTTCTCCGTGCTCTCTTGCAAGAAGTTAGGCCAAAGAAATATAATTTATCGTGATGGAGAAAGAATATTGGGTCGTGGTCGCGATCTCGCTTTTTGTCCTTTCCTCGGCTCTCGAATCGTTTGCCGGCCCCGTCCAGCTCGAGATTGCTAACCCGTTTGCCTTTCTCTCCCAAAATTACCTTTCGGTGTATCCCCTTACCGCCGCCGCCATCGGAGTGAGAGCTCTCGCGCTTCTGGTCTCGGCTCTCTTGGTGGTTTCTTTAATTGAAAAGCAATATTTTCTTAAGGCGGCGATTCTTCTTGCGGTGGGGATGGTCGCCGAAGCTTACGCCGTCCAGCAGTTAGCGACGGGGATGGAATTCACCCCGATTCAGTGGACCCTTTCCCTTGCCTACGCCGGCATACTCTTGCTTCCGGCAATTCTTTGTTATTTCTTGATGGGTGTTTTGGGAGGTCTCAGCACCCGTCTGTCGGGGGAGCCAGAGGAGAAAGAGGAAAAAGAAGAGTCCCAGAAGCGCATCGACAGGCTGAAGGGGTTAAACCCTTAAATAGTCATGGCCAAAGTTCTTATCATTGACGATGATCGACTTCTCGTCACCATGTATGAACAAAAGTTCAGGAAGGATGGTTTGGAGGTTATTACTGCTCTAAACGGCGGGGACGGGCTCAAAAAGATCAAAGAAGAGAAGCCCGCCTTGGTGCTTCTGGACATCATGATGCCCAAAATGAACGGCCTTGAGGTCTTAGGGGAGGTAAAAAAAGATCCCGAGATCAAAAATATACCGGTCATTCTTTTGACCAACTTAGCGAGAGATTCAGGCGAAGAAGATATCGAAAAAGGCTTGGAGCTAGGGGCGGTCACCTATCTTGTCAAAAGCCAGCTCAGGCCCTCCCAGGTGGTCGTAAAAGTGAAGGAGATTTTGGCCGCAACCAAAAGAGACGAGCTTCCGGAAGTTAAAAGCGCCTGATAGGGCGATTTTCCAGTTGATTGGTTAATTCGAAACTTGTAATTAAGATGTTTGGCTTGCGACCAAATACCAACCCCTTAGCCAAGCCTTGATTGGCTACCCCGCCTTCGCCTAAAATAAACTCGCATGCTTAAAAAAAAGAAGGTCCTTCTAATAGAAGACGACCAGCTGATGGTCAAGCTCTACAAAACCAAACTTGACTTTGAGGGCTACAAGGTAAATGTTGCCACCGATGCCCTTGCAGGTCTCAAGTCTGCTTCTTCCGATCCTCCCGATGTGATACTGTTAGACATCGTGATGCCAGGAATGGATGGTTTCGAGGCTTTAAGAAGGTTAAAAGAAAACCCCAAGACGAGAAACATCCCGGTTTTAGTCCTTTCTAATCTTTCTGGTGAAGGGGAGGAGGTCCAAAGAGCAATTCAGCTGGGGGCACGAGACTTTATCAAAAAATCTGACTATACGATGAAGGGGGTCGTTGGCAAGGTTCAATCTGCCTTAGGGCGGGAAAAAATTAACCATGGAGGAAGATTCACACCTCGCTAATTTATATAAATCCGTCTCCAGCCTTAAAGGGATCTTAAACTATGAGACCCTTGCTGAGGTAATCCCCCTGTCCTTGTACGAATCTTTCGGTTTTGAGCGCACTTTTTTATTCCTTCCTCAGCTGGAAGGGTTAAAGTATGCTGCCTCCTACCTCACCTCCCCCGCCGAAGGCGAGGCTCGCCCTAGGCGGCCCACCGAAAAGCTGCCTCCCTCTTTAAAAGATTTAACGATTAAAGTTGATCGAAATCCCCAGCTTAAACAAGCTTTTCGTGAGAAAAAGACCTTTCGGCAGATCAATCCTCAAAAGACGTTTACCAAAGAAAAAGACCTCCAAAACCTGGCTAAAACTTTAGACCTTGAAAGCGCCATTTTTATTCCCCTGGTTTTGGCAGATGAGGATTTAGGGTTGATTCTGGTTGAGGAAGGGAAGGGGGAAAAGCTTGAAGAGGACATTCTTGCGATCCTTGACACCTTTGGCGACTCAGCTGCTCTGGCTTTGGAGAACGCCCATCTCTATGGGGAAACCCTAAAAACTTCCGAAAACTACCGCACCATTTTGGAACAGATGGGAGATGGGGTTTTAATGATTGAACCAAATCACCAGATCAGCTTTTACAATGAAGAGGCGAGAAAAACGCTGGGCTTTTCTGAGGAAGAGCTGTTGGGAAAGGAGGAGCACAGGGTCCTTAACATCTTCGACCTAAAGGGAAAGCGTTTATGCGGCGAGCAAGAATGCCTCATCGCCAATATGGCAAAATCTGGCCTGCCTGCCGGCAAGGCAGGGGTTTTTTCTGGAGAGGTTTTTATGGAAACCGCGGATAAGGGGCGCCTACCTGCCTTTCTTCATACGAGGACTATCTGCAATGTCAAAGGAGAGGTAGTGGGAACAGTTCTTATCTTTAGAGAGATCACCAAGGAGTTGGAGCTTGAGCGCACCCGCCGAGAGTTTGTCGCCATGGCCTCCCACGAGTTGCGGACACCTCTAACCGGTGTTAAGGGCTTCTTAGATATGGTCCTGGAAGGCGACGCTGGGAAGATAAATCCTCAGGTAAGGACGTACCTCGAAGACGCCTACGAATCAACCGAGCGGATGGTCAGGTTGGTAGAAGATCTTTTAAGCGCCTCCCGGGTTGAGAGAGGAAAGATTGAGTTCAAGCTGCAAAATATTGACCTTCTGGCGGTAGCATCAGAGGTTGTTACCGATCTCTCTGAAGCAGCCAAGCGTAAGGGGCTGAAGTTGGAGATTGTCCCCCTCAGACCTTCTCAGGTTCAAGCTGATCCTGACAAGCTTAGAGAAATTTTAATCAACCTTGTGGGAAACGCGATCAAATTCACCGACGAGGGGGAGATCATGATCTCTTTTCAAACTGAAAAAGGTAAACTCATCACATCGGTAAAGGACACGGGAATTGGAATCGCCAAAAAGGACCAACCCCACATCTTTAAACGCTTTTATACAGTTGAGACAACCTTAGCTCGCGAAAGGCACGGAACAGGTCTTGGGCTTTATATCTCAAAACAACTCGTAGAGGGGATGGGGGGGGAGATCTGGCTTGAGAGCGAGCTCGGAAAGGGATCGACGTTTTCTTTCTCTTTGCCCTTGGCGAAAGGAAAGAAGTAATTGGAAACTGGCAATTGACAACTGGAAACTCTTAAAATAAGTAAGATGGCCAAAGAAAAGCAAAGAATTCTCATCATTGAAGATTACGCCGTTTTGGCGAGGATGTACCAGAACAAGCTGAGGGCTGATGGGTTTGAGGTTGAGGTCGCTTTGGATGGTGAGGAGGGGGAAAGAATGATTAAGGAGCTCAAACCTGATCTGGTGCTTCTTGATATCATGCTTCCCAAAAAGGATGGCCTTGAGGTCTTAGAGGAGGTTAAAAAAGCTCCCGAGACCGCCCATATTCCCGTGATTTTACTCACCAACCTCGGCGGACCTTCTGAAACGATTGAGCGCGGACTGCAGCTTGGCGCGGTTGCTTATCTTGTCAAAGCAAAATACGCCCCCCGGCAGGTTATTAATCTGATCAAGGAAACCCTCAGCAAGGAGGTAAAAAAGCCTGCCCTCCCGCTAACACTGGCTGAGGAGGAAGCTCCTCCACCCCCGCCGAAGGTTGAGGAGAAGAAAGAAGAGAAGCCCGAAAGGGAAAAAAAGGCCCTAAAAGAAGCGGCCGAAGAGGAGGTAAGAAAGGCAACTACCCTTTTGGAGATGGCTCAAAAACAGGCCCAGGAAGCGATGGAAAAGCTCAAAGAGCTGGGAAAGGGACTCGAAGAAAAGTAAACTAATTGACCTAATTGGGAATTGAAAACATTGGGACTTGATTAGAAATGACGCCCCGGATCTATCGGGGCTAAATCCGCCCTTGGCGGATTAGAGCAATTAGGATTTAGAAATTGCTACGATGTAGCCATGGCTGCCAAAATCCTCATCGTTGAAGACTACTCCGTCCTCGCCCGCATGTACCAAAAAAAGTTCTCCGACGACGGTTATCAAGTCGAGGTTGCCTTGGATGGAGAGGAGGGACTTAAAAAGGTTGAGGAGTTCAAACCTGAACTGATACTTCTTGACATCATGATGCCCAAGATGAGCGGGCTGGAGATGCTTAAAAAGATAAAGGAGGATCCCCAGACGGCAGGGATTCCGGTGATTTTACTCACCAATGTAGGCGGGGGACAGGAGATTTTGGAGCGTGGATTGGAGATGGGAGCGGTTGCTTACCTGGTTAAAACCGATTATCCCCCTCGGCAGGTAGTGGATTATGTAAGGGATATCATTGAATCCTACGCCAGAGGGGTTCCTGAGGTTGAGGAGAGAAAAGAAGAGATTATAAAAAGAGAAAGGGAGAAGGAAGAGGAGGAACGGAAGAAAGAGGTAGTGGAGAGGGGGATTACCCAAGCGGATCTTGCTTTAGATCTTGCCCGCCAAAAGATGGAGAAAACGATGCGGAAGATGGAGGCGATGGAGAAAGCAACCACCCCTAGAGAAGCGGTGGAGGCGGTCGAGCAGGAGATTCGAAAGGCAGAAACAGAGTTCGAACAAGCCACCCAACAAGCCAAAAAAGCCGCCCGGAAGTTTGAAGGAATAGAAGAAAAGTAACCAGACTTCAGGTATCAGATATCAGGTTTCAGATTCCAGGTATCAGATCCGCAATCTGGCAATCCGATATCTGACATCCGATATCTGACTTTCACTCACGCTATCTGGGAGTGGATATAGCGCGAGATGAAATAGGAGGGGATGAGGGAAAAGATCATCAGGATGCTGGAAAGGAGGAAGGTTAGTTGAAAGGTTTCCTGGGCCGTCTCCAAAACAGTCGTTTGCGGAGCACCGACAAAGAGCATTCCCACCACTTCATCACTGACATTCTTTAACGGAAGATAGGCGGTGAAATAAGGCTGGTTCAAAACCGTCGCGCCCCCCACATAAATCTCCCCCCTTATCAAGACCGTTCTGTTTATTCTTGGGTCAGGCTCCAGAGTTCCCAGCTCCCGCGATTTTTCATCCGGAGCCAAAAAGGTAGTTGCCGAGCGTTCATTTCCTCCAAAAACGGTCACATCCAGACCGGTGATCTCCTTCACCCGATCAACAAAGGCATCATCCACGATAAATCCGGTTAAGGCCGCCCCTAGAACACCAGAGCCTTTGACGGGTACCGCCGCCTCAATAAAGACCTGAGGCGTCAAAACCCCCTCGCGCTTGACCACCGTGACCAGTGGCCTTTCCAAAAGGGCGTTCATCACCGCTAGGTTATCAGAAAGGCTGTCGCCGGAACGCTCTTTATCCTCGGCTCGCACAAGTACCTCCGCCGCATCGTTGGTGATCGCCAGGAAATCCGTCTCCATACTGACCAAAAAGCTCTGAGCGAGAGTAAAAAGTTTATCCCTATCCCCTGCCTTTAAAGCCTCAACGACATCGGCGTTGGAGGAGACCGCTCGCGCGTCAGAAAGGGCTTCCGCTTGTAATCTCTCAATGGCAAAATCCAAAACCTTGACGTCTGTCTCTAACTTCTTCAAGGCATCTCTTTGGAGGTTCTGCAAAAGCAAGGTGGTAAAGGCCAAGGTGGTGAAAAGGAAGACTCCCAAAGTAACCGAAACAAAGATGATAAAGATCTCCTCCCGCAAGCGGAACCGCAAGTATCCCCAAACCCAAACCCCCAAAACGACAAAGGCAACTAACTTAATCAAATGTTCCACCGACCACAAAGGACCATAAATACTGACAAATTTGGAGATAAAGATGTTGGCGGAGGTGGAGAAGATCGAAAAGAAGCTGACCGCTTCGGCAACCGCCAGAAGCAAAAAAGCTTTGAAGGCAGGAACCTGTTGCTTCTCCAGCCCCACTCCAGCGAGGCGGAAGTAGAGAGTGCTGATCACTAAAGAAAGGGTTGCCGAGACGGCGGCAAAGAAAGGCGCGATCGCCAACTTCAAAACCGCCAGAAGCCCACCCAGCTTCTCGGTGGGAATAGTAACGGTGACTGCGGCGACCTTGGCTTTGGCGGAACCAGGAAGGGGCTGGATCGGTTCCAGAAGCATGCTCCAAATGATCAGAGCCAAACCGGAGGCCTTGGCGATCCCAAAAGGAAGGAAAAGGAGAGCTTCCTCAGCGGCCGCGGCGTGGATGATTGAGGCAAGGGCATAAAGGAAAAAGCCCCCCGCCCTAAGGGCCATCTTTTTTTCCTTTTTAAACAGCCAGCTGTCCAAAAAGATCCATCCCGCCGAAAAAGCCACCAAGGCGACAAAGACCTCTAAACTAAAATGTATGTTTTGCGCCCAAAAAGCTCTCCACATGGCTTAACGCAAGCACGAAATACGAAATCCGAAGCACGAAACAATATCTAAATCCAAATGTTTAAATGTTCTAAATGTTTCGTTCATTAGGATTTTTGTCATTTGAATTTGTTTCGAATTTCGATATTCGATATTCGGATTTATAATTTACCCTATCATCTCTGGAGTCCCTCAAGCAACCCCGCTTCATCCAAAACTCCCATCTCAACTGCCCGGATAATCCCGTTTTCAATAAAGAAGTGCTGGGGCAAGGTAAGAACCTTGTAGCTTTGGGCCAAGACACCTGTTTTGTCGATTAAGCTAGGGAAAGAATATCCCCCTCTTTTTAGAAAGGTTTCGACCGCCGAGGCTTTCTCCTGGAGAAAAACGACGTAGAAAGAGACCTTTTTCTTAGCGACAGCACTTAAGATGGGTGCTTGCTCAAAGAAGGTAGGGCTCCAGACGCTACCGAAGGTGAGAAAAAGCCTGCCCTTTAAATCTTCCGATGAGATCTGCTTCCCCTTCAAATCAGAAAGTGTGAATGAGGGAATCTTATCCCCCAACTTCAAAGTTTTGGGTTCGGGGACAGTTACCGAAGGGCCAACGGACTCTTTGCCGGCGACCAGAAAATCCAAAAAGGCGGGGAGATGGATCGTGATCCCAAAGAAGGGAATCGCAATGTAAGGCCGGGGTGGGAGACGGAAGATATAGCCCAAAAGAGAACCTCGCTCCAGCTCTACAATTTCCGAGGTCACCGTCCGATATCCCGGAGCAGAAACAGAAAGGTAATATCTTCCGGGAGGAACAAAGAAGCTGTACTGACCTTTCTTGTCGGTGAGGTAGGGGTTTTTGAGACCAAAAGAAGCGGCATCCCAGAGAACCCAGCTCTTGGTCACCTCTTCAAAGAAATAAAGATAGACCTCGGCTTTTTCGATCGGCTTTCCCGCCTCCCCATCCAAAACCTCCCCTCCCGGCTGCACCCAAACACCTCCCAAAAACCTATCTGTTTTGTTTCCCGCTCCATCTTCAGCAACAACCCGAAGATCATGCGCTCCAAGTTCAGCAAACCGCACATTCCCCGACCATAGACGGATATCAGAAGAGTAAGCGAGGGGAAAGGTTTCTTCCCCCAAGAGGATCTTCACCTTAGTCGGTCCCCCAACCGCCGAGAGAATAATCTTCTGCTCACTCCCGACAAGCGCCGTGACAAACCCATCTTTATCGGGAGTAAGAACCTGAGGACCGAGGGTAGCAATATGTCCTCCCACCAAGGGAGGAAGAACGTCCACCACTAAGACCCTAACTGGGGAAAGACCAATGTTATCGCTGTTGTCGAATGCCCTGACGACGACCTCGTAGTTTCCATCCACCAGATAGGGAGTGGTAAAGGTGAAAGAGGCTTTCTTTTTCCCCAAGCCCTTAATCTCCTTGATCGGATGCCAGCTTTTCCCTCCGTTGAGCGAAAACTGAAGGGCGGAGACGATCCCCATCTTCTCTGTCGTCCTTCCTGAAAAAGTGGTAGTGGCAGATTTGGTGGGATTTATGGAGGGAGGATCTAGGGAAACCTTCGGTGGGGTCTTGTCGGCTTCGATTTTCGGAGCCTCAACCTTCGGGGTTCCAGGGAGCGCTTTTTCCACCTCCTCAGGAGGCAGAGGTTTCCCTGAGGTCGTAAAGGTTTTGTCGCCGGAAGTGGCTAAATTATTGTTCGCATCTTTCGATTTGACCCGGTAGTGATAGGTGGTATCCGCGGTAAGCCCACTTAAGGTGACGGAGTGAAAGGTCACCAAAGAGCTGTTGATGGCAGTTGAATTCCCGTAAGCGGTGGTCGTTCCGTACTCCACCTGGGAAGTCGCGGGCTCGTCGGTGTTCCAGGTGATCGTCACTCCAGTTTGGCTGATATTTTGGGCTTGGATACTGGAGATGACCGGGGGAGTGGTATCCGGTCCTGCCTCGGTGGTGAAGGTTTTATCAGAAGAAGTAGCGAGGTTATTGTTCGCATCCTTAGATTTGACTCGGTAGTGGTAAAGGGTTCCGGCCTCAAGGCTTGAAAGATTAACGGTGTGGGAGGTAACAAGGTCTGGATCAAGAGAGGTTTGGCTGCCATAACTTGTCGTTTTCCCATACTCCACCTGGGAGGTGGCCGGCTCATCAGTTGTCCAGGTGATTTTTGCCGTGGTTTGGGTGATGTCAGAGGCTTGGATGTTGGTAATCACCGGCGGGGTGGTGTCGGGAGGAGTGTAGGTGATCACCGCTGAAATCTGGCTGATCCGTATCTCCGTACCGGTGATCTCGATCCCGATCTCGATGTCGGTTGAGGAGGTCTTGGTAACACTCAA
>CAYPTJ010000031.1:0-8854 GCA_964413845.1 uncultured Candidatus Saccharibacteria bacterium | reverse complement strand
TCCAGATAGCTATTCATCGCCACCGTCTTCATCAGATGATTTCCAACCAAAGATTCCGGCTCGAAGGGAAAGCTCTCACCCTTAAATCCAAGCCTTTCCAGGGCCAGTCTGTTTCTTTCGTTGAGTTTCTCAACGTAAACCGGGTCTCCTATCTTCTTAACCTGCTTTAACACATCATCATTTTGGACAAAATCAACCTTTACTCCCCATTTTTTAGCCCATTTCTTAACAAAAGCAAGCGTCTCTGGAAAGACATCCCCCTCGTTGATAAACATCGCTTTTGGAGGGGTAAAGCCTTTCTCTTTGCAAACTTCAAGAGTCAGCCACAAAAGAAGGGTACTGTCCTTACCACCGGTCCAGGCGAGAGCAATTTTATTTCGGGCGAAGCGCCGGTACACCTCTTTTATCACCTCTTTGCTTTTCCGAACCTTCTCCTCAAGATTCATCTTTGCTGGCTGAACTTCTCGTAAGCGGAAACGGCTTTATCGGCATCCCCGATCGCCTGAATCACTCCTTTCTCAAGAAAGATCGCCCGATTGCAGTACTCCCTAACCGTCTCTAGGCCGTGGCTAACAAAAACAATCGTCATCCCCTTTTTTTGATAGTCGTTAAACACTTTAAGACACTTCTCCTGAAAAGCGATATCCCCTACCGCGAAAACTTCATCCACAAGAAGAATCTGAGAGTTGACATGGATCGCCACCGAAAACCCCAATCGCACCATCATTCCTGAGGAATAGTGCTTAAGCGGCATTTCCAGAAACTCCTTTAGCCCGGAAAACTCCACGATCTGATCAAATTTTGCTTTGATCTCCTCGCGGCTAAGACCTAAGATTGCCCCGTTGATAAAGATATTCTCCCGCCCGGTCAGCTCGGGGTGAAACCCGGTTCCTAGTTCAAAAAGGGTGGAAACCTTACCGTTGACTTTCACCGTTCCTGAGGTTGGATAGATAATCCCCGCCAAGATCTGAAGAAGGGTTGTTTTCCCAGACCCATTTGGTCCAATAAGCCCCAAAGTCTCCCCCCGCTTGACAGCAAAGCTGACATCTTTAAGCGCCCAAAACTCGCCCCTTGTCAGTCCCTTACCTCTTAGCAAATCTAAAGCGGCGGATTTAAAAGTTGACTTCCCCTTGGGCCAAAGGTGGAAACGCTTCGATAAATTGTGGACCTCGATTGCGTTAGACATGAATAATGAATAACGAATTATGAATTACGGTACCCCCATACTTCATGCTTCATTTCCCATAATTCTATCCCTTGCACCTTTAATCAATCCGTTTACCAGCTTGTGTGCATCCACTGATAAGTTCATTAGCTGATGGCAATTTGCGTCATCCAGATAACCAAGATCCTTAGCGATCTCCAATTGACTCTGGAGCTCCACGATTGATCCTAGCGCAATTGCGTAGAACTGTTGCTTCTCCTTCGAGAAGGTTCGGCTAAATCCCTCCGCAATATTACTCACGATTGAAACAGCCGCTCGGCGCATCTGACTAACTAAACCATATAATTCCTCCTGCGGAAACCCACGCGTTGCTCGATAAACCTGAAGAACCATCTTGTGCGCCACTTTCCAAGCGTCCAAATCCCTAAAGCTTTGTATTTTCTTCTTACTCCTTACTTCATTTCCCATAATTCTTATTTTTACCCCTTAATTCATTATTCATACTTCATACCCCACTCTAAATTTCTTCCGCAAAACCTCGCTGAAGTTTCTCAAAAACAAACCAACCAACTACCAAACCAAGCAGGGCCATTAAAGTAAGTAAACCCCAAAGCTCCAATCCAGGAATCTTTCCTTCCATAAGAATCTGGCGATAAGCGGTGACGATTGCTGCCAACGGATTAAGAAGATAAAGAGAGCGGAACTTTTCGGGAATCATCTCCAGCGAATAAAAGATGGGGGTTGCAAAGTACCAAACTCTAAGAAGTGATTCAATAATAAAAGGAAAATCGCGGAAATAAACGCTTAATGCTGAGGCAAAAAGAGCCGCACCATAGTTAAAAAACATACTCAGAATAAGGATTGCTGGGAAAAGCAGAAGCCCGGCAAGATTAATTTTAACTGCCGTAAAAGGAAGAATCGCTCCCAAAACCGCCAAAGCGAAGAAAAAATGGATCAAATTCGCCAGAACCATTGCCAGCGGGAAGATTTCCCGAGGAAAATAGATTTTCTTGATCAAGCCTGCATTGCCAACAACGGCCTGCGATCCTTGACTAACTGAAGAGGCAAAGAAATTCCAAGGTAGGATTCCGATCAAAAGAAAGATTGGGAAGTTCTCAATCCCCCGGGAAAAAAAGTGACCGAAGATAACCCACAAGACGGCCATATTAAGAAGAGGGTCAAGGAAAGACCACAAAAAACCCAAAACTGTCCCTCGGTATCGCGCTTTAAGGTCTCGGGCAACAAAGGTGTAGATCAACTCCCTGAATCTCCAGAGTTCAGTCAACTTTTCTAGCATAAATATTCCCTCTAATATTACCAAAGAACAAGCTCCTGTGTTAAAATCCTCCAATGTGAGGCTGATTGTTACCATCCCTGCTTACAACGAAGAGAAAAGCATCGGGAAAGTTATCCGCTCTATCCCCAGGAAGATCAAGGAAATTGATAAGGTCGAGATTCTGGTTGCCAGTGATGGCTCGACTGACAATACTGTCAAAGAAGCAAGAAAAGCCGGGGCAGAACACATCGTCTCTAACAAGAAGAATTTAGGATTGGCAAAAACATTCAAACGAGCCCTCGATGGGGCACTATCTCTTGGAGCTGACATTATCGTCAATACTGACGCCGACAATCAATACGACCAAAGAGAGATCCCCAAACTTATAAAACCCATTCTTGAAGGGAAAGCGGATATGGTCATCGGTGATCGACAGGTGGAAAAGCTTGACCACATGCCCTTCTCCAAGAAGTATGGGAATATCTTCGGAAGTTGGGTCATCCGGTTTTTAACCGGAGCCAACATCCGCGATGCCTCAAGCGGCTTTCGTGCTTTTACCCGAGAAGCTGCCCAAAATTTTAATCTCCTTTCCACCCATACCTATACCCACGAAACGATCATCCAAGCAGTTAATAGAGATCTAGCGATTGTTGAAGTACCGGTCACCTTCAGAAAGCGGGAGCACGGCCAATCCCGGCTGATCTCCGGTGTCTTCGGTCATATTAAGCGCTCGTTGACAACAATCATCCGCACCATCCTGATGTATAAAGCCTTTAAATATTTAGTAGCGCTAGGATCGCTTCTGATGGGAATTGGCTTTATCGGTGTTTTGCGGTTTCTTTACTTTTTCTTCACCGGAAACGGAGCGGGACATATCCAATCTTTAATCGTCTCCTCAATTGTGATCAGCATTGGCTTTATGACCACAGTAATGGGGGTTTTGGCCGATCTGATTGGAATTAACAGAAAAATGGTTGAAGAAATATTATCTAAAACGAAAGATGGCGAAAAATGAAAAAGGTCCTTTTTATCTGCAGCGCCAAACCCTCTTATTCGCGAAACGCTATCCTCATCTCCGCCCTAAAGAGAAAATTCGAAGTTCAGGTAATCTCCTCCAGCAAAAACTCATATTTTTTAAGAATTCCTGAGGTTTGGCTCAAGTTTATCTTTGCCAAAAATGACTACGACTATCTGCTTGTAGGCTTTTTGGGCCAACCTCTTTTGCCTCTGGCAAAATTGCTTGCCAGAAAACCAATCATCTTTGATGCTTTTATCTCGCTTTACGACACCCTCTGCTTTGACAGAAAAACATTCACCCCCTACTCAATTGCTGGAAGAATCACCTACTTTCTTGATAAAAAATCTTGCGAATGGGCAGGAAAAATTATCACCGACACAAATCAAAACATCAATTACTTCGCAAAAAATTTCTCAATACCCAAGAAGAAGTTCTGCCGAGTCTGGGTAGGCTCGCAAACAGATCTTTTCTACCCCAGAGAAGAGAGAAAGGTTAAAGATAAGTTCATCGTCTTTTTCTACGGAACCTTTATACCGTTGCATGGCGTCGAATATATAATTAGAGCCGCTAAGCTCTTGGAAGACGAAAAAGATCTGTTGTTTAAAATAGTGGGGAGAGGGCAGACTTATCAAAAAAATTATAATTTGGCCCAAAGTCTAAATCTTAAAAACGTAATTTTTTTGGGTAGGCAGCCTATTAAAACCCTTTCAGATTTTATGGCCTCGGCCGATGTTTGTCTCGGGGTATTTGGAGACACTGAAAAGGCCCAACGAGTCATTCCCAATAAGGTGTTTGATGCTTTAGCTTCTCAAAAACCGGTAATTACGACCGATACCCCAGCAATCCGCGAGTTGTTAGAAGATAAGAAAGGTTGCCTCCTTTGCCAAACTGCCAATCCCCGAAGCTTAGCCGATGCGATACTTCTTTTAAAACAAAACAAGGTCCTAAGAGACAAAATCGCCAAAAATGGGTACAGAAAGTTCATTAGGCACTGCTCCCTAGAGGCATTAAGTAAAACCCTTAACTCGTTTATAAAGCTGAAGAGCGATGGTTAAGTATCCTAGATACATCTTCAGGAGTGAACTTGCCTTGCAATTAATTAGGGATTATGTTCCTAAAGATTCCAAGTTCTTGGAAATCGGCTGTGCCGATGGAGAACTATCTTCCAGAATTGCCAAGATAGGTCTGACGGGCGATATTTTTGATATTTCTGAAGAATCCGTGAAGAGGGCCAAAGATTTGATCAGAGAAAGGAGGGTTGATAAGAAGCTCAATGTGTACAACACCGACCCCCTTGCGCTCAAAACAACTTCGCGATACGGCCTGGTGGTCATGCTTGAGGTTCTCGAGCACATCGAAGACGACAAAGCCGCGCTCTCTAAAGTCAATTCATTCCTAAAGCCAGGTGGATTCTTCCTAATATCCGTACCAGCAAAGGGGACCTTCTGGGGAGCCGACGACGAACTTGCCGGTCATTTTAGAAGATACGATAAGGAAGAGCTAGAACACGCGCTTGAACAATCCGGATTCAAGATACTTAAGATATATTCTTATGGCTTCCCATTTCTTAATATACTCAAACTCTTCAGAGAATTTATGGCCAATCGGAAACTCGAAAGCACAATCAAAGAGAGTAAGCAAGCTCGCACAAAGAAAAGCGGTCTTAACCCCTTCAGGATTTCTCTCTTAGAGCAATTCCCTATCCTTAATCGAAATACCCTTTTCCCATTCATTAAGTTTAGTAACCTATTCAACAATTACGATTTGGCGGAAGGATATCTCTGTTTAGCAAAAAGGAATGAATAAGCGGCTCCTAAAATTTTTCCAGATAGCGTTTCTTGTCCTGATAGGTCTTCTAATCGGGAGAGTAATCTACGAGAACTGGCAGGAGATCACAAAGTACCAATGGACACTAAACCTCCCCTCTCTCACTTCTGCCTTCCTTCTCCTCTTGGGTTACTCTTTTCTTCTCTCTCTCAGCTGGCAAAAATTAGTTCTTCTTACTGGAGAGAAACTCCCTCTAAAAGCAGGTTATAAGATTACGGTTCTTTCTGCTCTCGCCCGTTATCTGCCAGGAGGAATTTGGGATCATGTGGGAAGATTTGCCTTAGCCAAGAAAGAGTACGGGTTAGAAGAGAAGCGTGTTTTCTTAAGTGTCCTTTTAAACATCGTTCTTACCGTTTTTGCGGGTGTGGCGGTTTTCCTTTTATCGCTTCTGTCTTTTTCAAACTACCCAAACCTCAAGTTTCTGTCATGGAGTCTCATCCTTATCCCTTTTGGGCTTGTTATCCTCTACCCTCCTCTTTTGAAGAAAACAATGAATTTTATTCTTTCAAAATTGGGAAAGGAACAACTAAAACTCTCCTTTTCTTACCCACAAATTCTTAAAACCACCTTTTGGTTCTTTTTAAGCTGGATAATAATCGGCTTCTCTTTCTTCCTCCTCATTTGCTCTTTCTCCGTAATCGATCTCTCCCTTCTCCCAGCTATTGTAGGAATTTACGCCATCTCCTGGGTAATTGGTTTTTTGACCCCCATCGCTCCCAATGGTGCTGGGGTGAGAGAAGCAAGTTTGATCCTCCTTTTGGGCACAGTTATACCAGCACCCCTTGCAATCGTGAGCGCCCTTTCC
The DNA here is from genome assembly GCA_964413845.1 of uncultured Candidatus Saccharibacteria bacterium. Classification (GTDB taxonomy): domain Bacteria; phylum Patescibacteriota; class WWE3; order 9FT-COMBO-53-11; family 9FT-COMBO-53-11; genus CAYPTJ01. Next base: position 2,763 of record CAYPTJ010000031.1, on the reverse strand, counting down.
TTTCGGCTTCTTATAATCACGGGAGACCTGGTTTCCGCCGCAATCGGAGCTAAACTTTAATCGAGCAAAAGCCAAACCTAAAAGCGCCATTAGCGCTAAAACGGAAGTAACTGCTCCAATCCAAAAGCTATAAGGCACAAAATCAAACTCCACCGTATGAGTGCCCTCCTCAGGGATATAGACTCCTCTGAAAGCCACATCAGTTTTGTATATCTTTGTTTCTTCCCCGTCAACCTTTGCTTTCCAACCGGGATAATTTGTATCAGTCATCACCACAAAACACGCGCCAGGGCAACTCGCCTCGAGAGAGACCCTCTCCGGTTCAAGGGACTGAATAGAAACTCTTCCTTGCGAGAGTCCTTCAAACTCTATATCATCGGCTCCCTCAACCGTAACTGTATTCTTTAGATCGGAGTTTTCTGATCCTAAAAGTTTTAACGCTTCATTTGCGGAACCCACTTTAATCACCTTCTCAACCGTAAAGGTACGGGCAAGAGCGTTGTTATTCCGGTAAATATCTACAGAACTCCCCTCAAAAGCTTTTTCCAATCCGGGGAGATCCACTTCCTTCCCCTTCTCAAAGGCAAAGTGAAGATCCTCTTCCTTCTCCTTTTGGAAGGCGAAGTAACGCACGTTCAAAAAATCGAGGAAGCGCTTGTTTTCGAATGTAACCTCCAGCTCACGAAGGCGATTTTTTGCTTCAGCTAAATCCATAAACTGGTACACAGGATAGTAAACCAAGGAATCACTGTTGTGAGGATCGTAGATCTCGTAGATGGTTGCTAACGAACCACGCCCAAAAATTAACGCTCGATCATAACCAGCATTTTGCTGGACATACTCAATCTCCGGTGTGGTAGCGAAAAGTTCCCCGGCAAACGGTGGATTATAATTCCAGGAGTAAAGAAAACCATTGAGTAAAGCAATAATCACGATAAATACAAGGAGGAGTTTGGAACCGATCAAATTCTTCAGTTTGAGAGCAGCTAAGATAATAAACGCTGCAAAGACAAAACCGAACTCCAAGAACGCCTGCTTGGGTCCTTTCTGAAAGTTCAAGGTAAGCTTTCCTGCTACCTTGATACCAAGAGCTCGAATCTCAGGGAAAAGAGATAACAAAACCACTGCCAAAAGAACTGCCAACGCCGTTGCACCAAGAAAAAGCGCTCGACGGTGTATCCCTACCCAATTCCTTCCCTTTTCCCAAAGGCGTCGGAAGTCAGACGCTCTCAAATCCACCAGCCAATCAAGCGCCATTGCGGCCAAAACAACCAATAGGAAGGATGTGATGAGGAGAAGACGTTTATTCAGCGTCCAAGAAAAAGGAGGAACTTTGGATAGAAAAGTAAAGAACGGAGGAACCCCTAATAATCCCAGAATTATTGCCGCAATTAACAGGATTATCCCCAGTCCCCAGCGCCGCCACTTTTTACTGAACAAAGCAAGAGGGGCAAGAAGAAGAGAAAGCGTTCCCGGAAATCCCGTTACTGTTTCGTTGTAATTGAAAGCCCCTGGCTGATGGACCCAATAACTATGCCAAGTTGGATTGCCAAAGATATTAGGAAAAATAGAAGGGACAAGCCAAGGGAGAGGAATATAGCGCGTCCGAACCTGTGCTGATCGGTATACTAAAGTCCAGCTGTTAAGCAGATATTCAATAAAAGGAAAAAGCTGTGGAGCGGCAAGAAGAAATCCCAAAATTGAAGCGGCAACAAAGAGAAAGAAGGATAACCAAACTTTCTTCGCAAAAGTTAGAACAATTGCCAAAAGAGCGGTAAGCGAAAGGATATGAAGAGAAGTCTCGATATGACCTCCAAAAAACTGGATTGCTACCACCAATGCGTATGGTAAAAGATAGAGGCGCCTTTTTGTTTCAAAGAACTGCCAAGTAAAAAGGAGAAGCCAAGGCAACCAAATAGAAACATTCGTGTGAGGATGACCAAGCCAGACGATGTTAAATCCACAAAAGGTAAAGGCCACTCCTGCAAAAAGTGCTGCCAGATGGTTCTTCAGGAGTGCCCAAACCAAAAAGTACATCCCCGTCCCAGCCAAAAGGAGCTTGATTACTGCAACGGCAATCGAGGCAGGACCAAAAGGTAAAACCGCAAAGAGCAGATTTGGAGGAAAAAGAACTGCTGATTGTCCACCGGCCAAAAATGGAGTTCCTAAACCGATATAAGGATTCCAAAAAGGTACTCTCCCCTCCCTAAGCGAACGCCCAATGTAATATTTTTGGGCATCTCCTCCTATTGCCTGATCGGAAAGTAGTGGATTACCAATTTCTCTGGGCTCAATCGTCTCAAAAGGAGGGTAAGCATAGTTGTAATCGAAAGCAGATAACGCTCCTGCTTTAATTGCTGGAAAGAAATAAATAACCAATGCCGCCGCGAGGAAAAGAAAAGCCGCAATGTGAGCTCTTGCGTTCTGCGCCATAATTAGCTTTACACGCTGCATCAGACACGACCCATTCCGAAATACAGTCCTCGCATTGCTCAAACTCGTTTTGTCATAGTCAGTTCCTCCCCATGCCAAAATAGTCAAACCCTAACTTCTGCATCTTCTCCAGCTCATAGAGGTTTCGGCCATCGGCAATTAAATTGCCTCGCATCAGCTTTTTGACCTTTTCCCAATCAAGGTTGGCAAACTCTTCCCATTCTGTTACCAACGCCAAACAATCAGCACCTTTTAATGCCTGATAAACATCTTTAGCGAATCTTAACTGTTTGCTGTTAACTGTTAACTGTTCACTGAAAACGCATTTCG
>CAYPTJ010000030.1:0-4546 GCA_964413845.1 uncultured Candidatus Saccharibacteria bacterium | reverse complement strand
AACAGTGATGTTGTAGCCAGAAACGACCACCACATGAAGCGTTCCTGTAACCCGCAGCGCTTGATAAAAATCGGAAGGGAAACCACTCTTCACCCCGAGGACCATTCCCAAAAGCAAAGAAGCCTGCGGTTCCGGCAGGCTTTGACGAAGTGTTTGGGAGATTGCCTCCCGCAGTGCGTCTAAAAATTCAAGCATTATTTCACGGTGATTCTATCTTTTAGCTTCTCGAAAGTTTTAGATCCGATTCCAGCGACATTTTGAATCTCTACGATAGAGTTAAAGGGACCGTTTTTTCTCCGGTAATCAACAATTCTTTGGGCGTAAACAGATCCAATGCCAGGAAGAAGATCAAGCTCATCGGCCGAAGCAGTATTGATGTTTATTTTTTCATTAATTGTTTGGTCAGACAGATCGTCTCCTATTTGGATCCCGGAAACCTTTGTTGCGTTTGTCGTCTCTTTCACTTCTGCCCCTTGGTTCCCAAAAAGCCCAACCCCGAGGGAGACCCCCGACCCAATCAAAATTGCTCCCGAAAGAAGGGCCATAAAAGTGTAACGATGTCGTTCGACAAGCTTCACTATCATCGGCTTGCAATTAACTCTAAACCCCAAACTTAGCCCTGTCAACTTTTAATTAAGGGTGGTGGTAGCAAACTTTAGCGAGTGGTGAAATTGATTAAACTTCCGGGAACGAAGACAACTCTCTTAATCTTCTTGCCAATTAAATACTTAGCGACATTCTCTTCCCTCTTAGCTAATCTTTCCACCTCACTTTGCACTTTACACTTGGCACTTTGAACTTCTATTTTCCCCCGCAGTTTGCCATCTACTTGAACAACCACCGTCACTACCTCTTCCTCAATAAGTTTGGAATCGTGTTTTGGCCATCTTTGCTGATGCACTGACCACTCCTGACTCTTGACTCCTGTCTCCTGACTAATTTGTGCCCAAAGCTCTTCGGCAAGATGGGGGGCAAATGGTGCCAAGACCCGCAAGAAGATCTGCCAATCAGTGGTTGATAGTTGATAGTTGGCAGTTGATAGTTGATTAATAAATTCCATTAAAGCGGCAACGGCGGTGTTGAATTTTGTCTTTTCTAAATCTTCTCCAACCTTCTTAATCAACTGATGGAGTCTTCTCTCCAGATTTCTATCACTTGCGCCAACAGATTGCTTAGGAATTATCTGGTTTGACTTCCAAACACGCTCAAGAAATCTATGCACACCTATGACACCTTTGGGATCCCAAGCGATCATTTGATCGAACGGGCCCATAAACATCTCGTAGATCCGAAAGGTGTCCGCTCCGAATTCCCCAACCACTTCATCAGGATTGACCACATTCCCCTGTGATTTGCTCATCCGGTACCCATCCGGTCCCAGAACCACTCCATGGGAAGTCCGTTTTGCATACGGTTCCGGTCCAGGGACCAGACCTAAATCAAAGAGAACTTTGTACCAAAATCTGGAGTAAAGGAGGTGTAGTGTAGTGTGCTCCATCCCTCCGTTGTACCAGTTAACCGGCATCCAATACTCAAGTTTCTTCTGATCCGCGAACTTTTTACTGTTACGGGAATCGGTGTACCTTAAAAAGTACCAGGAGGAACCAGCCCAATTGGGCATCGTATCCGTCTCCCTTTGGGCGGGACCATGGCACTTCGGACATTTGACATTGACCCAACTTTTGATGGTCGCTAGGGGAGATTTGCCGGTTTTTGTGGGCTTATAGTTTTCAACATAAGGAAGCTTTACGGGAAGGCCCTTCTCCAGCACAGGGACATAACCGCATTTTTTACAGATAATTATCGGGATTGGCTCCCCCCAATAATGCTGGCGGGAGAAAATCCAGTCACGGAGTTTATAATCTACCGCCAACTCACCCAACCCTTTTTTCTTTAACCAGGTGGTGATTTTAGCAATTGCCTTTTTTGAGTGCGAACCAGTGAACTCAGCGGAGTTGATCAGCTCACCTTCTCCCGGAAAAGCTTCTTCAGGAAAATTTGATTCGGTTTCATTTTTGATCACTTCTTTGATGGGAAGTTTGAACTTTTTAGCAAACTCAAAGTCTCTTTGATCATGGGCAGGAACGGCCATAATCGCCCCGGTTCCATAGGTGGGGAGAACAAAATCTGAAACCCAAATAGGAAGCTTTTCTCCCGTGACAGGGTGTTTCACGTGGGCGCCAGTGAAAACTCCTGTCTTTTCCTTGATCTCTTCCTGCCGTTGGAGCTCAGATTTCCTAAGAGCCGTCTTGATGTACGCCTCTACGCGCTTTTTTTGCCGTTTAGCGGTGATTTTATTAACCAATGGGTGTTCAGGAGCCAAAACGAGGAATGTCGCCCCGAAGAGCGTGTCGGGTCTCGTGGTAAACACAGGGATCGTCAATCGGTTACGGCCACGAGGCCCGTTTCGTGAGTCGGTTACGGTTACGTCACTTAACCCCTTGACGTTACCGATACGGGCTTCGTCACCCTCACCCACTACCTCAAACCATATTTTTACCCCCTCACTTTTCCCGATCCAATTGATCTGCTGCTGTTTGATGTCTTCCCGATAATTGACTAACTTTAAATCTTTAAGCAGCCGGTCAGCATAAGCGGTGATCTTCAACATCCATTGCTTTTGCATCCGCCGTTTAGTTGGGGCACCACAGCGCTCGCAAGCACCCGCGACAACCTCCTCGTTAGCGAGGTTGATCTTGCAGGAAGGACACCAGTTTACCGGCACCTCTGCTTTGTAAGCCAAACCTTTTTTGAAAAATTGAAGAAAGATCCACTGGGTCCATTTGTAGTAAGAAGGGTCGGTGGTTGCAATCTCCCGTGACCAATCGAAAGAGAGCCCCCAAGACTCGACCTGCTTTTTCGCTGCTGCGATATTCTCTCTAGTGGTGATTGCAGGATGAATCCCGGTTCTTATTGCGTAGTTCTCCGCCGGCAGACCAAAGGCATCCCAGCCAAAGGGGAAAAGAACATTGCAACCCTGCATTCGTTTTAATCGCGCCAAGGCATCAAAAGCACAGTAGCTTCGGCCGTGACCAACGTGAAGCCGCTCGCCTGAGGGATAAGGAAATTCGATAAGAAGATAATATTTCGGTTTTTTACTGAAATCTTTGGCGCGGTAAAGCTTTGCTTTCTCCCACCGCTTCTGCCATTTCGGCTCAATCTTTTCAGGATTATAATTCATACGACGGATATTCTATCACGATTGATCCTTAGCCAGTAGTCAGTAGACAGTAGTCATTAGAAAATAGATCTGATCAATAAATTTCTTGCTACTAAAAACTCATGACTAATGACTCTTGACTAAAAACTTGACAAACAAGTTTTTAATGTGTTATAGTCCAAAGTGCCGTGATGGTAATCACGCCAAAACGGCGTGGTTGAAAGGAAAATAACTATCGTGACCTATAGCTGAGTAAGAATATAGTCCGATAGTTAACAAGATGAGCGAGCCCTTGCCCCTCCCACCTGGTGGGATTGAAGAAAACGAAAAGTATATACCTATTGACGAGATTATTCGTCGCGCTACCACTCTTGGAATTTCCCTTGGACGTCCAAACAGCAACCCCTACCATACCCTTCGCTACTACACTAAGATCGGTCTTCTCCCCCACATGGCCCGGAAGGTCCCCTACCCTGGAGCACCAACCACTGTTGGTCATTATCCCGAGTCAGTTCTTGAAACCTTAAGGAAAATCGCTGAACTCAAAGAACAGGGATTGGATAACGAAGTAATTAAACAAGAACTTGAGAAGCAGAAGATCAAAAAAACAGAAGATCAAGTCATCGCAAAACTTGCCCCAAGTTTGTCAGTAGGCGGGGTTGAAAAACCACCTCCCCCACCTACACCTTCTCTGGTACCATCTTCATTCTTCACCTTACCAGAGGTACTGCGAAACATCAGCCAAACTTTTGCTGACTTCACCATTTTCGTGAGAAACATGATCCGCAAGCCCTACCCCTATCAGGAGCCAGTTCGATCCAAGCTTCTCTCCCATCTTTTAACTCTTCTTCTGATCTTTATCACTCTCGCTATTTTATCGCTAGGATTTTCTGACTTAACCAGAGCGCGGGTTAAACGCTGGCTCTTTGATGGTTTTTGGAACCATTTCGCCAGCCAGGTTGTTTCGGTCGTCAGTCCCAAAGCCGGCCAGGAGATAAAAGGGGAGATTTTAGCCCGCGAGATTCTAAACCCCGTCGTTGACATCAATGATATCTTTGAGTACAAAACAGTCACCAGTGACCAGGGACAAGAGACTAGGCTGAGAGCAAAACTTCCCTTGGACGCCGACAAACTTGTCACTAGCAGTATTGAAGTGATAAAAACGGGGGTCCTCAACACCGCCCGATTTCTCGGAACGATCTTTTTTGGCTCTGGCGATAAATACTACGTCACTCCCGCCGCCGACGCCTCCCTCCACTCCCTAAGGGTCGAAGAAGCAGTCGAAGCTGATCTTGTTGCGACCGACTACCTTATTGTCGGCTCTTCCACCACAGTTGCAAATCTCAACGCCGACTTTTTGGATTCTCTTGATTCTTCTCAGTTCCT
>CAYPTJ010000029.1:0-3174 GCA_964413845.1 uncultured Candidatus Saccharibacteria bacterium | reverse complement strand
CGGTTCCTCCAAGCCCTAGGGGAAGAATTGCTCACCAACCTTTTCAACCTTAAACGTGAAAGCTACGCCTCTTTAGCGAAGATTTTCTGGGAAGGGTTAAAGCAGAAGGACCTTCTCCTTTACTTGGAAAAAGGAGCCCTCGCCCAAGCTTTGGCGGAAAGTGGCTTTGATGGTCGCATCAAAGCCGAAAGCGGGGATTTTCTTATGCTTCTGGATACTAATCTCGGAACCAAGACTAACCTTACCCTTATCAAAAGGATGATCAACTATAAACTTTTCAACCCCACCCGTGCTGATGATCTTCAGGTAGAATTAACAGTTACCTGGGAACACAAAGGAACGGCCGCTTGGCCCTCTGGAACATACCAAAATCTTTTCCGTGCTCTTGTTCCAAAAGGAAGTCAGCTTCTCTCGGCAAATCTCAACGATAAAGATGTAAAAAGTAAAATCTTTACCACGGAGGAGGCGGGGAAAACAGAATTTGCCATATTTTTTAAGGTTGAACCACAGACAACTGCCATCCTCAAATTAAAATACCGTTTGCCCTCTTCCCTCAACCTCAAAAAGCTCACCCACTATTCCCTTAATATTCAAAAACAACCAGGAACAGTAGGGGAGCCTTTTACCTTCGTTTTTGAAGAACCATTTGGCAAACAAATTTCGGGAGAAGGTTTGCAAAGGGAGAATACTTCCCTTAAATTCATTGGAGATTTAAAGCAAGATATCTCTCTTGCTGTAACCATCAAGGAGGAGTAGTGAAGAAAGGCGCAATTCTTTTAATGGGGTTACCAGGCATTGGTAAGGGAACTCAAGCGTTCAAGCTGGTGAAACAATTTCCAAATTTCCTGCATTTTGACACCGGTGCTGAGATCTTTCGCCGAATCAACGATCCGCATTTCTCCTCTGATAAAGTAGTAGGAGAGCAGAAAAAAGTTTACGAAGCAGGTCTTCTCAACGACCCGCGATGGGTTGCAAAGCTTGTTGAAGAGCAAATTCGTTTTTATGCGCGAGAGGGGGAGGGTATTATCTTCTCTGGATCACCGCGAACTCTTTACGAGGCAAAAAAGATCATTCCCTTTTTGTGTGAGGTTTACGGAAAGGAACATGTCCTGGTCCTTCTTCTGACCACCTCAGAGGAGATAGCTAAAAAAAGAAGCCTCAATCGGCTTGTCTGCGACAATCCAAAATGCCGATATTCAACCACCAAGAAGTATAGCGGAGAACGGTGCCCAAATTGTGGTAAAAAATTCCCCTTTGCCAAAGAACAAAAGGGTGAAGACTGGAAAATTTCAACATTTGAGACACGCTTGAGGCAGTTTTACGAACGGACACTCCCTGCCTTGAACTATCTTCGCTCGTTGGGACTGGTTGAAGAGATTAATGGGGAGAAATCAAAAGAAGAGATCTTCCAAAAAGTTCTTGCGGCGGCTAAGCAAAAGTTTGGTGGTTGACCCACTTTGTTTGCAAAAGCAGGCAGGTTCTTCTATCCTAAGGAAAGAAAAGATATGGAACTGAAAGCCCAAAAGCGAGTAATTCAAGGAAAAAAGGTTGCAAAATTGCGCCGGCAGGGGAAGATTCCTGCAATCCTTTACGGGGGAAAGGAGAACCCCAAAGCGCTAACCTTTGCCAAAGAAGAGTTTGAGCGGGTTTATCAAGAAGCAGGGGAATCAACCCTTGTTGACCTTAATGTTGAAGGCAAAAAAGAAAAGGTCTTAATCACCGATGTCCAACATGATCCTTTAGGGAAGCTCCTTCATGTTGACCTCCAGCGAGTTGAAGCAGGGGAAAAGCTAACGGCAACGGTTGCCGTCAAGGTTGTTGGAGAGTCTCCGATTGTAAAAAGCGGAGAAGGAATTCTTCTTACCCTTTTGGATGAGGTAGAGATTGAATGTTTGCCTCAAGATCTTCCTTCGGAAATTAATGTTGATCTCTCCTTCTTAACAGAGATTGGCCGAGGGATCACTGTTAAAGATCTTCCCATCGACCAAACAAAGATCAAGATTCTAGGTCATGAGCCAGAAGAGCTTGTCCTTAAGATTGATTATCCCCAGATGGCGGAGGAAGAAGAGGTAGCGCCTGTTACCGAGGAAGAGGCGGTAGCGGCTGTAGAAGCTGTTGAGGAGAAACCAGAAGAGGAGGTTCCTGAGGAACTAACCGAGAAAGAAAAGAAACCTTCCCCTGAAGAAAAACCTAAGGAAGAAGAAAAAACGAAGTGACGTCCGTTTTTCCCGCTTAAGGCGGGGAAATAAACCCCAACCCTATTTTCGAGCTTGCGAGAAAACGGAGGCGAGGCGCAAGCCGAGACTCGTACTGGAGGCTTGATACTAGTCACTTCGAATAGGTAAACTTTTAACTAATGGAAGTAACCCAAGTTCCAGGGGTACCACCTACCCCCGAGCCGTCATACGTGCCATCGCTTCCACCGGTTCCGCCAGTTACTCCCCCGCCACCGTCCCCTCCAAAGCCAAAGAGGAAGCGTATTGTTTTGGGCCTCATACTCCTCTTGCTCTTAGTAGGGCTGATTACTGCTTTTGCAGTCGTTGCCTATCAAGGAATGGAGCTTCCCCACGTCTCGAAAGAACTTTCCTTCCAACTACAAAGGACCTACGCCAAACTTCCCTTTGTTCCCAAAGCACCACGCCATATCCTCCTCCAAAGCTTAGATAGCTCCTTAGAGATAAAGACCTTTACTCTTGACGCCTCAATAAGTATGGCGAAATTCGATCTCGCCCTCTATGGCGATGCAGAGGTCAAAGAAGATACGGCTAACTTCGACCTCCATCTCACCGCCAAAAGCTCCGATCCCACCTTCCCCCTCACCTTAGAGACGGACCTAATAAGCCTGGACAAGATTTTCTACTTTAGGGTCGGGACATTGGTTAGTCCGACAATCTCTACCTTCATGGATTTTAGCCCAGCCATCGGAAAGTGGTGGCGGTATGACTTTACTCCTTTAGAAACCAAAGCACGAGAAGAGCTGGAGAAAGAACAGGAGGCGGCGGCAAAAACTGTCACCCAACAAGCACAGCGGAAGGCAATTGAGATCTTCTCCAAACCTGAGATCGTCAAGGCGGTTACAAGGGAAAACGATGAGAGAATCGGTGATGAAGCAAGCTATCACCTCCGCATTGTTCCCACCAAAGAGACATACCTCAAGCTGGTGGAGGCGCTGCA
>CAYPTJ010000028.1:0-16267 GCA_964413845.1 uncultured Candidatus Saccharibacteria bacterium | reverse complement strand
GAAAGATATTTCGGAACGTCTGTAATAGCTTATCTATGCCTAACCCCCTCAGTGTAATAGGCTTGCGCCAGATTGATTCTTTTTGCACCTAGCTCCTCACCTCCTCTTAAATTTTACAGCAGTTTCTCAGGAGAGGCAAATCGAAGCTAAAACTTCTGGAGGGATTCCCCGCCTACTTTAGTGATTAGTTATTAGCCCTGTACAACTCCTTCCGGCTCATCTTGACTACGTCCAGATCTCGCAGAGCGTCGTATACGGGGTAAATGATTGGAAAGAAAATTTGCAGGTTTCAAGGTCCCACCTACGGCAGGCAAGCTTCTGAGGCGTGGGCCTTACACCTCAGCTACGAGGACAGTGTAATTCTTCCTGTAAGCCTTAGCACAGTCGGGACAGGTGATGTACCAGAAGTAGAGTTTAGTTGTTTAGCCTAATTTGACTTTTGATGTTCTTCCTTAGTAATCTTACTGTATCATTTCCCCTTTTCTAGAAAAATGACGAAAAAAAGAAATGAACCAGACAAACAAGGAAAGGTTAGGTTAAGCTGGCCAGAGTTCGAGAGGTGGGTTAGAGGAAAACACCTCCTAGTATTTACCCCTCTAGATCTAGAGAGAAGTTTCGGAGCTACGCGCACCGCTACTTCAGACTTCCTTTACAGGCACACAAAAAAAAGTGAACTCGTGAAAGTTAAACCTGGTCTCTACACCTTGGCGGATCAGCCCGCACCTGATCTGTACCTTGCCAACAAACTTTATGAGCCGTCCTACATTTCGTTGGAGTTTGCCCTTTCTTTTCATGGGGTTAAACCTGAAACGGTCTATACAATAACCTCTGTAACTACCAGGAAGACAAAGGTTTTTAAAGTATCGGAACATGTGTTCTCATACCACCACATCAAGGAGAAGGCATTTACTGGGTATAAAACAATTCCCTATCGAAGGGTTACGGTTCTCATGGCTGATCCGGAGAAAGCACTTGTAGATCATCTTTACCTTGGAATTCTAAGTGGAGAAAGTCTTCCAGTTGTGCTCGCAAGGATATTTGAGCGACTAAAGAAAGAAAGAATTGATAGATCCAAGGCCTTGAGATATGCTGAGTTGTTTGACGATAATAGGTTAACTGCCCTCCTTGAGGAATATCTCTAATGATTACCCAAGAGGAGATCGAAGAACTAACTACCAAATATCAAGTCCCCCAAGTTAATGTCGTTAGGGAATATTTCCAACACCTTTTCCTTTCTCATCTTTATAAGCTCAAGGGAGCAGAAAATATTCTGTTTAAAGGAGGAACAGCTCTGCGAATTATCTACGGTAGTCCTCGCTTTTCTGAGGACCTAGACTTTTCCAGCTTTAACATTGAATCCCATGCCTTTGAGAGATTCATCGAGGATAGGTTCCAAGACACTTTAGCCTTTATTGAGCAAGCAGGCATTAAAGTGGAACTGGGTCCTAAGCCCGGTCCGACTACCGAGGGATACTACGGTGATGCCTCCTTTACCCTTCATGGACTGCAGGTAAGCGTCTCAATTAACGTCTCTCAAAGAAATGAACGCCCAATTAAAGGTGAGATCGAAACCATCGCGAGCGACTTTGTTCCCCCCTACAACTTGTATCATCTCCCAAAGAGGCTCTTAGTTGAAGAGAAGGTTGATGCTTTGTTTGAAAGAGGAAAACCGAGAGACTTTTATGACCTTTACTTCATGCTCAGAAAGCGATTAATAGAGATGAAGCAGAAAGAAAGGCTCCTTAGGACTCGGGATTTAGTAGAGAAGACTGATATCGATTTTAAGAGTGAGTTAGAAACCTTTTTGCCCAGAGATCAACACCAAATTATAGGAGACTTGAAACCTAGATTACTAGACGAGCTCAACCGCCAACTGGCGGTAGGATAACCCCTCTTAATCCTAAAGCCTCTGGAGGGATTCCCGCCGGCAGGCAAGTTTCGAGGGGTCCGACCCGCGTCAGCAGAGGCGGGTAGGCCATCGTGGACGAAGTTAGAACTAGTTTTTAGACTTTTTAGTCTTTCTTAAAATCACCTCGACTAATTCGGGGAATTCTTTTTTCCCAACATCTGCATCAAAGTGTCCCTGATCGGTGTATTCGTGGTATTCACAATTGAGTTTTTCATGAATGTAACGGGGTTCGGTAATAGGAATATAAGGGTCACCCTGGGAAGCAAATTGAACAATCCAACCAGTGTTCTCTTTGATTTTTTTCCATCGCCACGGGTCATCATAATAACCGCTCTTTTTCTCCATCTCATCGCCGAGATCGGTATAACAAGCACCAACTATGACGGCACCCAATAACTTATTGGTTTCAAGCAGCCTCAAAATCGCTACTGCACCTGAAGAATGCCCAATTGCCACAGTATTCTTATCTGCCTTAAGTTCATTGATGATAAAAGGAAGCCAAAACTTCTTTCTCGCCAACTTAGGGTCGGGCATGTTGTAGGCCGACACAGAAAAGCCGTGTTTTTGAAGTTCTTTCTTTACATAAGGAAACCAGTTCTCCGAGATATCAGTATTTTCATTTCCTGGGATAATTACAGCTTTCAACTTGCTCATATCTCAAACTTACCACAAATGAAAAATCCTCTAAAATCGTACTTTCTGGAGTTGGCAGGCCATAAAGTATGCGCTCCTGAAGCCTTCCTATGTACACAGGATAGCGCTTGCAGGAAGCTTAACTTCATGGCAGGCCATAACGGACACTGTTAGAACCTTTTGGAGGGGTATCTGCGGGTGGCAAATGTTAATGTTAAGTAGCCATGTCTGTATCTAACGATCTTCAAATATTCATTGTTAGACACGCAGAGAGCAAAGCAAACACTAATGGCGCTCTCGATACAAGAGCGCCTGGTGGACCCCTAACCGCCAAAGGGATTAAGCAGGCAAGGAAACTTGCCAAAACCCTTCGTGACCTAGACCTAAAACGCGGAGTTGCAGCTATCTATTCTTCGCCTTTCCTTAGGACCAAAAAAACAGCTGTGATCATCGCCGAAACGTTAGGGTTTGGTCTTCACAATGTGCTTATCAGCGAGAGGGTTAAGGAGTTGTACTGGGGTGATCTAAACGGGACAGCTTCAAGCGACTTAACATCGAAAGAAATGACTCATTTTTTAGAGGAAGTTGCTAAAGGCAACTATCTGTATAGATTAGGTAGGGGCGGTGAAAATCAGTTAGAGCTTTTGAGAAGGCTTTACGAGTTTCTAAGTGATGTTTGGGAAAAGCACAAGGGACAAACAATCATAGTCGTTACCCACAGTACAATTGCTACCGTTATCCAGAAGATTGTTTTGCACGCATTGGGAAAAAGGGAAAAACATAAATCCCTGGGGAACGCAGAGTTTTGTAAGATTGTTATAAGTGAAAGTGATATGAAAAAAATCAACAAGAGAAAACAAAAATTAGACAAGGATTTCCGCCTTTAGCAGAACGATACAGGGTAAAGATTTTCATCGCGGACGCTATTAGAACTTCTCATAAGGGTGTGGTTGAGCCGGCTTATTTTTGAGCTTGCGAGAAAACAAGCTCTGCTTACATTCCCAACCTGTGAAAGAAGATCTCTTCTTCACTTGTATTACCATTGAGGAGGTATGGAAGGTGCTGCAGATCTCACTGACGAGGAATTGGTTCCAAAATAAAGCTGGCAGGCCGGCTTCGAGGTCGTTGACGGTAAGGGATCACTTTAACCTCTTATACTCATCCCAAAGTTTTTTGGTTTTTGCCTCCTTGATGATCATCGAAGTAACAGTATCGATATCGAAAAGATACTGCAGCAATCCTTTTAAACTAAAGAATAAGATTGAGCAGTTGCCCCATTTGCGGGCATACCTGAGAGGATTAAGTACCGCGTAGTGAAACAATCTTCGCAGAGAACCTCCTCTAAACAGAGAAAGAGAAGCGCCTTGAGTTCCCCCATGCTCAACAAAGGTAGAGCAGTCAAGGACGATTGAGTAATATTTCCTTGCTCTGGATAGAAGATCAATATCCTCTGCCCCTCCTGCCTTAAAACGGGGGTCAAAATAACCTACCCTACGAAAAACTTCTGCTTTGCAACAAAGGCAGAACCCAATCAGTTGAAGATTTTCTATATACTGCCCTTCCATAACTTTTTTCAGCCACGACGCAAACCTCTCTATCCTTCCGATCTCGCCCCTTGAATAATCCCTGAGTCGCTGAAAGAGGTTAGTGTTCTGGTAACTACAAGCCTCGTTAGTGACCGGACCAACGACACCGAACTTATCATTTTGTTTCAAAACCTCCATCAAGGAGTTAATAGAATCTTTGGGGAAATAGACATCACTGTTGGCGATTAGGATCTGTTCTCCTTTTGCCAGTTTTATACCTTTGTTGTAACTTCCGGCGAAGCCTAAGTTTTTCTTATTCCGGATATATTTAAAGCCGGCGAAGGAGGAGGCTAACTTATCCCGATATCCCTCTACCAGAAGATCAGTCTTTTTCTTTAAAGGTGAGAGATCGTCCAAGAGGATAAGCTCTTTGGTTTTGTCCCCGTTTTGGCAAAGAGAGGGAAAAAGAAGCTTCTCAATGATCTCGAGGACCTCTTCATTGGAGTTGTGCATCGAGATAACGATGCTTAGCTTAATGAACGGGCGCATGGCTTCCGGCTCTGATGTCACTTAACCTCAATCCCCACTCCGGCGGGAAGGTCGAGGTTACCAAGCTCCTCTAAAGTTTTTTCGGTGGGTTCTTCAATATCAATTAAACGTTTGTGGGTTAGAATCTCAAACATTTCGCGGGAGCGTTTGTCAATGTGGGGAGCGCGAATAACGGTGAACTTCTCCCTCTCGGTTGGGAGGGGGATCGGTCCGATCACCTTTGCCCCGGTGCGAACGGCGGTGTCAACGATCTTCTCGGCACTTTTGTCGATCACCCGAGCATCATAAGCCTTCAACCTAATTCTGATTCTCCCTTTAGGCATAGTAAGTGCTTTAGTTAACAGTCAACAGTATACAGTTAATAAACCGTGAACTGTGAGCTGTGAACTGTCAACTTAATTACTTCGTCACTTTGGAGACCACTCCTGCCCCAACGGTGTGACCACCCTCGCGGATTGCAAACCGCAATCCTTCCTCAAGGGCCACCGGCTGGATCAGCTTCACGTTGACCTTCACATTATCCCCCGGCATTACCATCTCCACCTCTTTTGACAAGGTTACCTCACCGGTAACATCGGTTGTTCGGATATAAAACTGAGGTTTGTAACCAGAGAAGAATGGGGTGTGTCGTCCCCCTTCCTCCTTGGAAAGAACATAAACCTCAGCATCAAACTCCAGATGGGGTTTGATTGACCCTGGTGCAGCGATAACCTGACCGCGCTCCACTTGCTCTCGCTCGATCCCGCGAAGAAGAAGACCAACGTTATCCCCGGCCTGTCCTTCCTCAAGGGATTTTTTGAACATCTCCACTCCGGTGACAACCGACTTTTGGGTATCACGAAGGCCCACAACTTCAACCTCATCATTGACTTTGATACACCCTCGCTCAATTCTTCCGGTGACAACCGTCCCTCGTCCTTTGATCGAGAAAACATCCTCAATTGGCATCAAAAACGGTTTATCAAGCTCGCGGGTTGGGGTGGGGATATACTCATCAACCGCCTTCATCAACTCCCCAATCGCTTTCACCGCTTCAGGATCACCCTCAAGTGCTTTAAGAGCGGAACCCTTGATTACCGGAACCTCATCTCCCGGAAACTCATACTTTTTAAGAAGGTCACGGATCTCAACCTCAACCAGTTCAACGAGCTCAGGATCATCAACCATATCGATCTTGTTGATAAAAACCACAATCGCCGGGATGTTAACCTGTCGCGCCAGAAGGATATGTTCTCTGGTTTGCGGCATCGGCCCATCGGGAGCGGAGACAACCAAAATTGCTCCATCCATCTGGGCGGCTCCGGTGATCATATTCTTGATGTAATCCGCGTGGCCAGGACAGTCGATGTGGGCGTAATGGCGCTTCTCCGTCTCGTATTCCAGATGGGAGATGTTAATTGTCAACCCTCGCTCCTTTTCCTCAGGAGCCTTATCGATCTCCTCAAACGCCATAAACTTTGCAAAACCCTTATCCGCCAAATACTTTGTAATCGCGGATGTCAGGGTCGTTTTCCCGTGATCAACGTGCCCGATCGTTCCGATATTTAAATGGGGCTTGGTTCGCTCAAATTTTTTGCTTTCTTTTTCCTTAGCCATAAATAGTTTTAAGTTCACAGGACGCTCCGCTACAGTTTACAGAAACTGTGAACCGTGAACTGTCAACTGTGAACTAACTCAGTTTTTCACCTCCTTCCAAAATCATTTCTTTTCTCCGGAGATGATCGTTTGGGCGATGTTCTCCGGCACCTTCTCATAGTGAGACGGCTCCATATTAAAAGTTCCTCTTCCCGATGTCAAGGAGCGAATGATTGTTGCATAGCCAAACATCTCCTCCAGAGGGGCAAGGGCTTTAACAACCTGGGCGTTCCCTCGCGCTTCCGTCCCTAAAATCTGGGCCCGGCGGGATGAGAGATCCCCAACCGTCTCCCCTAAATACTGCTCCGGCACGGTCACTTCAACTTTCATAATTGGCTCCAGAAGATATGGTTTGGCACGCTTTGCTCCCTCCCGAGTTGCTTCCGATCCCGCAATCCGGAAGGCAATATCGGAGGAATCAACCTCGTGGAAAGAGCCATCAAAAAGCGTGACACGCAGATCAACTAAAGGAAAACCAGCAATAACCCCTTTGCTCAACGTTTCCTTTACCCCCTTCTCCACCGGGGGGATGAACTCTTTGGGGATCGCTCCTCTTTTGATCGCGTCCACAAACTCAAAACCCTGACCGTGCGGAAGGGGCTCAAGCCTTAAGAAAACATGCCCATACTGCCCCCGCCCCCCAGATTGGCGAATATACCTCCCTTCCTGCTCGATGGAAGTGGCGATCGTCTCTTTGTAAGCAACCTGAGGTTTCCCACTACTCGCCTCAACCCCAAACTCCCGCTTCATCCGGTCAACTTTGATCTCAAGGTGGAACTCCCCCATCCCGGAGATGATCGTCTCTCCCGTCTCCGGGTCGCTTTTCACCTTAAAGGTTGGGTCCTCCTCCATCAACTTATGGATCGCTTGACTCAACTTCTCCTGATCAATTTTGGTTTTGGGCTCAATGGCAACGGAAATCACCGGCTCAGGAAAGGCGATACTTTCAAGGATGATAGGAGCTTTTTCATCAGAGAGGGTATCACCGGTAAAAGTTTCTTTTAGTCCCACTGCCGCTCCGATCTCCCCCGCTTCAATCTCGGTAATATCTTCCCGAGAGTTGGCGTGCATCAAAAGGATCCGACTAAGCCGCTCTTTTTTATTTCTGGTGGCGTTAAGAACAATGGCACCGGCCTTAAGATCTCCAGAGTAAACCCGAAAGTAAGTCAATCGGCCAACAAAAGGATCAGTTTGGACTTTGAAAGCCAAAGCGGCAAACGGTTCCTTGGGATCGGTTTTGCGAGTAACTTTGTTCCCCTCAAGATCAAGTCCCTCAACGGGAGGAACA
The DNA here is from genome assembly GCA_964413845.1 of uncultured Candidatus Saccharibacteria bacterium. Lineage (GTDB taxonomy): Bacteria > Patescibacteriota > WWE3 > 9FT-COMBO-53-11 > 9FT-COMBO-53-11 > CAYPTJ01. The sequence continues at coordinate 8,727 of CAYPTJ010000028.1, read as the reverse complement.
TCCAAAGGAGAGGGAAGAAAATCAACAACCGCATCCAGAAGATTTTGGACCCCTTTGTTTTTAAGGGCGGACCCCGCCAAAACCGGAAAGATCTCTCCAGAAACAGCAAGCTTCCGCAGTCCTTTTTTAAGCTCTACCAAAGTGAGCTCTCTCCCATGAACGTATTTCTCAAGAAGCGCTTCATTCCCCTCGGCGATTGCCTCAATTGCCTTTGCGCGTCTCTTCTCCAGAAGCTCCTTCATCTCCCCGGGAACCTCCTCCTCGACTACTTTTTCTCCATGCTCACCCTCAAAGCGGTAAGCTTTCTCCTCCAAAACTTCAACCACCCCCGAAAAATTCTCCTCCTTCCCAATCGGGAGAGTGAGAACAACAATCTTTGCTCCAAGCTTTTCTTCGATCGATTTCACTGATCCTTCAAAATCCGCGCCAATCTTATCCATCTTATTGATGAAGCAGATACGAGGAATATGGTACTTATCCGCCTGGCGCCAAACCTTCTCCGATTGGGGCTCAACCCCCTCCCCCCCGTCAAAAACAACCACCGCCCCATCCAGAACCCTTAAGCTTCGCTCCACCTCCGCGGTGAAATCCACATGTCCGGGGGTGTCAATGATATTAATCCGATGGTCGCGCCAGAAGGTGGTGGTTGCCGCCGCGGTGATCGTCACCCCCCGCTCCCGCTCCTGCTCCATCCAATCCATCACCGTTGTCCCTTCATGAACCTCCCCAATCTTGTAGGTTCGGCCGGTGTAATAGAGAACCCGCTCGGTTGTGGTTGTCTTGCCAGCATCGATATGGGCAATAATCCCAATGTTTCTGACTTTCTCAAGCGGAACTTTAAACCCCGCCTTCTGTGAAATCTTTTCTTCCGCCATAGTGCTCCCGCATATTATCAGAATAACAGAAGGGGGTCAATTGGATAAAGAGGACTTATCCCTTGACAACTTACTTCCCACCATACTAAGCTTTTGACAGCATGAGAAAAGGATATCTTGCCATTGCTATCTTCTTTGCGCTTATTCTTCTCTTCACCTTCTCCACCGCCTTCGCCTCAACAAAGCGGGGATTCAGACTTCCCCCTTGGGCAAAAGAGATCGCACCCGATACTTATTACCTGGGGACGGCTGAGGAAGAAGGACTGATGCTCCAAGGCTATGCCTTTGTCCGTTATCACAAGGGTTACGCTCGCTTCTCTTACGCCAAAATGCGGGGGAACAGAACCACCTGCTACGGCTTTCTTGCAAATGGCGCCCGCTGGAAAACAACCGAAGGGTATGTTTTGGATGAAGCAAACGCGGATGGTCTTTCGGCAGAATTTATTAGCTCTGTCACAGAAACCTCGCTTGAAACCTGGGATGGGCAGGTCACCTTTGAGATCTTCGGCCTGCGCAACACCTCCGCAGTTGTGGATGGGGCAGATACTGCCGCCCCCGATGGTAAAAACGAGATCTACTTTGGTTCAATCGAAAAGCCGGGAGTAATTGCGGTTACCGTCGTCTGGGGCGTCTTCTCCGGTCCCCTTCCTAACCGTAGGCTAGTCGAGTATGATGTTATTTTTGATGATGTAGATTTTACTTGGGGGGATGCCGCTACCAATCCCACCCTTATGGATTACCAGAACATCGCTACCCACGAGTTTGGTCATGCGGCCGGAATGAATGATCTTTATGTGAATCCCTGTGCTGAGGAGACGATGTACGGCTATGCGATTAAAGGAGAGACGAAGAAGCGCGATCTCAATATCGGAGATATCACCGGAATCAAGAAGCTCTACTAATAACCCCCTAAACAACACTCGCTTTCCCTAAGATAGTTGCAAAGCCGCACCGGCACGCCGGTGATCGCCAACTTCCAGTTCACCCCGAGTACGGCGAGGACCACTACGCCGTGATCATCGGCTTCAGCCGTAATGAATTCATCCTCTCCGACCCTGCCAAAAGCACCGGATATCGACGGGTAAAGATCAAAGATTTCCTTGAGCAATGGTACGAATTGGAAGATAAAACCGTCCACCAAGGAATCGTTATCGGCAACTACTGATAAAAGAAAAAGGCCTAGCTTTATCAACTAGGCCTTCACTTTCTGCGAAACCACACGACAGTGATAACCGCTGCGTGTGTAAGGATAGCCGGTAACAAATTAAGATAAAAAAGAGTTAACAACCCTAAAACCAACCCCAGCCAGGCGGTTATAATCGCTGATAGAGCTGCCATCTCCCGTCTCTCTCCAACCGTCCAACCACTATCTGAAAATTGCGCTGTTGCTGTCAGATGAAGAGCTCCAAAAATGACTGATTCGGCAATCAAGAGCCCAATGGTTAAGAAACTTTTAGTTCCAAAAATCATCGCCATTAAAAGAAGTGGGCCACGAAAGCAAACCTCCTCAAGCGGTGCAGCGATGAGAATTGCCGCAAAGAGCTGGCGGGGTGTAGTAAGAATCTTCCGGGGTACGGCTCTTGGTGGCTGACCTAAGAACCTGCTTAAAACAGCAACTATAACAACTAATCCAGCATAGTAGGAAAATAACCCCCCAGCTACTCCAACTATGATAGCCACTCTCTCCTCCTTCTATTAAGTTAATCCTGTACTTGCATTTTATCACGCTCTTGTTAGAATTGTGCCAGCACTTGAACAAAGGAGATTGTGGTGATTGAGATCATCTTGAGAGATTATGAGAAATGTCCTCAATGTGGCAGTACTTCTGTCAAATACGATCCACTCCAGAAGCGGCACCGTTGTCTTGAAAGCCATTGCGGTTGGATGGAAAAGACGCCCTCTCTCCCCCTTCGCAGCTCTCTAGCGGGAAGGCCTTTGACGAACGAGGCACTTCTTATCATGATCCGAGAGAAGCTTAAGGAGCTTAGGTGGGCTTGGGTAGGTGTGAAAGCAGGATAAAGGATTTGGAAAGGGAGGGATAAAATGATTGATCTTGAGGAAGTCAAACTTCGCGCTGCGGCCCTTGACATCGGTCATTTGAAGCTATCAACCTGGGGTAATAAAGAGCAGCTGAGAAGGTTTGCCGAAACCGGCGAAGACCCACTGAGGAAGGGGGTGGGAGATGCCAACACCTGAACAAAGGAGGTTGGGATGAGAGAGTTAACTGCAAATTGGGATACTTTGGAACGGCTTATTATAGAAGCTCTAAAAGAGGTCCCACCTTTAAGAAGTTATGACTGCTGCCCCAAGTGCGGAAGTACTCCCATTGAGTGGAATCCTTCGCGCAGGAGACATCACTGCTTATATAGAGGGCTTTATAGATCTTGCGGGTGGGAAGAGGAAAAGGAAAGCCTTCCTCTCCGCAGCTACCTAACAGGAAGGCCTCTGAGCTCTCGAGAGATCCTGGCAATGGTTCTGGAATATTTGATGAGGAAGTAAAAGGATAAGTAATAAGCGACTTCCCTTTCGGGTCGTCGCTCAATTGTTTTATACTAAATTTTGAGGAGGTGATGCAAGTTGGCTTTTATCGGTAGTCTCCTAATCGTTGTCGGCTTCTTTTTTCTGCTTAAGAATCTGGGTCTTATCTCGGGCGAGCTTTGGGATATCTTCTGGCCAACAGTAATTATTTTAATGGGGATAAAACTCCTCCTTTGGCCAAGAAGGTGGCACGGATTCTGGAAACAGCTTGGGGGCGGAAAGAAGATTAAGATTGAGTAGAATTAGTCATTAGACATTAGTCAGTAGTCATTAGTTGAGAGGAGGTGAAAAAATGCGAAAAAGAATCCTGCTACTTTCGCTCCTACTCCCGATACTTTTCTTTGGATCATTTGTTTTAGCCCAGGAGGAGGCGGGCGATGAAACTACCACGACCTTGGAACAAGAAACAGCGGATATTTCATCTACCTTACCAAATCCAGGCCTCACGCCAGACCACCCACTTTATTTCCTAGATACTCTGGGTGAAAATATTGGTCTTTTCCTCACTCGATCTCCTGAGGGCAAGGCAGAGAAAGCATTCTCCTATGCTGAGGAAAAACTTGCTGAAGCAAAGAGTACAGCTGACAAAGGCAAGGATAAAGCTACAGAGAAAGCTGTTGGACGCTATGAGGGATATGTCGGCAAGGCAACGGAGAACCTGGGTAAGGCCAAGGCTTTAGGCAGAGATATAGGAGCGTTAGCCGAAAAAGTATCAGAAGCCACATTAAAGCACCAAGCGGTTCTTTCTGGGGTTTACGATAAACTTTTGGCCAAAGGAAACGAGAAGGCTGCCGAGGCTGTTTTGAAGGCAATGGAAGGAGCAATGAATGGTCACGAAACAGCTCTACAAGCAATCTCTAACGCTCAAAGAAAATCTGAGATTGAGGCCAAAGGTAAAAGAGTAAAAGAGGCGGTAGAAACGAAAACGAAAGGTCCGGGAAGACCCCAGGAGTGATCTTTAGAGTCAACACTACAAGGTTGCTGCAAACAACTTGAAACAAAGTTCGAGCAGTTCCGGGAAAAACGCAACCTCTTAGAAGAGCGGTTTAAGAAGTTATTCCCAGAAACCCAAGGAGAGTAACGAGCTTCTACCTACCACCTAAAATGAGCAAAAGCACGGTTCGCTTCGGCCATGCGGTGGACATCCTCTTTCTTCTTCACCGCCCCACCCTCGTTGCTGTAAGCTTCTTTGAACTCCTCTGCTAATTTTTCAAACATTGGCTTCCCCTCTTTTGCCCGCGCGGACTGGATAAGCCAACGAATCGCCAGCGTTTGACCTCGCTCTCCTTTTACCGGCATTGGTATTTGATAAGTTGCTCCTCCGACTCGTCGGGGACGAACCTCCTGCTTGGGCGTGACGTTGAGAATCGATTGAGTCAAAACCGAAATCGGCTCCACACTAAGCTCTTTCGCCGCTTTTTCCAGCGCTTTGTAAACGATCTTTTGCGCTGTTTCTTTCGCCCCCGATTGCATCACCTGGTTGACAAGCTTCACCACTACCGTTGAACCATAAATTGGATCGGGTTCAATTTGTCTTTTTTTAACTAATCCTCTTCTTGGCATAATATGAAGGCTATTGGCTTTCTTTCCCTGCAGGAGCTTCCCTCGCTACCTCTCGCGCACCTCCCACCGCCCCTGCTGCAGGAGCAGCAACTACTCCACCTTTTCTTGTTCCATAAAGGGACCTTCCTTTCTTTCGCCCCTCAACCCCTGCCGCATCGTAAACACCCCGAACGATTGTATAGCGCACTCCCACAAGATCCTTGACACGCCCTCCGCGAACCAAAATGATTGCGTGCTCGGCCAGATTGTGACCCTCACCAGGAATGTACACCGTAACCTCGCGACCGTTGGAAAGTCTCACCCGTGCAACTTTCCGAAGCGCTGAGTTTGGTTTTTTGGGCGTCATTGTCTTAACCGCCAAAATCACTCCCCTTTTAAAAGGTGAGGGAAATTCCTTCCGCCGCCTTTTGATTGAAGAAAAAACCTCAGAAAGAGCCGGCGTTTTATCCTTCTTGGTTATTTTTTTTCTTCCTTTTCGTATCAACTGTTGAATTGTTGGCATAACTTAGTCATTAGACATTAGTCATTAGTCAGGAGTATTTTTACTCCTGGCTCCCGACTCCTGGCTCCTGTCTAATCTTGCTCTTTCCCCAGTTGGGATAAGCCGTCCAATAATTACATTTTCCTTAAGCCCGAGAAGTCTGTCAACACTCCCTGAGGCAGCCGCTTCGGTAAGAATCCGAGTTGTTTCCTGAAAGGAAGCAGCGGAAAGGAAAGAGTCTGTCTTAAGGGAAGATTTGGTAATCCCTAGAATAACAACCTCAGCTGCCGCTTTGGCTCCACCAGCCTTTCCCACTTTCTCATTCTCTTCAAAGAATTTCGTCTTCGTTATGATCTCGCCTGGAATAAAGGTAGTACCGCCAGGACTTTTTACCCGAACTTTGTTGAACATCTGCCGAGTAATCACCTCAAGGTGAATGTCGTCAACAGAAACTCCCTGGCTTGAGTAAACTTGTCTTGCCTCGTTCACCAGATACTTCTGCGTTGCTTGAATTCCTCTAAGTTTGAGGAGCTTCTTGGGATCAAGAAATCCTTCAGTCAACGGTTGACCAATTTTAACCGCCTCCCCATTGGAGACAAGAATTCCTCTTTCAACGGGGACGTCGTAGTTTGCTGTCTTTCCTCCCCCAACAAGCGTAATCTTTTGTCGTTCCTCCTCTTCGGTAATACTAACCTTCCCGTCAAACTCTGCTACCACCGCCTCAAACTTTGGCGTTCGTGCTTCAAAGACCTCCTCCACCCTTGGTAAACCTTGGGTAATATCCTTACCCACAATTCCTCCCGTATGGAAGGTCCTAAGTGTAAGCTGTGTCCCCGGTTCGCCAATGGATTGCGCAGCAATGATCCCCACCGGGGTTCCCATCTCAACCATTCGATTGCGCCCCAGATCCAAGCCGTAACAGGCAGCACAAATTCCATTGAGACTCTCGCAGGTTAAAGGTGAGCGCACCAACACTTCCTCAATCCCCGCTTCCTCAATCATCTTTGCCTGCTCCCGACTGATCATCTCTCCCTTCTTTACCAAGACTTTTCTTCCCACCTTTACATCCTCAACCACAATCCGCCCCACCAATCGATTTGCGAAAGTTGCAAGTAAAGTTTCCTCTGATTTCAGCATCGGAATTCCATCTTTTGTTCCACAATCCTCTTCTCGAATAATCATATCCTGCGCAACATCAACCAACCGCCTGGTGAGGTAACCCGCACCGGCGGTGCGAAGCGCTGTATCAACCAAACCTTTACGCGCCCCGCGTGCTCCTGCAAAATATTCAAATCCTGTTAATCCTTCGTGGTAATTGGAGCGGATTGGCATCTCCACAATCCGCCCTAGGGGGTCAACAATGTGTCCTCTCATTCCTGAGATCTGTTTCACTTGCTCTTTTGTCGCTCCTGCTGCACCGGATGTAATCATAAACTTGATCGGGTTTTCTTCAGAAAGCTCTAACCACGCAAGCTCCGCAAGCTTTGAGGTTGCCTCACTCCACACTACCCGTGCAAGTTCTTTTCGCTCAAAATCGGTAATTAACCCACGGCGGAAGTTTCGCTCGATCTCCTCTGTTTTTGCCTCCGCCTCCTTTAAGATTGCTGGCTTCTCCGCAGGGATAATCGCATCGAAAACTGCGAGCGAGATGTTAGAGTCGGAGGCATAGGCGAATCCCAAATCCTTAAGTGCATCGATAAGGCGAGCAGCTTCCTCTTCCCCCCTCTCATTAAGTGTTTGGGCAACCATCGCCTTTACCTTTGAAGCATCAATTGGCTCATTAATGAAACAGAGAAATTCTGGCAACTTTTGATTAAAGAGGATCCGCCCAACGGTTGTTATCAAAAGTTTTCCCTCCCCGCCAGAGGCGGATCCGCCTTTGGCGGAAATCATCACCTTAATCCTCTCCCTCAATTTGATCCCACCCAACTCATAGACAAGAAGAGCTTCCGTTGCACTAGGAAAGATTTTTAACTCATCCTCCCCTCGTTTCTGCTCATCTGCCGAGATGAGAGTTAGGTAGAAGAGTCCCATCACCTGCTCTTTATTCGGGTAGGCGATGGGCTCCCCTGTTGCTGGACGAAGAAGATTTCTTGAGGAAAGGATCAAGGTTTTAACCTCTTCAATCGCTTGATTCGAAAGTGGAAGGTGAACCGCCATTGCATCTCCATCAAAATCAGCATTGAATCCTGCGCAAACGGCAGGATGAAGCTGAATTGCACTTCCTCCGATCAATTTGGGATAGAAGCCAAGAATCGATAAACGGTGGAGTGACGGCGCCCGATTAAGAAGAACTGGATGATCTTTGGCGACTCTTTCAAGAATGTCCCACAGCCCCTCCCCCCTCTCCTCAAGGTAGGTTTTGGCACTTCGAAGATTTGGTGCCAAACCATCAAGAAGGATCTCCCGAAGAACGAACGGCTTGAAAAGCTCCAGCGCCATTTCCCGAGGAATCCCTGCTTGAGTAATCTTGAGTTTAGGACCAACGACGATCACTGATCTTCCTGAATAATCAACTCTCTTTCCCAAAAGGTTTTGGCGGAAGCGTCCCTGCTTTCCGGAAAGCATATCCGCAAACGAGCGAAGCTGTTTTTTACCTCGGCTTATCTTCCCTCTTCTTGTCTTTGAGGAATCAATTAAAGCGTCCACCGCCTCCTGAAGCATCCGTTTCTCGTTGCGGATGATAATCTCTGGGGCACCAAGTTCCAAGAGCCGTTTCAAACGATTGTTGCGATTGAGCACGGCCCGATAAAGATCATTTAAATCGGATGTGGCAAATCGCCCTCCTTCCAGCTGCACCATTGGACGAAGATCAGGGGGAATAACTGGAAGGAGAGTAAGGATCATCCATGAGGGTGCGATACCAGCGTTATACAGATTTTCAATTACACGTAAACGACGGGCGAAGCGGATTCGTCCTTCACCCTTTGCTTCCCTTACTTTCTTGCGAAGATCAGCTACCATCTTCTCCAGATCAAGGGTTGCCAAAGTGCGACGGAGCACCTCCGCCCCCATCCCCACCTCAGCAAATTCCTTTAAATACGGAGCAATTAATTCGTATTCCGCCTCGGTGAGAAGGGAGAATCTCTTAGTCGACTTGAGAAGCTCCATCCCTTGGGAAAGTTTATCTTTTAATACAGTTTTTTCCTTTTCTCGTTGCTTTTCATCCTCCTCTTTCTTTTGACCCAGCTCTTTAAGTTGTTGGTTTATATCCGCTTCAAACTTTGTGATCGCCTCTTTCTTCTTCTCTCGATCAACATCGGTAACAAG
>CAYPTJ010000027.1:0-9575 GCA_964413845.1 uncultured Candidatus Saccharibacteria bacterium | reverse complement strand
TTCCTCCCGGCCGGAAGCTTCGGAGAGACCAAGTTGGCCCAAAGCTTCGCTTCGCTCCTTGGCAAGCTCGTCGGAAAGATTCTCAAAAACATCCTTCTTCCCCGTAAACTCCCCCATCTCCTCGGCGAGGTTTTTGAGCTTTTCCTCAGTTGTCCCAAGCAACTTCGCTAGCGCCTCCATCTTCGCAAAACTTTAAGCAGTTCCGCTTTTTTCAGAAGCCCAGTCTGAGCCCCAACTTTTTGGGTGGCAAAAGCGGCGTTAACCGTCCCCCAGCGAAGAGCTTCCTTAAGGTCCTTACCGCCGACCAGCGCGGCGGCAAACCCAGCGGAGAAGGCATCTCCTGCCCCGGTTCGCTCAACTAATTTTAGTGGATAGGTCTTCTGGAACAAAAACTCCCCCCCGGCACCAAATCCATACGCCCCGCGAGGACCGTCAGTAACAACGACAAAGCGAGGCCCTAAGTTGCGTAGCCGTCGCAGGCACTTTTCCTCCCCTTCAAGGGCACACTCCGCTCCCAAAAGTTGGCCAGCTTCGTCACGATTAAGAAGCAGCGCCTCAGTTACCTCAAGGATTGGCCCCAAGATCCTCCGCCCCTCTTTAATCTGGTAAGAACCGGGATTAAAGATCAGCTTTGCCCCAGTTTTCAAGACGAAAGCTGGAATCTGGTAGTGAAGTTTAGCGTGCTGTGGTGCTACCGAGGAAAAATAAAGCCATTTGGCAGAAGCTTTAGGTAGATTATAGTCTCTTCCTACCTGAGAACTAAGAATTGTCCGTTCACCTTGGGCAGAGAGGATGATATTGACCCTTGTCCGCTCTTTTTTGTCGATCTCCAACAAAGAGGTACTGACCTTTTCTTTCTTAAAGTTTTTCAAAACTTCTTTCCCAAAAAGGTCATCCCCAAGATGGGTGTAGATTGCCGTTTTTACTCCAAGTCGAGAAGCACCAACTGACACATTGGCGGCGTTGCCGCCAAAGGTCAAGCTAAAACCCTTGGCTGGGACTTTACTGGCATAAGCCAGACAAAGTTCACATTTTTTCCTGTTATGAAGTTGACAGTGAACGTGGGATTGATCAGGAAAGGCGAAGATATCAACGGTGGAATCACCAACGCAGAGGAGATCAAATTTGACCATCAAAATTAGGATAGCACTTTAGGGTTACCAACCGCCTCCGCCCCCTCCACCGAAGCCGCCGCCAGAAAAACCACCTCCCCCAAAACCGCTTCCTCCGCCACCGGTTTGGGCAGGGGTTGAGGGGAGGGTAGAAGCAAGAGCACTACCCATCCTCCCCATTGAAGAGGAGAAAGCACCAGCGTTGAAAGCGTAAGGGGCGACATACCAGCCAGGCTGCGGTGGTTCAATTCCCAATTTCTCAAAGGCTTTAACCCACTTATCAACCACTCCAAAAACCATCGCGTAAGGGAGAAACTGATCAAACCGGTTGATCCGCTCATTGAACTGTTGATGGTACTTCTCTGCTTTGGAGATAAACAGTTTAAAACCGCTGGCGCGGCGAATTGCCTCCGTTCCGGCGGCGGTCTTTTTCGGCATAAAAGGAGAAAAGATCAAAAGAAGAAATCCTAAGACGAAGGCAGGGCAGAAGAACCAAAGGGCGCTGAATCCAGAAGCGGAAGAGATAATAAAAGAAAGGGCCAGAATAACGATCCCCACTCCGGCGTATTTAAGTTTGACCCGATCTGGGCGTTGGGTGAAGTATCCCTTGGTCTTCATCAACTCATAAAGTTGATCTCTGATCTTCGCCAGATGTTTGTAGAACTTATCTTTAAGATCATCAAGCTCTACTTTTTCACCTTTCTCAAAAAGCCCCCGCAGGACCTCTTTTTCGTAGTCTGCTAACGCTTCCTCCTCCTCGAATCCCTTAAGTTTTTCAAACCAGTAAATCCTCTTTCTCCCCTCTTGCTTCTCTCCGATCTTGAGGTACCCCCGGACAGCGAGATCAACGATCGTCGCCGAGATGTCGTGGATATCAACCTTCTCATCAATGAGCGTTCCCACCTCCGCCGGCCGTAATACTCGGGGCGGACCCGTCTCGACTTGGCTCGAGTCGAGCCGAGGCGGATCGAATTCAACGACAACTATCTCTTTAGTGAAAAGAGGCTTGGTCTCCGCCTTCGCCTCAGGATTGAGGATAATATTTTTGCGGTACCACATATCCCGCCCATGCCGCCACCACTGCCGAAGAATAAAAACAAGTGCCGCAAGCGACCCTAAAATCGCCCAGAGGGGTTTGAGGACATCTTCGATATAGAAGGGATTAGCAACGAGTCCTTTGGAGAAGCCGTAGACGATTGTTAACCCATTCCCCGGCAGAAGAGATTTTTTCGTTTCAAAGTGGGCTACCCCTGCCTCCATCGAGGCAACACAGTCCTGCTCCCTCGCCCCGAAAGGTCCCGTGTAGCAGACAACATTCTCGATCTGACTTTCGAGCGAAGCGCGAAAGCAAGGAGTTCCGCCCTGCGGGACGACGCCACATTCCCCCTCCAAAGTTACAGTCGCCATTACCTTTTCAATCGGTATTGTCCAATCGCTACCGGTAACATCCCAGTAGAATTCGTCGTAATCGGAAAAGCGGGTGACCACCCTCCCCACCTCGTAAGTGATCTCGTAGGTGTGCTGCCCGGTAATCGTTTGATCTGGGTCACCGATTCTGATCTCTTTCCCCTTTGGCGCAGAACTAACTTTCGTGATCGCTTTCACCCCATCCTGCTTAACGCCCAAAAGCTTAAACCTCATATCTGTCGTTTCGATCGTCCGGTAGATCCCGTGTTTTTCGATCTCTCCGAAGTCGGCGGTGATCGTCTCGGTAACCTGAACCTTGCCGTCTTTAGGAATGAAGACATCAGCGTTGAAGCTCTCAATCGCCCAATTCTCAGTTTGCGCAAGGGCTAATCTCGGCAAAAGGAAGAGAATGAACGCTAAGGGGGTAAGGAATCGTTTCACGCCAAAATTGGACGCGATCATAGATCGCTAGCTATTATTTGCTGCGCTCATAATTGGGACGCTCAGCTTCGCTCCGCTATCAACTATTTGCTTCGCTCATAATTGTATCAGTTTTGTCCGATTATTCTCCTCGGAAAAATTTCTTTGCAACGAACGTTGTGAGGAAAAGGAAGATACTCGTCAATACTACCGCTGGCCCAGATGCAACACCAAAGAGAACTGCTAGATTGATCCCCGCCACTGCCGAGACTACCCCAAAAAGTATCGAAAGCAAATAATAGCTGCCAAGGCTGCCGCTAATGTTTTTAGCACTTGCTGCGGGAATGATTACCAAAGCTCCCATCAGAAGCGTTCCAACAAACCTTATCCCCAAGGTGACCGTGGTGGCAACAAGTAGAAGGTAGATTAAGTCTATTTTTCTTTTGGAGATGCCGATCGAGGTTGCCAATTCCTCCGAGATAACTCCCAACATGAGTTTCTTGGAAATGATATAAGCCACTAGCAAAACTACAATCGATAAAGCGATTACCAATACCCCCTCAACTGGAGTAATCTTCTCAATATTTCCAAACAAAGCTTCAAGAAGCTCTGCCTCCGGGGTAATTAATACACCAATGGCCAAAGCAGTTGTAAAAAATATGCCGACCAGCGCCTCCGGGTAAATGCGGGAAGTTTCTTCAAAATACCAAATCCCGATCGCAGCAATGACAAGAGCAATAAAAGCACCAGCCATCGGATCCTGGTGAAGCAGCAAAGCGATCGCCATTCCCGGCAGGGCCACGTGGGTGAAGGCATCCCCGACCAGAGCCATTCGCTTGAGGACCATAAACGAGCCGATAAATCCTGCCGCTCCTCCCACAAAAATTCCGACCAAAAGAATGAAGAGAAGACTTGTTTCAATCATGATGCTCACAATGATGGTGTTCTAATTCCACGCCAAACAGTCTAGCTAGGGTAGTTGCATCAAGCGCTTGCTTGGGCGGTCCGAAGCAGATCTGCTCTCGGTCAAGACAGATTACCTTAGTGGCGTGCTGGAAAACCACTTGCAGATCGTGAGAGATAAGCAGAATCGTGAGCTTGCGGCCAACCTGAAGCTTGTGGAGGAAATGGTAAATGGTTTCGCCGGCGGCGATATCTATCCCGGAAGTTGGTTCATCAAACAGTAAAATGTCTGGATTCCCTACCAACGCCCACGCAATTAAAACTCTTTGTTGCTGTCCGCTGGACAATACTCCAATTTGCTGGTTGAGGATCTCTTTTCCAAACCCGACCGAAGAAATCTCCGTTTCGATTTCCTTAGGGCTGCCGCCTTTTAGCTTGAGAAACTCTGCAACGGTCAAGGGCAAGTCCGGTTCGATTGAGAACCTTTGTGGTACGTATCCAATCTTTACTCCCGGTATCCACTCGATCTTTCCTTTGTAAGGGATAAGCCCCAAAAGCGTACGGAAGAGCACCGTTTTCCCGGCGCCATTTGGTCCAACAACAGCAAGAGTCTCTCCTCGCCCCACCTCAAAACTTATATCCTCGAGGATGCGGTGCTGTTCCAGCTCTACAAAAAGGTTGGAAACTTTAAGTAGTGGTTGTTCCACAAAGATTATTCTACAGAATGCCCTTCCTGCTGCGCCACTTAACTCTTCTTGGAAAGCCCTGCAAAAAACACCTTGCCTACCGGCAACTCTAACCAAAGACAATCTTCTTGATCTTCTCCGTTATTTTAACGGAAGTCTTTGTCTTTCCAGACGTTCACAGGCTTCACTAGCCGATCAGCCTCCGGGCGCCAAAGCTCCCTCTTTCTGACCCAAAAGGTATTTAGTCCCTTGAACGGTTCCCTCACCCTCTCCGGACGCTCCACCACAACTTGCAAAACATAGCGTGGCAAGAAATTGCCTTGCTTGTCATAGTCCCCTTCAACACGGTCTGTTATGAACCAATAATTGATCTTCGTGATCCCCAAATCATCTCTGAGTGCCCTCCGAAGACCCTGCTCCAAAGTCTCCCCAACCTCAACCTTATCGTTGAAAGTGGAAAGACGAGCATCTTTGTCTTTGATATCACGCTTGTTGCAAAACACCAAAGCGTACTCAGGAGCTACAAACTCCCCAAGCACCTCTGCTAATTGAGGAAAGAATTTTCCAATGAGGGAAAGAAATAAGAAGCGGTGCAAACGTGGCCAACCACCAAAAGAGGAGATAAGGATCTTAATAAAATACTTCCTTTCCGCTGGATTTTCAAAGAATTCCCTATCTGGTAAGACTTGTGACATGGGCAAAATGACAAGATGGTCCTTGCCAGTAACTCAATCAAAGACAATCTTTCTAATCTTCTCCGTCATCCCAAGAGGATCTTTGTCTTTCCAAACGTTTCGTCCAACCGCAACGCCGATCGCCCCGGCAGCCATCACATCCTTAAGCGTTTGGAGAAACTCATCCTCTTTCTCCGTCTTTTCCCCACCGGAGAGAACGACTTTTGTTCGCCCCGCGGCGGAAACGGCCTTGGCAAAACTTTTTCGATCCCCGGTGTATTTGATCTTCACGATATCCGCTCCAAGCTCCAAGCCAACTCGGGCAGCGTAGGCGACAACCTCAGGGTCAGTATCAGAGCCGTACTTCTCCTTCACCCACTTCCCCCGAGGATAGATCCAGCCGATCGCCGGAATCCCCGCCCGGTGCGCTTCGCGAACCACCTCACCAAACTCCCAAAACATCGTTGATTCTTTCTCACTTCCCAAATAGATGGTGTAACCAACAGCAGAGGCTCCGAGCTCAATCGCTTCCTCCACCGAACAAACTAAAGGTGAGTAGGGTTCAACATCGGGGATGTTTGTTTTCCCGTTGAGCTTAATAATCAAAGGAACACACTTGCGCTCATCCGCTCCCCAGGAGAGGTAGTACTTCTCAGCAACCCCTTTGTGGAGGATAACGGCAGTGTAACCACCCTTATGGGCAATATCCAAGATGAATTGAGGATCTTCCGCCTTTTTAGCATCCCTGAATTCCACCGGCCCGTGTTCCATCCCATGATCGTAGGCAAGGAAAAGCGCTTTTCCGTCTTTAAGAATTTTTCCAAGATTAATCATTTTGCCTTTACCACCTCCCCTGCTGCTTGAACAATATTTTTACTCGTTAGCCCGAATGCCTCAAGAAGCTCCTCTGGCTCACCTGATTCTCCCCATCGATCATACACCCCAATCCGCCGCATTGGAACGGGATAGTTCTCACCTAAAATTTCCGCTACTGCGCTTCCTAATCCTCCAATAATCTGGTGCTCCTCAACCGTTACCACCGCTCCAGTTTTCTTAACCGATTTAAGAATTGTTTTTGTATCCAAAGGCTTAATCGTATGGCAATTGATCACTTCCGCTCCCAACCCTTTGTCTTCCAATTTTTCTGCAGCAAGCAAAGCGTCATAAACAAGAGGACCGCAAGCAACGATTGTCACTCGTGGTTTAGAAGAGGTCCAAAATAGCTCTGCCTGACCGATCTTGAAGGGAGTTTTTTCCGTTGTAAAAACAGGTGTCTTCTCCCGCGCAAAACGAAGGTAAACTGGTCCCTTCCATTGAGCAGCGGCTAAAGTTGCTTTTCGCGTCTCGTTGTAATCACAAGGGGCGAGAACAACCAAACCGGGCAGGCAACGGGTAATCGCCATATCCTCAAGCCCTTGGTGGCTCATTCCATCCGGCCCAACAGAGATTCCCGCATGAGCTCCCGTTAACTTGACATTGGCATCGTTCTGACAAACACAAACCCGAAGCTGACTCCAATTTATTCCCGGGCAAAAGACGGCATAGGTTGAAATAAAAGGAACCTTACCAGCAAGCGCCAAACCAGCGGCCAGACCCATCATATTCTGCTCCGCGATTCCCACTTCAATAAACCGCTCAGGGAACACCTTCTGGAACATCAAGGAGCGGGTCGAGTCAGAGAGATCGGCGCAGAGAACAACCACATTGGGGTCACGCTTGCCGGCTTCAACCAATCCCTCCCCGTAGCCATCACGGGTTGGAATCCGCCCGATCTTCTTTTCGTCTAAGAGGTTTCTTGTTAACTTTGCTTCTCTATTTACCGACATCTCACATTGTCACACATTTTGTTCTAAAGAAGGTCTCCAAGATTGTTCTCAAAATGGGTTTGGGCCCGATTGTTGGAAAGCAATCGATCGGAAACTCCACTAGTGCGTAGGCCACTACGTAAAGAAGAGCAAGCGCTATTAAAATGCTAATGATCTTCTTCTTATTCATCTTCCGATCTGATCTTTCCCTTCAGCGTCCGAAGCTCCCGAAGCGCTTTCCTTGCCTCTTCCGGCTTAGGTGCTTTCCCGTGCCAAGCGTAATCCCACTCGATGAAATCAACCCCCTTGCCGGGGATGGTGTGGGCGATAATCATCACCGGTTTTTCAAAGATCGCTTTCGCTTCATTTACAGCATCAATAATCGCCTCAATGTTGTGGCCGTCAACCTCGATTACATGCCAGCAGAAGGCTTCATATTTTTCCCGAAGAGGCTCCAAAGGCATCACATCCTCGGTGTAACCGTCGATCTGAATGTTGTTTCGATCCATAATGAAGGTTAAGTTATCAAGATGATGCTTGCCCGCAAACATCACTGCCTCCCAAGTCTGTCCCTCCTGCTGCTCCCCGTCCCCCACCAAGCAATAAACTTGCCATTTCTTCTTATCCATCTTGGCAGCGTAAGCTAAACCAACGGCGACTGAGGAGCTGTGGGCAACAGGACCAGAGCTGTTTTCAATTCCCGGGAGACTCCCTCTGTGAGGGTGACCCTGAAGCCGAGAACCAAACTTTCGCAAGGTCTTTAATTCAGAAGCGGGAAAATAACCAGCCCGAGCCAAGGTGGCGTAAAGAACCGGACAGATATGACCGTTGCAAAGGATCACCCGATCGCGCTCTGGCCAATTTGGACGTTTGGGGTCATGGTTTAAAACTCCTCCAAAATATAAAGCGGTAAAGACGTCCGCCATCCCCAAAGGACCAGCCGAATGCCCCGATCCTGCTTCAACAAGCATCGCAATGATATCCTGGCGAATCTGATTGGCGATCTGATCTAACTCCTTAAGGGAATAATGTTTCTTCATGGTTCGATAAACTCACCACAAGTCAGACCAAACTTTGTCCCTCCTCCTCCAGCTTCTTGATCTCTTCTAAAACCTCCTCCGGCGTGTCAACGATCCGATACACCTCCAACTCCTCACCTCTAATATACATATTTTTGGCGATCGCCTCCAAAATCTCATGCCAAAAACTGCCGAAGAGGATAAATGGTTTGTGGTGGCCAAAATAAAGTCTAGCCAAACCCCAAGCCATCCCAAACTCGGAGATTGTTCCCGTTCCTCCCTGGAAGATGACACAGACATCACCGATATCTAAAAGTTTCAGAGTTCGCTCGAGATAGTTTTGGGTCTTTATCTCCTGGTCAATTGGATTGCTCTTATCCCGGCCTTCAAAATAAGGAGCATCTTTCGGGTAGAAGGTAACCCCAATCACTTTCCCGTTGGCTTCTTTCGCCCCAAGGCTGGCTGCTTTCATCACCCCTGGGCCACCACCATTGACGATGGTATAGCCGTTCTCGGCCAAGAGCTTGGCGGTGGCAAAGGCATCTTTGAAGACCTGGCGATCCTCATGGGCATCGGCAAAACCGAAAATGGCGACCTTCTCAAATTTAGGCATTAGCGTTCCTTAAGGTCTTAATCGCTTCCTCAATGTTATCAGAATCAAAGATAAATGAGCCGGCGCAAAGGGTGCTGGCCCCAGCAGCGATAACTTGAGAAGCAGTTTCCGCATTTATCCCCCCATCAACAGAGATGTCCAGTTCGGGGAATGACCTTCGCACCTCGCCGATTCGATCCAAAACCTCAGGAACAAACTCCTGCCCTCCCCAACCCGACTTCACCCCCATCGCCTGGAAAAGATCAACCTCGGGGAGATAATCCCAAACCTGTTTTAAGGGGGTATCGGGGTCAAGGGTGAGACCAACCTTGAATCCGGCAGTTTTCGCATCTTGGATTAAAACTTCCGGCTCTGAGGTTGACTCCACATGAAAGATCAACCGATCCACACGGGTATTGAGGAACCGCTCAATCCAGTTTTGAGGATCGGCAACCATTAGGTCGGCTTCGATTGCAAGCTTGGTGTCCAGATCCTTGAGAACAAAAACATCGGAGAAGGCAGTGTTCTCGACAAAGACGCCGTCGATGATGTCCCATTGAACCCTTTCCACATACGGCTCAACCAATCGCAACCGCTTCTCGAACTCCTCTTGACTCTTGACCAAGACAGTGGGGATGACCTCAATCACACCCCAATTCTATCAATGTTACAATTATGAGCGAAGGAGGAGATGACAATGCTTAGAAAGATCTGGAAGAGAGCTCTTCGCTTGTTCGGTAGAAAGAGCTCAAGGGAGCTGATTGCCGAAGCTCGCTCAAAAGGAGAGTGTCCAGAGGAAACGGCTTTAGAGATGGCTGAGCAGGTAGCAGAGCTTGATGACCAAGAAGGGTTAGGAGAGATAAGGGTGGTAACCGATCAGGAGGAATAAGAGTTCCTCCTTTCTTTTCCTAACGGCTTTCCAGCTCTTCAATCTTTTGAATCCGGCGCTGATGGCGT
>CAYPTJ010000026.1:0-4489 GCA_964413845.1 uncultured Candidatus Saccharibacteria bacterium | reverse complement strand
CCTCTTTGGGATCAAGCCTTGCGTTTTGCAGATGAGAGGCGAGTCGCGCCTTAACGTTGACCGCTTTGCCGATGTAAAGGACCTTTCGCCCTTTAAGAAACTGGTAAACCCCGATCGTTGCTGGTGCTTTGGTGATCTCTTCTTTTGTCAGGCGATAAATCTTGCGCATTCTCCCTACTGCCTTTTCAGGTAGTGCTTCAGATATCTTCCCGTGTGGGACTCCTTAACCCTTGTGATCCCCTCCAGGGGTCCTTGATAAACGACATACCCGCCGCGATCTCCGCCCTCCGGTCCTAAATCAATGATCCACTGGCAGTTTTTTACCACCTCGGGATTATGTTCGATGACAACGACCGTGTTCCCTCCCTCAACCAAACGGTAGAGGGCTCTCATGAGCTTCTCGATGTCAAAAAAGTGCAGCCCGGTGGTTGGCTCATCAAGGATGTAGAGGGTGTCTCCCGCCTCCCGCCGGGAGAGTTCGTTGACCAGTTTAATCCTTTGCGCCTCCCCTCCGGAGAAGGTCGGGGCGGGCTGTCCCAACTCAATGTATCCCAAGCCAACATCTTTTAAAAAGCAAAGCTTTTTATAAAGACGGGGATGATTTTTGAAGAACTCTACTGCCTCATCAACGGTCATCTTCAAAACCTCAAAGATCGTTTTCCCTTTGTATTTCACTTCCAGCGTTTCCTCGTTGTAACGGCGTCCCTCACAAACATCGCAGGTGACATAAACATCGGCGAGAAACTGCATCTCCACCTTGATTAAACCCCCACCCTCACACTTTTCGCAGCGCCCTCCTTTAAGGTTAAAGGAGAAGCGCCCTTTCTTAAAACCGCGTCCCTTGGCATCGGGGGTGGTGGCGAAGATCTCCCGAACATCATCGAAAAAGCCGACATAGGTTGCCGGGTTGGAGCGGGGGGTTCGCCCGATCGGGGATTGGTCAACCAGATAAACCCGCCTTAAATTCTCAAAACCCAAAAGGTTCTTGAACTCTCCAATCTGTTCCGCGACGTATCCCCCAAGCTGATATTTGAGGGCGGGATAGAGGGTCTCAACGACAAGAGAAGATTTCCCTGATCCCGAGACTCCGGTCACGACGACAAGATTCCCCAGAGGGATCCCTACCTTAATCCTTTTTAGGTTGTGGTGCGCTACTCCCTCAAGAACAAGGGTTCCTCTTCCGGCAACAAGATCCGGTTTTTCGATCTTAACCTGCCGGCGGTTGGCTAGAAACTGTCCGGTTAAGGAGTCGCGCTTTCTTTTGATTGCGGAAACTGTCCCCTCAAAAACCACCCGCCCTCCCTCGCGTCCGGCGGCGGGCCCAAGCTCAATCAAATGATCAGCGGCCTCCATCGTATCTCGGTCATGCTCCACCACAATCAAGGTGTTTCCCAAGTCTCTTAAATTTTGAAGGGTGGTGATCAAAGCCCCCATATCCCGAGGATGAAGCCCGACCGAAGGTTCATCTAAAACATAAAGGACCCCGGTTAAACCGGTCCCAATCTGAGAAGCGAGGCGGATCCGTTGCAGCTCCCCACTGGCAAGGGTCCTTGCCGGGCGGGAGATGGTGAGGTAGGACAAGCCAACATTGTTTAAGAAGGTGAGGCGGGTCGCCGCCTCTTTAAGAATCGGTTTGGCGACCTCCCCCTCATACTGGTTGAGTTTTTCAGGAAGCATCTTGAGGTACGGCAAAAGATCGGAAATGGAAAGATCGGAGACTTCGGTGATGTTGAGGTTGTCAACCGTGATCGAGAGCATCTGGCGGTTAAGACGGGCTCCGCCGCAGTCTTTGCAGATCTCCTCGCGCATATAATGCTTGATCGCCGAAGCGGTTTCCCCCTCACTCCCGAAGGACGCGGATCTCCATCCGCTAGCTTTGCTCGCTCCGCTCCCAAAGTAGCGGCGCTCCAGCTCGGGGATGATCCCGTTAAAGTGCTCCCAGATTGAGGTCTCCCGGCCAAAGCGGTTTTTGCCAAAGACGTGGTAGACCTTTCCCGGGCCGTACAGAAGAAGATTGAGCTTATCCTGAGGAAGCTCACCAATCGGGGTATCCAAATCAATTCCTTCCTCTTGGCAGACCGTTTTGACGAGCCGGGCGTACCAGGTTTCGTGGAAAAAGAGCGCCGAGAAGGGTTTGATTCCTCCCTCGTTGATCGTTAAGTTTTTATTAAGAATCGTCTCCGGATCAATCTTAAAGATCGTTCCGATCCCGTTGCAGGTTGGGCAAGCTCCCAAGGGAGAGTTAAAGGAGAACATCCGCGGTTCAATCTCTGGAAGGGAGAGGTTGCAGTTGGGACAGGAGAACTTTTCCGAAAAGAGGTGTTCGTCTCCATCATTCTCGGTGGTCTTTTGGCCAGAGGCCAATCCGCCTTTGGTGGAGAGGATTACCAGCCCGTCAGAAAGAGAAAGAGCTTGGGAGACGGCGGTTGTCACTTTCGATTTGATGTTGGCGGCGAAGATCTCGTTTCGAAGGTCTTTGGGGAGGATGGGGAAGCGGTCAACGGCAACCTCGATATCATGCTTGTTGGTTTTGATCAGGATAAGATCCTCAGTAATCTCCATCTCCCTTCCATCAATCCTGATCTTGGTGAAGCCTTTGGAGCGCAGGTTTAAGATGAGCTCCTTAAATTCGCCTTTTTTCTGACGGACAATTGGGGAGAGGAGGGCAAAGGTTTTGGGAGAGGCTCCTTTGGCTTCCTCTTTGATCTTGATAAAGATCCGCTCCACAATCTCATCGATTGAGAGGCGGGTGATCTCCAAGGCGCAGTTTGGACAGTGGGGATGACCGATACGGGCGAACAAAAGCCGCAAAAGGTCGTAAACCTCGGTGATCGTTCCCACTGTTGAGCGCGGGTTTTGGGAAGGGGATTTTTGATCAATGGAGATTGAAGGGGAGAGGCCCTCAATCGAATCCACATCTGGCTTATCCATCACTCCTAAAAACTGGCGGGCGTAAGCGGATAAAGACTCCACATAGCGGCGCTGTCCCTCGGCGTAGATCGTGTCAAAGGCTAAAGATGACTTCCCTGATCCAGAGATTCCGGTGACCACCACCATCTTGTTCTTGGGGATCTCCAGGTTGATGTTTTTTAAGTTGTGTTGTCTCGCGCCTTTGATGATGATCTTGTCGATCATAGGATCAACCTTTCATTTTAGCGCTCTTTCGCGCCAAGGGGAAGGGTTCCAGGTGCTCATCGCCGTTAGCTTGACGGCTCGTTTTAGGAACTGATAACTTGAAGATGATGGCTTTCCCAAGCCCTAAAATCTTGATCCTCGTGGTGGTGATTCTTGCCTTGATTGGTGGGGGAGTTTATTACTACGCCCAAAACGAGAAGAAGCCGTCGGAGGAGGAGGCAACCCCCGCCCCAACAACGGGGATGATTGAGGGATCTTTAAGCTTCCCCTCGGAGGGTATTCCATCAGACTTAGCTATCTGCGCCGAGGATACTTCAACCCAAAAGCAGTATTGCACGAAGGATCATCTTCAGGATGTAAAATACACTGCTCACGTGGGGTAGAAGATCGAAGCCCCTGCCGGAGACTATCATGTTTTCGCCTATCTGCCTGGTGGCTCGGGGGGTTATTCTGCGGATTACCGGGCGTATTATTCGGAATTTGTCACCTGCGGGTTAAGTATTAACTGCACCTCGCACAAACCGATTGTCGTTGCGGTAAAAGCTGGCGAAACCACTTCCGATATCAATCCTCAGGATTGGTACAATTTCTAAGATTTAGAAATTGGACGGAAGCCCCGACGCAATGTCGGGGAAGACGTCAGAACTTCTAAGATTTCATGATAGGCACAATCTCCACCGCTATCGATCGAATAAACAGAATTTTGTTGATCGTTGCCCTGGTCCTGGTAGGGATAATTGCAGCGGTCCAGGTGATCAAGTTGGCACCGCAATGGATGGCATCCATCTCTCGGGAATTTGGTGGTCCCCTTTGTTCTGCAAAATCGGGGTATGTCACTTGCGGCTACTGCGCGGAGGATATAATTTTAAGTGGTAATCCGAATGCCGGCAAGTGTTTTTATTGTCCCAAAGGGTCAAAATGCCAAGGCGATGTCTGCAAGGGAGTAACTTGTTCCGGCGGGGGAGGGACCACTGGGGGTGGAGGCGGCAGCCAACCTACCACCAGCAACTATTATGTTTTATGTTGGGACTGTACTGGAGTAAGAAGCGTTTCCTACAACGGGTACGACACCACCACCTGCTGGTATTACTGGAGTTTGTGTGACATCTACCAGTGTAGCAATAAGCGCCGGAAGTGCTGGTAACTTAAGATAAAGATGATGTTAAAACCCGCGCTAAGTTTAATAAAAAAATTAATCCTCTCCCTCCTTTTAATCTTAGTAATCATCTTTTTAGCGAAGGTGATCAACGAGGGGAAATACCTCCCCTTCCTTAAAAATTACATCCAGTTTCTCTTCAATAAATTTTTGGCGGCAGTGAATCTGCTCGAGAAAAAATTGACAAAACCCTAAACT
>CAYPTJ010000025.1:0-3824 GCA_964413845.1 uncultured Candidatus Saccharibacteria bacterium | reverse complement strand
GAGTGGCGTTTCGTTAAACCTTAGTAACGGTCATTTGCGCTTTCGCAAGTGGCCGTTTTCTTTTGTTTGTTGACAATCCTATAGCTTTGAGGTAGACTGGACGCAACAAAAATTGAATCAAAAGGAGAGGTAAAGATGGCGGAGAGTTGGATCTACCGTTTCTTTGGGGGAGAGGATGACTTTTACGGTCGCGCTTACGATTGGATGCTTGATAATGGGCGAACGGAAAGGGAGGTTGAGCTACTCTTGGGGCTTTTGAAGCCTGAGCCTGGTACTCACATCCTTGATTGGGTTGGTGGTTGGGGAAGGCATGCTGTTCGTCTCGCTCAGCGAGGATTTAAAGTTACCTTGCTCGATTTTTGCCCTGAGTATATTGAAGGAGCAAAGGCGGCTGCGGCTCAGGCGGGAGTTGAGATCGCTACCGTCTGCGCTGACTTCCGTGAAACCCCGGCTTCGATACAGGCAGACTATGCGATCAATCTCTTCACTGCTGGTTTGGGCTATCTGACAGAGGAGGACGATTTGATCGCCCTTCGTTCACTTCACGCGGCGCTTAAACCCAAAGCGAAGGTTTTGATCGATACCATGAATCTCTTTTGGATCGTGAAGAACTTTAGGGAGAGGATGTGGGAAGAATCTTCCAATGGTAATGCCCGGTTCCTAACCGAACACCGGTTTGACTTTTGGGCTAATCGAATCCACGCTTCGGTGATTCTCCAAGATCTTGAGAAAAAAGCGGAGAGAACCGGGGAGCACAACGAAAGGATTTACTCCGCAGCGGATCTTGCAAGGATCATGTGCGCTGCTGGTTTTAAACCTGTTGAAATCTACGGTGGTTTGGATGGTAGTCCTTACAGTTTCGATTCCAAACGGTTGGTGATGATCTCTGTTAGGCCGTAGCTTATTTCAGCGCCGGGTGCCACACCTGATTTTGGCACCTGGCGTTTTTGTTTTAAACCCAGCGCCAGTGCGGTATCATTGAGCATAAACGAGAATCGAAGCAGCTTTATGGACTATCAAAAAGATACCCTCAAAAACGGTTTGCGGGTGCTAATTGCCCCGATGCTCCAAGTAAAGTCAGTAACGGCGATGATCGTTGCCGGGGTTGGCTCGCGCTTTGAAGAGCGGCAGCACCAAGGGATTGCTCACTTCACCGAGCATATGATGTTTAAGGGGACAAAGCGCCGACCCACTGCCTTAGCGATTGCAAGTGAGCTTGAAGGGATCGGGGCGGATTTCAACGCCTTTACCGGTGAGGAGCTGACTGGCTTTTATGTCAAAGCGGCTTCAAAACATCTTCCCCTCGCGCTCGATGTTTTATCCGATATCCTTTTAAACTCTAAATTTGAGGAGAAGGAGATCGCACGGGAGAAAGGAGTGATTCTTGAGGAGCGGCGGATGCACCGGGATAATCCCCGAGAGCATATCGGTGATCTTTATAACAAACTTGTCTTTGGGGAGCATCCTTTAGGTTGGGAGACGGTGGGGCGGGAGGAGACGATCAAGGCGATGTGCCGTGAGGACCTTCTTGATTACACCAGCCGTTGGTTTAAACCAGAAAATACGGTGGTTGTGGTCACCGGTGATACCGATAGGGAGAAAGCACTTGCTGAGGTACGCTGGCGGTTGGGGAAGCTTCAACCCGCGAAACTTAGCAAGCCTCTTCCTTTCAAAGCAAGGCAGGGGAAGCCAGAGATCTTAATTGAAGAGCGAAAGACCAATCAGACCCATCTTGCTTTGGGGGTTCGTGGCTATCCGTTGAGTCACCCCAAAAAATATGCCTGTGCAGTTTTAAATACGATTCTAGGGGAGGGGATGTCTTCTCGGCTTTTCCTCCAATTAAGGGAGAAGATGGGGTTGGCCTACTACGTTGGGTCTTTAATGGCCCCTTATACTGACACTGGAACTTTGGTGACCTTTGCCGGAGTGAACAATCAAAAGACGGGAAAGGCGGTTGAAGCGATTATTGGGGAGTTGAAACGGCTGAAGGATAAACCAGTTCCTTCAAGGGAGATAAGTAAGGCGAAGGAGATAATCAAAGGGGAGCTGGTCCTTAGTCTTGAAAGCTCAAGCTTTGTCGCCCGTTTTTTAGTGGGGCAGGAAGTACTAGAGCGGAAAATTGAAACGCCGGAGGAGCTGATGAAAAAGATTGATGCCGTTGCTGCTAAAGAGGTTCAAGGTGTTGCGCGAGAAATTTTTGTGAATGAAGGTCTCAACCTTGCCCTTATTGGTCCTGTCAAAGGAGAGAAACAACTTCTTCCTCTGTTGGATCTTACATAATCTAAATACGCTATACTTTTCGACGTGAGGAGAAAAGGAAGGAGCGAAGCGACGCCACATTTCGACGTGAGAAGATATGGAAGCCGCCCCGACGGCTACGGCGGGGAGGATTCACTTTTAACGCTATGATCCCTGCTAAAGCGAAAGGTCTTCTTAAAAACCACAGTTTCCTCCAACTTTGGGCGAATCACGCCTTGGAGCAGGTGGCCTACAACATGGTGAACTTCGCTTTGATTATCTGGGTCTTTGAATTAACCAAGGTGAATCTCGCCGTCTCTCTTTGGATCCTGGCCTTTCTTATTCCCTCAGTTAGTTTAAGCTTAGTGGCGGGAACCATGGCTGACAACTTCGATCGGAAAAAGATCATCATTGCCACCGATATTCTTTGGGGCTTGGTAGTTTTGTGTTTCATCTTTGCTAGGGAGAGCTTCCCCTTAATTCTTCTTGTTACCTTTATTGCTCAGGGGATTGACGAGTTTTTCTTTCCTTCGCAAAATGCCATCCTTCCTCGGATCGTTAAAAAAGATGAACTTTTGGCGGCTAACTCGCTTTTTTCCTTAACAATTACCGTGGCCGTGGTGGTGGGGTTTCTTTTAGCCGGACCTTTGCTTCGTTTTTTCGGCTACAGAGCTCCTTTTGTTTTGGCAACTTGTTTTGTCCTCTTAGGAGCTTTTTTGGTCTCTTTTCTTCCCCCAATTGAAGCAAAAAGGAGAAGAAAACCGTTGCCTTCCTTTTCTTACTTTAAGAGAGAGATCAAAGACGAGTTTCGGCTTTTGGCGCAAAAGCAGACAGTTTTTACCACCGGTTTGTTTTTGGCGTTGCTTTATGGGGGAATGGGAGCGGCAGGAGCAGTTGCTCCGGGGTTTATGGAGCAGGGTTTGAAGATTGATGCAAGGGATCTAAGTTTTGTGGGGGTTGTTCCTGTTGCTTTCGGTCTTATCTTTGGGACAAGCTTGGTGGGGAAGTTTGGCAATCGCTGGGGAGAAAAAAAGATGATCAAGGGAGGGCTTCTTGTTTTTGGCTTGGCTCTTCTTCTCCTTGCTGCCTCTCCTGCGTTGCGGGTGCATTTTGCGGGAAGAATCGGAGACTCTTTTAATACGGTGGTGGAATATTCTTCTCGATTGGGGATGGAAGGGGTACCGCTTGCCTTTGAACGTCTTCCAGGATTTTCCCTGCTTGTGGGAATCTTCACTTTTACTTTGGGGGTTGCTTTGACTTTTATCACCGTGCCTGTTACTGTCCTTCTTCAGCGAATTACTCCTGATCAGGCAAGGGGACGCACCTTTGGAACATTTGGGATGTTGACCTCTACCTTCACCGCTTTTTTTGTGATTGCCGGAGGGGCAATTGCTGATATTTTTAACCCCACCCTTCTGATTGCATCTGTCGGAGCATCCGCGGTACTTTTTGCATTTCTTAGAGAGCAGATTCTGGGACTCGTTTTTGCGCTTATTACCACAAAAATGCGAAAATCGTCTTAACCTAATGGTGTTGCCTAACCTTCTTCTTCAGCTTGGTCCACTTTCGGTTTATAGCTTTGGGAT